>DATJYJ010000274.1:0-8729 GCA_035578025.1 Verrucomicrobiia bacterium
GCTTGGGCATTCGCATCCTCTTTCGGGTTGGTAATGCGGTTTCGAATCGGTCTACTGTCCTTCTCCGCCGCCTCCGCCCAGGTTCCAGCCGCTCATGATGTCGCGCGTGGCAGTGGGAGAAGCCGTCAGCAGGGGTTCGACACCTGCCAGTAACATGATTGCGGTGGCGTGCGTGGCGTCCGCGCCTTGCGTCGTGGACACCATGATGGCGTCACCCTTTTTAAGCTCCGCGAGGGGCAGGGCGGGGAGGTTATCGAGCATTTGTCCGATATCGCCGCCGCGTCCGCCGCCAAATCCGCGTCCGCCGCCCATGCCCTGTCCGCGGCCGCCTCCTCCACCAGCGCCTCCAGCCCGGCCTGGTCCACCCGGTCCACCCCCCTGCTGCTGCGCGCCGGGCGCATAGCGCCGTGCCAGCATCGCAGCCATCGTGTCGGGAAGTTTGCGCATCGTGGTGTCCGGATCCACCCTCAGCGTGAGCAGTTCCTTTGAGTTCTTGTTCGCCAGATCCTTGACCGTGATCTCGCCCTTGGCGGGATCCACGGCCGAGATCGTCGCCGCAATCTGCCGGAATGTCCCGGAGACGATCTTCTCGGCCAGGATGGTCGTGCCGTCTTCGGCCCGGTTGCCCAACACGCGCATCTGGTCGCCCTGCTTGATCTCCTCGAAGGTCGAGGGCTTGGCATCGGCGAATCGCGCCGAATCCGGCGCGTAGCGATGATAGGTGGTCTTATCGGAGGGTTTGACGGTGAAGGTCCGCGAGCCGGCCTTGATCGTCACGGTCTTCTGAGCCGCGTCGATTGCCGTCACGTTTCCTGTGGTGCCGCGCCGTTTCCAGTCCTCGACGTCCTTCTGCTGAATGCTGGCCACGTCGCTCTTGCTCATGACGAGCACGGCGGTAGCGGCGAGCATCTTGGGGTCTGCCGCTTGCGGCGCCACCACCACCGCCCGGTCGCCGGCGTTCACGCTGCTCAACGCGATCTTGGTGCCTTTCTTGGCGTCGGTCTCGCCCGGAGGCATCTTGAGCAGAAGCGTTCGAACGCTGGTCGTAACGGTGACGTCCTCGCCTTTGTCACTCTTGAGAACGAGCTTGTTGCCGTCGGCATCCACGCTGGTAATGGTGCCCGCAACCTGGGTCCGGATGCCCGGAGCCTGGGCGAAGACAAGCAATACGGAGAATAGGGCTATGATCGGTAAACGCAAGGATGACATTTACCGAAGTGGCGAAAGATAGCCCTTTTTGGTTACAGGCGATGTTTCCGTGGGCCGGCTTCAGCCGGCCTGAACCAGGCTAGAAGCTGAACCGCATCGACAGTTCGATGCGCCGGTTGTTGGCCGTGCTGCCGGCGAAGCCGCCCGGCCCCCCGAAACCACCGCCAAAGCCCGTATTCACCGTGGTCGGCTCACCGAACTGGGTCGAGGTCAGCACGCCCTGGTATCCGCCGGGATTGTTGTGGTTCAAAATGTTTGTGAAGTTGGCGGAAAGCGTAACGGTATAGCGGTGGTCGCTGGACGGGCCGCCGCCGAAGCCGCCGCGTCCCCCGCCCATCGGGCCCATGCGCATTCCGCCGCCGCCGCCCGGACCGCCCATGCCGCCTCCCCGCGCTCCACCGCCGCCCGGACCGCCGCCGCCGGGGCCGCCCGGACCACGGCCTTGCATATCCGCCTGGGTCGGACCACCGGCGCCACCCCGGCTCGGGCCCAATCCAAACACCCTCTGCACCCGCATATTCACGCTGACCAGGCCGGCCATGGTCAGATAGTTCCGTGGAACGAGATTGGTGGGGTTCGCCAGGTTATAACTGGTCTGGAAGTCTCCCAAGGTCGTGCAAACCACGCCGTTGACGCCGCACGTGGCGCCCGAGGGTGCAAACACCGGCCGCGCGTTGAATTGCGTGTTGCCGTAAACGTCCTGGCCCAGCAGTACGTCATAGGGCGCTCCGCTGCGCAGCGTGATAAACGGCGAGAAAAACAATCCCAGCGGGCCTTGCACACCACCGAACAGCGTGAAGTTGTGATGGCGGTCCAGGTTCGAGCGTCCCCAGTCCTGCGCAAAATCGTACGGGTTCGTTGGCGAGGACGGCAGATCGTTGGCTCGCATGTATTGATAGTTGCCTTGTAGCGAGACGCGCCGGTTGAAGCGCGTGCTGAAGCTGACCATCAGGATCCTCTGGTGCAGGATCCCGCCCGATTCGTACTCGAACAGGTTGCCGGCGGCATAGCCGTACGGGAAGATGCCGTTCAGAGCGCCGCGGGGCAGCAGGGGATTGTAGGTGCCCGGCAGCGGAGTATTAATCGGAATCGTCTGCTGCAGGTGGTTGGAGTGGTTCACAGTGTAGGTCACGCTCATCGTCGAGTTCTTGGGCAACTGCCGCTCTACGCCGATCGCCCCCTGCATGCTGTAATCCGCGCGCAGGTTGGAGTCCACCGTGTAGATGGCGTTCTGTCCGGCACTGAGCGTGGAAATTGGGGGAATGTTCGGATAGAACGTCGGGTTGTAAACCGTATATTGCAACTGCGTGTACCCGTTGTTGAGGATGGCGTTCTCGAAAGGTCCGAGGCCGACGCGATCGTAGAAAATGCCAAAGCCGCCGCGGATGACGGTCTTCTGCCGGCCATTCTTGGCCGAGCCGGGGGCCCAGGCAAAACCGAACCTCGGCGCGATGTCGGAATAGGCACTGGTCAGGTTCTGCACCTCGTAGCGAAGCCCGAAGCTGAGTGTCAGGTTCGGCCTCAACCGCCAGTCATCCTGCACGAACGGACCGGCGTCCCAGCGCACCAGGCTGACATAAGGTTCGCCGGCTTGAATCGTGAACTGGCTCGGACCGCCGCCGAGCAACTGAATCTGGGCGGGCGTATAGCCGGCCGCCGTCAATTGCAGGTTGCGGATGTACTGGTCGAGCGCCGTCAGATTGGTCAGCACCGGGTTGCCGTTGGTATCCAGAATCGGCTGAAAGTTCGCGGTGAGCGCGGGCAGCGCGCCGCCGCTGAAAAGAAACCTGCCGTTGAAGCCTTGTGGATTCTGATTCTGATCGCTCTCCCGCCGGAGGCGCGCGCCGAACCGGATGGTATGCGCCCCGTGGGAAATCGACGTATAGTTTTGAAGCTCGAAATGCTTCGCCAGATCGTTTCGATTGCCGACGCCGTTGCCGCCGGTCGTAAACTGGTTGGCTACCGTGGTCGTGGGCACGTAGTTGCCGCTGTATTCGGTCCAGGTGCGCGTAAACTGAAAACGCGTCTCGTTCACGACCTTCGGGTTCAAGATCGCCGTCTCCGTAACCATCAGGTTCTGCGCGTTGCCCGAAATGTTGTACGCCGCGTCGTTGTTGTATGGCGGCGGCAGCACGTATCCGCCCAAGCCCTGGTTGTCGCGCGAATTCAACCGTTCTTCCATGCGCACGGTCAAGGTGTTGTTGGTGGTGAGCTGATAGTCGAGTCGCGGCGAGATCGTCGTGTTCGCCAGCGGCGTGACCAGCGCGTTCGTCAGATGCGTGACGGCATAGGTGTTGGGATCCACCAGAAACGCATTCGTGATGGCGTTGTCCTGAATGTCGCGGCGCTGGAAATCCAGAAAATAGGAAGCCCGCTTGTTGATCGGCCCGCCGATGTTGCCGCCGAAGTTGCGGTTGCTGTAATCCGGCTTGTTCGAGGCGAACGGATTCCGTGAATTGAAAATGGCGTTGCTGTAGTTAAAGTACGCCGAACCGCGAATGTGATCCGTGCCGGGCTTGGTCAGGATCTCGATGCGTCCGAAGCCCAGCCGGTCGTATTCCGCGCTGAACGGATTCTGGTTGATACGGATTTCGCGGATCGATTCCTTGGGCGGCAATTGGCCGCCGCTGAATCCATCGATATAAATCGAGCCGCCGTTCGGACCCGCGCCCGGACCGGCGAGCGCCTGCAGCGCGTCGGCCAAGTCGTCGGGATCGTCGGGCAGCGCGGCAAGGTCTTCGCCCTTGAGCACCAGCGCCGTCGCGTTGTTATCGGGCTCTACGCTCACGCTCGTCGTGTTGTCCGCGGCTACCGTGACCTCCTGTTTCTCGGCCAGAATCTGCATTTGTATGGGCACCGTGGCTGTGCCGCCGGCGCTCACTGCAACCTGCTTGTCGAAATTCTGAAAACCGGGAAAATTCACCCTCACGTGATAGGTGCCCGGGACCAAACCTGTGGCTGTGTACGAGCCGTCCGCCTGCGTCTGCACTGTTCGGGGAGTGCCCGTCCCGACGATGGTCACGTTGGCTGCGGGAATCACGGCGCCCGAATCGTCGGTCAGCGTGCCCCGTATGGTGCCGGTGGGTTGCGCCAGCGCCGACACGGCAGCCAGCAAGATCGCGACAAGAAAGGTAAGGATGTTCTTCATTTTTATTCTGATTGAGGGTCGTTTTCAGCGCTCTGGAGGTAGGGCGCTGGGCGGGTTCGCTGTGGTTACTCCCCCAAAAGGGCTAGGAACCGAAACATGTGTAAACATACAAAAAGCCGCACGGACAACGCCGGTCCGGCGGCTTTTGTGAAAATCGGTGCGTTAGTCGAAAACCGGTTAGCGGCTGCCTTCCTTCTTGGTCGGTTCCCCCTTCTTCTGACCCTTCTTGCCGCCCTTCTTCTTCCCAGTCTCTTCCTTCTTTGTGTCCTGGGCAAACGTCACGGCCACGGTGGTGAATGCCAGCGAAAGGCCGAGCATCAGCGTCATCAGCTTCTTCATGTAGTTTCTCCTGGTTCTTCCTCGCGGTTTGACGGCTCTGATCGTCAATTACGGTATGATATCGGCCTTTCCAGGAATTCCGGGCGGAATCTATGATGAAAGTGTCTTAATGGCGCCGAGAAAAATGCGGGAAAACCGGGGGAGAGAGGCGGGCAAGAAAAACAGATAGCCGCGCGGCTTTGACAACGCGCGGCTAAGACAGCAGATCTGCTGTTGAAACCTGGTTAGCGGCCGCCTTCCTTCTTGGGTGTCTCTTCCTTCTTCTTGCCACCCTTCTTCTTGCCGCCCTTCTTGGTCTCTTCCTTCTTTGTGTCCTGGGCGAACGTCACGGCCACGGTGGTGAACGCCAGCGAAAGGCCGAGCATCAGGGTCATCAGTTTCTTCATTGCGTTTCTTTCTCCTTGGGATGCGACGAACTGATGTCGTCTGGTGCAAGAATATCAAGGCGCCTGTGAAACTCCCCTTAAGGCGCAATTAAAATGATTTCATTTCGCCAGTCACGGCACTTTGAATCTTTTTTGGATCCGGCAACCGTTTCGTCTTCAAGGACCTGATCGATCTCGCCGCTCTGTGGCAGCCAGGTTCCGCAGGTTCGCCTGCTAGATTGAAGCCGGTATGAAGAAACCCGAGATCGTGCGCCGCCTGGCTCGCCAGACCGGAGTGAGCGAAGCCGAGGCCGCCGACCGCCTGGACCGGGTGGTGCACCAGATCGTGACCGGCTTACGCAACGGGAGAGCGCCGTCTCTTCCCGGCCTCGGACGCTTTCGAACCGGCGCCGACGGTAAATTGAAATTCGATCGGCGCGGAGGCAAAAGCCGTGGATGATTGCTGCGAAGCGACCCGCGATGTCGCGCAAGTGGTGGCGCGCGGGTTGGCCGCCGGGAAGATTGTCGAGATCGACGGGCTCGGCATTTTCTACCCCGACGCACGCCTTGGCCTCCGCTTCGAGCCGCAATCCATGCCCCAAGTCTTTCTCGCCTACGTGAAGGAGGACGAGACCAGGTGCGCCCGGCTCTATTTCGAACTCGAAGCGGCCGGCTTCAGCCCTTGGATGGACATGCGGAAACTCCTGCCCGGCCAGAACTGGCCGCGCGCCATTCAGTCCGCCATCGAGACCTCGGATTTCTTCGTGGCCTGTTTCTCTTCGAACTCGGTGAGCAAGCGCGGAGAGTTCCAGGCGGAGATCCGCTACGCCCTCGATTGCGCGCGGCGCGTGCCCCTGGATCAGATCTTCATCGTGCCCGTGCGGCTGGATGCCTGCGATGTGCCGCGTGCGGTGCAGGCCGAATTTCAATGGATCGATCTGTTCCCTGGCTGGAATCGGGGAGTGGCGGTACTGAAATCCATGGTCCGCTGCGAGATGTCCCGCCGCAAGCCCTTCGCCGGCACAAAGCGCTTGACGCCGCGCTCGCCGGGCGCGATGTTGTAGGTCGAATGACGAATCCGTTCGGCACCCCGGAAATGGCTGCCGGCTACGCGAGTTCGCGGCCGCCGGTGCATCCACGCGTAATCGAGATAGTTTACCGGAGGCTGGGGCGAACGGAGCCGTTTGCCGTGGCGCTCGATGTCGGATGCGGAGCGGGAGTGTCGACGGCGGCCCTCCATGGTTTCGCCCGCCGCGCGGTAGGGCTGGAACCGATGGAATCGATGCTGAGGTTCGCCGCGAAGACCGCGCCATTCGCGGCGTTCCTGGCCGGTACGGCGGAGGCGATTCCGCTGCAGGATTCCTCCGCGGACGTCGTCACGGCCGCGGGGTCGCTGAACTACGTGGACCTGGACCGGTTCTTTCCCGAGGCCCTGCGTGTATTGAAGCCAAACGGTGTGCTCGTAGTCTACGATTTTTCTCCCGGGCGAAGCTTCCGCGGCGCGCCCGGCCTGGATGAGTGGTTTTCCGGATTCTTCGAGCGGTACCCTCCGCCGCGGAACCAGGCGCGCCAGCTCAGTCCGGCGATCCTGGCGCAGGCCGGAACCGGCTTCCGGCTCTGCGAACACGAGGCATTCGAGATCGGCATCGTACTGACCCCTGCCTTCTACCTCGACTACATCCTGACCGAGACCAACGTTGCAGACGCGGTGCGAAACGGCATGCCCTACGGCGAAATCCGGGCGTGGTGCTCGGAGACTCTCGCGCCGGTCTTTGACCGGCGGGAGCGCGAAGTCCTTTTCCGCGGATACTTCGCGTGTCTGCGCCGCTAGAATACGAGGCGCACTGGATATTGAGCCTGGCCGTGAGCCGGAAGCGAATTTCGCCGGTGCTCCTTTACAGGACGCGAAGAAAATTCTCCAGGTCCTGCTTTTCCTGCGCGGTGTAGCCGATCTCAAAGCGGCGATCGTAGAAATCAATCAGGTCGCGGAGGGTACGCGCCGAGCCGTCCGAGAAGTAAGGCGCGCGGGCGGCCAGGCCGCGGATCTGGCCGAGGACGATCGCCCCCACGTCCGCGCACTTGCCGGAAATCATTGCGCGGCCCGGATCGTGGGTGTAGATAACCCGTCCAAAGACGGGGTGCGGTTCGGCCGACGGGTCACATGTGATCCGGAACATCGGCAGGTCAGGGGAATCCTTGGCCGCGGCCGCAGTCGTCGTGCCGATGTCCATCCATCGCGTGATCCCGGCGGCGTGGCAGGTGGCGCAGGTGACCGCCTCGACCCGATAGCGAAAGCTGCGGGCGAAGAATACGTCGCTGCCGCGCGCCACCGATGCGCGGAACTCGCGTTGGAGGCCGAGGTCCGGCGCGCCTGCCGGTTTTCGCCAAATATCGAACAGGCGCGGCATCTCGTCGGATGACACGGCAAGCCGGCCGGCCTTGCCGTGGGAAAGATTGGCCGGGCCGAGTAGCGGCGGTCCGCCAGATTCATCCAGCAGTCCCCCGCGGACGTCCGCACCCTGCGCGGCATAGAGCTGCGTCTCGAATTCGACGATGCGTCGCAGTTGGTCCGGGGTTGGCCGCGTCCGGGCCTGTTCGTGGACCAGGATCGCGCTGGTGGCCTGGCTCTCCAGAGTCGGCTCGCGGCCGTCGGTCATGAACCGCAGGCCTTCGGGGCCGGCCGTAAGCTGATCGAGATTGGCTGCGACCCTTGGGCGGCGATATACGGAGACCGCGGGATCCGCACCCCGAAGGCCATATGCCGCGCTGGTGTTGCATCCGGTGGGATCGCGCACGACCTCGATGCGGAATTCGGGGCGGATCGAGTCGCGGTCCGCGCCCTTCGGGGGCCACGGCAATGCGATGCGGAATAGACCTCGCTCCAGAAGCAGCGAGTGTGACGCGGATTGGTCTTGCGGAAGATCGGGGCAGTTGGAGCCGTCGATCGCGGCGAAGATCGGATCGCGGCCGCCCGACTCGATCCAGCGCTCCCGCAGAGTGGCGGCCGCCACGCTCATCGCGTTCGCCGGCTGGTGACAGGTAACGCACGCGCGGCCGTTGGTTCCCAGCGGTTCGAAGAAAGGATGGTCTTTGGTTTGGACAGAGCCTTTCCTGTTGGCAATGGTGACCTGGCCGTCGGCATTGTCGAAAGATTCGTCCCAGGAGAGATAGCCGCCCTGCCCGGGCTCCCACCACGTGTGGGCGGGGCCATAGCGTCCGCTCTGGGCTTGAAGAGCCGGTGCGAGGAGGAGCAGGGCCAGGTTGAAGTAAGTGCTCTTGGGCATCCTCGGTTTGCTGGTCAGGTTATCCAATGGACAGGAGCCATGTCAATTCTCGGACGTGTCTCCGGCCAGCCGGAAGCCTGCCCCAGGGCTATCTTACGTACCTGGCGATCTGTTCGCAGGTGGCGAACCACACGCCTGGCTTCGACTTCATATACGCAACGAACTGATCCAGGTGATGCATAGGAGCACGATGGCCGCTGAGAAAAGGATGCAGGGTCAGGACGAACATAGTGCCCTCCTGGTAAGCTCCATCGAACTCATCCTTGTAGAGCTGGTAGAGCAGTTCCGGCGACGGCATGCGGCCGTTCTGGCCGAGATAGGGCGTCTCCGTAAGGGTCCAGTCGATCGCCAGCTCCACCAGGCCCGTCGGCGTTCCGTTGGCGA
>DATJYJ010000275.1:0-64569 GCA_035578025.1 Verrucomicrobiia bacterium
GCCTTCGAAATCCTGGCCGAAAAGTGCACTTCACCCCTTCCCGAAGTCGCCGGAATCGACGTGTATCGCAACCTGCTGGTGGGGCAGGTTTCCGACCTGCCCCGCGACGACCTCCGTATCCATCCCCTCGGCATCGTCTCCCTCAGCGACACCGTCCGCACCGACGTCCGCCCCGTGCTCGACCGCTTCTCCCAAACCGGCATCCAATTCAAAATCCTCTCCGGAGATTCCGCCGTCTCCATTCGCGCTACCTGCCGCGATATCGGCTGGGACGTCCCGCCGTCCGACGTAATCACCGGCGCGGAGCTGGACGCGCGCGACGGCGCCGAATTCGAGAAGGCCGTGGAGCGCGCCGTGGTCTTCGCGCGCCTGAAGCCGGAGCACAAACTGAAAATCATCTCGGCATTGCGCGCGCGCGGCCTGCACACCGCCATGATAGGCGACGGCGTGAACGACGTGCCCGCCATCAAGCAGGCCGACCTCGGCATCGCCATGGAAGAAGGCGCGTCCATCACGCGCGAAGTCGCGGACATCGTCCTGCGCCAGAACCGCTTCACCCTGCTTCCGGAGGTCTTCGAAGAAGGCAATCGCATCGTCAACAGCGTCGGCGCCGTGGCCAAGCTGTTCCTCACCAAGAATTTCCTGGTGATCTACCTGACGCTCGCCACCGCGCTGCTGGCACTCGAGTTCCCGCTGACTCCGCGGCGGGTGTCGCTGTTCAACGTGTTCGCCATCGGACTGCCGGCGATGACCATCGCTTTCACCAACCGCAATTCGACGCGCGTGCGGCGCTTTTTCGCGGACCTGATCTCGTTCGTGGCCCTCTCGGCGCTGATCACCGCGGCATTCGGCTACCTGGCATTGGCGGCGGCCGGCAGCGGCGGCGGTGAGACCGCGGCCATGATCATGGTGTCGGTCATGGTGCTCGCGTCGGTGGCCAACTTCCTGGTCGTGTCGCTCGGGCCGGGACACCAGCAGGCCGCGCGATATGTCGGTATGGCGATCGCCATGATCTTGGTGTACGGAATCGGTCTCAGCCTGACGGGCGATGGCTGGCTCCTGCGCCTGGTGCACGAATACTACGAGATCACCCCCCTGGACGGCGCCGCCTGGACGCGCGTGGCGGAGTACGGCGCATCGGCTGGTGCCGTTCTGGCAGTTGCCCAATGGGTGCGCGCCGCGTTCCTGCGCTCAGATCGGAGCAGATCCTAAGCCTTGTGGGGCCGGCCTTCAGCCGGCGCCGGACTTCAGTCCGGCAACACGTGTGCCGATCGCTCGCTCGGTTCTTCCGCCGGGCGTCGCCTGCCCCGCCGGGATTACGATCTCGGCGACGGTCCGCTCCCGAGCGAATATCAACTCCAGGCTCGCTCCCGGCCCGTAACATATCTCCAGCCGCCTGCGCACGTTGCGCAGGCCGACCTCGTGCCCCGGCCGCTCGCCCGCCGGCGCCGCGCCGCTGTTCTCCACCGAGATGCGGAGTTCATCGGCTCGCGACTCCGCTTTCACCAGCACATACCCCGGCTCCGCGTTCGGAGCCACTCCGTGCTTGATCGCGTTCTCCACCAGCGGCTGGATGGAGAGCACCGGAACCGGCACCCTGCCGGCGGCTTCGTCCACCTGGAACTCCACCTTCAGCCGGTCGCCAAGACGGAGTTGCTCCACTTCCAGGTAGGCGCGCACGATCTGTATTTCTTGCGAAAGCGGCACAAAGGTGCGCTCCGATTGCAGGAAGTAGCGAAAGATCTCCGCCAGGTTCAGCACCATGCGCCGCGCGCCCGCCGCCTCGCGCGGAATCGAGCCGTACAGCGTGTTGAGAGCATTAAAAAGGAAGTGCGGGTTGATCTGAGACTGCAGCGCGCGCAATTCCGCCTGGCTCACCAGCCGGTCCATCTCCTCCCTGCGCAGTGCCTCTACCCGCTCGGAAATCGCCGCCGCCGTCCTGCTCAGCGAATCCAGGTCCTCGCTCAAATAAGGCTGCCCACCCTGGCGCGGTCCGAGCAGAATCAGCTTGAGAGCGCCCGGCCCGCTCCGCACGGCGGCGATCGCTTCCACCCACGGCCACTTGGACGAGCGCGCCGCCGGCAGCGAGTCCGCCCGCAGCGCGCCGTGCAGTTCGCCGGCGCCGCCCAGCTCGCACGCGTCGGCTACCGCGCTGTGTTTGGTCCTCACGGCCGCGGCAATCAGGGCGGCCGCCCATTCCAGATACTGCTCTTCGGTGGTTGACGGCGGGCAGTCCTTCACGCGCGCCGAAAGTCCGCTGACGTCTCCGCGCCGGAACACGACCTGCGTGAGCCAGCGCTGCACGTTGTTGCGCAGCCATGCGAAGATCACCAGGAAAAGGCAGAGACTCATCAGGAGCAGCGCTTCCTCTAGCGGCGACTCCGCGAATCGCTCGGCGAGCACCAGCCGGAACACGGTCACCATCAACAGTGCCGACAGGACCGCGGCCAGCAGCACGTTCGCCAGAAAGCGGATGAACGCGTCCAGTAGCACGAAACGGTAGTCCTGGAGCAGCACGAACAGCGCCAGCGGGATCCCCGCGTGATGCACCACCAGCTCGCTGGACCACGCCTGCCCGGCGTGTCCGGTTCCGAAATGGATAAACGACATGGCGAACAGCGCCAGGCACATCGACGCCAGGATGCGAAACCGGCCCGGTCGGCTCGGCACGGCCGGTCCCGCCGCTGCCACCGCAGCCAGCACCAGGAATCCCAGCGTAATCACCAGCAGCGCCGTCTGGTGCAGCTTCGCGCCGTTTCCCGCGATCTCCCGGAAGTGCATCGCGATCGCCACCGCGCTCAAAAGATACCCGGCAATCACCAGCCAGCGCCGGCTGCCCTCGAGCGACACGTGAAGCAGCACCGCCGGCAGCAGGCTCAGCACCGAGAAGCTCACCGCGATCGCGATATCCAGCACCGGCGGCGGAAGCCCCGGCCACGCCAGCACCGCCAGCGATCCCAGATTCCACACCAGCGACAGTGCCCCCGCCAGTCCGGACAGGTAGCGGCCCCGGCTGCCCGACCACCCGCGTCCGCTGAACAGCAGGCTCAGAAAAATCGCGAAAATCAGCGCCCCCGCTGCGTGGCCCAGGATGTTGATGAGCAGCGGCTGATTCAGTTGGGGCATCCTCTCATACTGTACAGCCGGCGGTTGCCCGTTCACAGCCGGTTGTGGCACGCTCGTCATTGACAGCGACATATGGAAGGCCCGCGGATCTCGACTCTGCTTGTGGACGATGAACCCGTCGCGCGCCGCCTGCTGTACGAGGAGCTCGAGAACCTTCCGGAGATCCAGGTGGTTGGCGAAGCCTCCAATGGCCGCGAGGCATTGCACCAGATCGCCGCCCTGAAGCCAGAGCTCGTCTTCCTCGATCTGCAGATGCCCCTGATGAGCGGCTTCGAAGTGGTCCGCGAGCTCGGCGGCGCGCACCTGCCGGTGATCGTGATCGTCACCGCCTTCGACCAGCACGCCATTCAGGCCTTCGAGGCCGGCGCCGTGGACTACCTGCTGAAGCCCGTCTCCGCGGAGCGCCTCCAGAAAGCCGTCGAACGGGCGAAGCTGCTGCTTCACCGGCCCATCGAAATCGCCAGCCGCGTCGCGGCCATCGCCTCCGTCACCACCCCCGAGCATCCCGCGCGATCTCGCAAGATCGTCGGCCGCACCGGCGACGACTACCTCCTGCTCGATACCGATGAAGTGCTGGCATTTCAGGCCGAGCGCGAACTGGTCTGGATCGTTACAGCGCGCCAGCGTCTGCTGGCCACCCAGTCCCTGCGCACCATGGAACAGCGCCTCGACGGGACTGAGTTTCAGCGGGTGCACCGCAACGCGATCGTCAACGTGAACCACGTCCGCAAGCTCACCGCGCTGAGCAGCCAGCGCTGGTGTCTGACGCTCAGTAATTCGCTGCAACTGGTGGTCAGCAAGCGCCAGGCGCACAAGATTCGGCAAATCCTCCAGTGGTAAGCCTGTCCGCTCATGGCAAAATTCCGCCCGCCTGCCGCTATACCCGCCCGGCTGCGAGATAAGCGTAGGCTGCGCCGCGGCGGCGTTCCAATACTGACAACATGAAGCGAGCTCTCGCCCGGAGTGCCTCTTTTGTGCTGTTCGCGGGGTCTTTGTTCGCACAGTCGCTCGGCAACACCGGGACCATAGAGGGTACCGTCGTCGATCCATCCGGCGCGGCCGTCGCCAAAGCCAACATCACCATCCACAACGCGATCACCGGCTTCCATCAGTCGGCTATGGCTGCCTCCGACGGCACCTTCCGCTTCAGCAATGTCCCGCCGAATCCGTACCACCTCGAAGTGGTGGCCCCGGGATTTGACAAGTTCACTCAGGACCTTGCGATTCGTAGCGCCGTCCCGGTCCAGGTGACCGCGAAGCTCTCCCTGGCCGGAGGGGAGACCAGCATCACGGTCGAGGGAAGCGGTGCGGACCTGCTCGAAGTCAACCCGTCCGCGCACACCGACGCCGACCGCACCCTGATCACCAAGCTGCCGGCCTTTGACCCCGCGGGCGGGCTCAGCCAGGCCATCACCTACACCACCGGCGGCGTCGTCGCCGATGGCAACGGGCTCTTTCATCCGCTCGGCGACCATGCCGAGGCGACCTTCATGATCGACAACCAGCCGATCAGCGACCAGCAGAGCAAAGTCTTCTCCACGCAATTGCCGGCCAGCGCCATCCAGAGCATGGAAATCACCACCGGCATGCCGGATGCCGAGTACGGCGACAAATCCAGCCTCGTGGCCAACATCACCACGCGATCCGGCCTGGGAGCCATGAAGGCCTTCGGCAACCTGGACGCCACTTACGGCTCGTTCGGCTCGGCGGGCGGCTCCGTCGGCCTCGGCTTCGGCGGCGCCAAGGCCGGAGATTTCCTCAGCGCGGAAGGCATCCGCAGCGGGCGGTTTCTGGATAGTCCCGAATTCACGCCCTTTCACGACAAAGGCAACAGCCAGACTATCTTCGACCGCTTCGACTGGCAGCCCGACGGGAACAACGCGATTCATCTGAACCTTTTCACCGCGCGCAACTGGATCCAGATTCCCAATACCTACGACGGGCTCGGCCAGGACCAGCGCCAGCGTGTGATGACCTGGAGCTTCGCCCCCGGCTTCCAGCACACCTTCAACAGCCACGTCCTGTGGACCATCAATCCCTACATCCGCAAAGACAACTTCCACTACTACGACAGCCGCGATCCATTTGCCGACTCGCCCTCGACTCAATTCCAGGCGCGCGCCCTGCTCAATTGGGGAGTCAAGAGCGATCTCGCGATTTCCAAGGGCGCCCACGAGATCAAATTCGGCATCGACCTGAAGCAGACCCGCTTGCAGGAGAATTTTGGCTTCGGCGTCACCGACCCGGCGTTCAATCCTGTGTGCGTGGATAGCGGCGGCAATGCGGCCGGGCCTCCCACCCTCACCGATCCGGCCGCCTGCGCCGCCGCCGGCTTCACGGCCAATCCGAGCTTCTCCCAGGGCCTGCTGCCGTTCGATCTCACCCGCGGCGGCAGCCTCTTCGGATTTCACGCCACCGGCAATGTGAACCAATACGCGTTCTATGCGCAGGATTCGATCAAGGCCGGCAATTTCCTGTTCAAGATCGGCTTCCGCGGCGAGCACTACGATGGCCCGGCCACCGACAACGGCTTCCAGCCGCGCGTCGGTATCGCATACAACGTCAAGAAGACCGGCACGGTGCTGCGCATCTCCTACGCCCGCACTTTCGAGACCCCGTTCAACGAGAACCTGCTGCTCTCCAGCCTCACCGGAATGGGCGGCCTGGATCAGAATGTCTTCGGCGCCAATGCCACCGCCATCCGCCCGGGCCACCGCAATCAGTTCAATGCCGGCTTGCAGCAGTCCATCGGCCGCTACCTGCTCCTGGATGCCGACTACTTCTGGAAATACACGCACAGCGCCTACGACTTCAGCACGCTGCTCAATACCACCATCACCTTCCCCATCTCCTGGCACAATTCCAAGCTCGATGGGCTCACCGGCCGCCTCAGCACCACCAACCTGCACGGCTTCCAGGCCTACTGGACCTTCGGCCACACCCGCGCCCGCTACTTTCCGCCCGAAGTCGGAGGCCTGGTCTCGCAGGGCACTCCGCTGGCCGGGGGCGTCTTCCGCATCGATCACGACCAGGCCTTCCAATCCACCGCCGTCTTCCGCTACCAGCACAAGACCCACGAATGGGCCTCGCTTTCCTGGCGCTACGACAGCGGCCTGGTGGTGAGCGGAGTGCCGGATTCCGACGCCGCGCTGGCCCTCACCGCGGCTCAGCAGACCTCTATCGGGCTCGCCTGCGGCAACGTGTTCGCCACCTTTACCACCCCCATCACGTCCTGCAACGGGCCCGTCACGTCGAAACTTATAACCTTGCCTCAGGCCGGGCAGGAGAACGATGACCACAACCCCGACCGCGTGAAGCCGCGCCACGTGCTCAATTTCGGTATCGGCACCGACAACCTGCTGCACACCGAAAAGCGCGAGAAGCTCACGGCATCGCTGGAAATCGAGAACCTGACCAACAAAGTCGCCCTCTACAACTTCCTTTCCACGTTCAGTGGCACGCATTTTCTGCAGCCTCGCACCTTCGTCGCCCGCTTCGGCGTGACCTTCTGAGCGCGACTGCGGCTACAATCAAACTACACGTGACCTCTGCGGGTACAAATCCGCCCACGATTGTTCGTGGCCGCGGACGCGCTCTTTCCGGGTTCCTGCTCTCCGGTTTCGTTATGGCGCTATTGGGCGCCATTCTGCCCGCGTGGGGCTATCATCGCGACCCTGAGGAGTTCGCGTGGGTCGGAACGTTCTTCCTCAGTCTCGCCATCGGCATCGTCGCCGCGGCTGTCGTGGGCCGCCACCTGATGCGCCGGCGCGGCCTCGCCTTCCTGCTGGTCTCCGGATGCAGCCTCTGCTGCGTTTCCTTGTGTTACCTGGCGATGGTCTCGCCGCCGGTTTCGGCCTGGCTGCGCGTGATCGGTTTCGCGTTCCTCGGCCTGGGCGCCGGCTTCCTCAATCTCGCCCTGTTCCACACCATCTCTCCCCGTTACCAGGCGGATGCCGCGGGCACCGTGAATCGCGGCGGCATCTGGTACGGCCTGGGATGCATGGCCGCCACCCTCCTCGTCTGGGGCACCTTCTACGCCTACACGGTGCCCAGCATCCTGGTCTTCATGGCCGTGATTCCGGGATTCTTCGCCGGCCACTATGCGCGCGGCTCTTTCACGGCTCCCGCGGAAGGCTCTCAGCCCACTCTCCGCCAGGCGCTCCAGGATTTCCGCAGCCTGGGAGCCGTGCTCTTCGCGCTCCTGATCTTCCTGCAATTCGGCAACGAGTGGTCCCTGGCCGGATGGCTTCCGATATTCCTCATCCGCCGCGTCGGCACCAGCCCCAAAGCCGCGCTCTTCATTCTGGCGCTCTACTGGTTCTTCCTCATGACGGGCCGCCTCGTCGCGGTCGCCATACTGCCGCGCGCCCGCCACACGCGCCTCCTGATGGGAAGCGTGCTCACTGCCATCTTCGGATGCCTGATCCTGTATTTCACCAACAACGATTTCGGCGCCGGCACCGGCGTGTTCTTTATCGGCGCGGGCTATGCCAGCATCTACCCGCTGGTCTCCGAAGCCATCGGCCGCCGGTTTCCGTACTACCACCCCGGCTTCTTCAACGGCATCTTCTCGCTCGCCCTGGTCGGCGGACTCCTCGCCCCGGCCACTCTCGGGTACCTTGCATCCTTTCTCGGCGTCGGCGTCATCATCGGAATTCCGTTGATCGGGACCTTCATGGTCATGGCGCTGCTCGTCCTGATCTGGTTAGAATCCAAAGTGACCGGCCGATGAGAATCTCACCCCGCCTGCTTGCCCTCGCGCTCGCCGCTTATTCGCTTTCCGCCGCCGGACTTCCCGAGAACATCCAGAAGCTCATCGATGCCAGCCCCGCCGCGCGCACCGCCTTCTGGGGCATCCAGGTCTTCGATCTCGCCGCCGGCAAAACCATCTACGAGCTGAATCCCGATCGCTACTTTGTTCCCGCGTCCAACACCAAGCTGTTCAGCACCGCGCTGGCGCTGAATCGCCTCGGCCCCGAGTACACCTTCCAGACCCGCGTGTTCGCGGACGCCCCGCCCGATGCCGCCGGACGCGTCGGCGCCCTCCGTCTGGTCGGCGGCGGCGACCCCAATCTCTCCGCGCGCGCCATTCCCTATCGCACCGGACCTATCGCCGGCAACCCGCTCACCGCGATCGAGGATCTCGCCGATCAGATCGTCGCCAGGGGCGTGAAGCGCGTCGACGGCCCCATCGTCGGTGACGATACCTGGTACGTCTGGCAGCCCTACGCCGTGGGCTGGGCCGTCGATGATCCGCAGTCCGACGACGGTCCCCCCGTCTCGGCGCTCACCCTCACCGACAACACCCAGACGCTCACCGTCCAGCCGGGCGCGGCAGCCGGCGATGTCGCCGCGCTCTCGCTCAATCCGCCCATCGAGTTCTACCGCATCGAAAACCGCCTGCGTACCGTCGCCGCGGGCGGCCCGCGAGCAGTCCATTTCAAACGCGTTCCCGGCAGCCGCGATGCGCAGCTCTGGGGCACCATCCCGTTGCGCGACCGCGGCATGGACATGCTGATCGGCATCGAAGACCCTGCCGAATATGCCGCGCACGCTTTGAAGATGGCGCTCGAAGCGCGCGGCGTCACCGTCCAGGGCGAGCCCGCCGTGCATCATCTGTACCTGGACGATGCCCCCGATCTTACCGAGGTGCCGGCAGGTATCGAGCTCGCTCGCCGCGTCTCGCCGCCGCTTCTCGAAGACCTGCGTGTCACCGCCAAGGTCAGCCAGAACCTGCATGCCGAGCTCGCTCTCCGCGCCGTGGGCCGGGTTCGCCGCAACGAGGGCAGTTTCGAAGCCGGCATGGAGGAAATGAAGTCCTTCCTGGCCGAAGCCGGAATCGACCCCGCTGCCTACCATCTCATGGATGGCTCCGGCCTCAGCCGCCTCAACCTCGTTACCCCCGCGACGGTCGTCAAGCTCCTCCGCTTCATGTACGATTCGCCCGCCCGCGATGCCTTCCTCTCGATTCTTCCCGTCGGCGCCCAGGACGGCACGCTCAGCAGCCGCTTCGGCGAGACACCCGCCGCCGGCCGCGTCCACGCCAAGACCGGCTCGCTCTCGCATGTCAGCGCGCTCTCCGGCTACCTCCAGCGGTCCGATGGCGGTTGGCTGGCGTTCTCCATCCTGGTGAACAACTTCAACACCCGCAACGGCGAGATCCGTGGCGTCATGGACCGCATTTGTAATCTAATATTGGAATAGGATCGTTTTCAGCCATGCCCATCTACGAATATCGCTGCCAGGACTGCGGAACCAAGTTTGAAAAGCTGGTGCGCCGCTCTTCCGAGACCGCCGAGCTTGCCTGCCCATCGTGTGGCGAACGCCACCTTCAGCAGGAACTCTCCACCTTCGCCGCGCACGCCAACAGCTCTCCCAAGAGCACCGGCGCGCCGGTCTGCCCCAGCGGCCGATGCAGCAATCCCGGCATGTGCGGCCTGAACTGATGCCCTTGTAGCGGGCGGACTCGCCTGCGAGCTCGGTCGTTTTTTGCCGTCCGCCCTCGTTCCGCGATAAGGAACCCCTTCTCCTCGGCACGCGCCCGCCTCGCAGGCCAAATCTTCGCGTTGCGTACTACTCTGTCGCGCTCGTTACCGCTATCGCCGCCGTTTTGCATCCCAAAACCCATTCTCCGCCCGCGATTCCCCGCTCCCCGTCCGCCCGCGCATGATAGAGTCATTCCCGAATCAGGGAGATCTTTTCATGCGCTCAGTCGCGTTCTTCGTTGGATTGATCCTCACATCAGTGGCCTTGTTCGCTCAGGCCGGCGGGACCGGCACAATTCAAGGCACCATCACCGACCCCTCCGGAGCCGTCGTCGCCGGCGCCACCGTCACGGCCACCAATCTTGTCACCGGCGTCCGCACCGAGCGCAAGACCACCGAAGCCGGCTTCTTCGTGCTCTCGCTCCTTCCCGCCGGCGAATACTCCGTCTCCGTGCAGGCCACCGGCTTTCAGACCCTGACCCAGGCGCGAGTCGTGTTGGATGCCCTCGCCGTCGTCGGCCTCGACCTCAAACTGCAAATCGGCGCGGCGACACAGTCCGTCACCGTCGAGGCCGCTCCATCCATGTTGAAGACCGACGACGTCGCCCTCGGCGGGTCGGTGGAAAATAACGTCTACAGCGCCCTCCCGTTGGCCATGAACGCCAGCGCGCGCGATCCCTCGGCCTTCGCCGGCCTCGTGGTCGGCGTCAACAACTACAGCACGCAGCCTGCCGGCCCCTCGACCGGCTCGTTCAACGGCGGCCAGACTTATCAGAACGAGATCTACATCGAAGGCCTGCCGCTCACCAACGCCGGCACGCAGAGCGATACCCGCAACCTCGCGTTCGGAATCTCGGTGGAAGCCGTGGAGCAGTTTCAGGTGGAGACCACCGGCGCCAAAGCCATGTACGAGGGCCAGGGCGTCTCGAACTACGTGCTCAAATCCGGCGGCAACCAGTTCCACGGCGCCGCCTACGAGTACTTCCGCAACACCGTCTTCGACGCCCGCGGCTTCTTCGTGCCCACCACTCCTGTCGAGCACCAGAACGAATTTGGCGGGTCGGTCAGCGGTCCCATCAGGAAGAACAGGATTTTCTTTTTCTCCAACTACGACGGCTACCGCTATGTCTCCGCGACGCCGCCCCAGTTCCAGTCCATCCCCACCGCCGCTGAGCGCACCGGCGATTTCAGCGCCTTCCCCCAGGTCATCTACGACCCCACCACCGCTACCGGAACCAATGTGCGCACGCCATTCCCCAATAACACCATCCCCGCAAACCGCATCTCTCCGATCGCACAGTCGCTTGCGTCCTATCTACCCGCGCCTGCCAATGCCGGCATTCAGAATAACTATCTCGCCGTGCTGCCCCAGACCATCAATAACGACAGCACGACAAACAAGCTGGATCTGAACCTCTCCGACAAGAACCGCCTCTTTGCTCTCTTCAGCACCGGTAAGTACACCACCAACTTTACCGGCAGTTACGCGTCGGGAACCTCGGCCCTCCCGTTGCCTTACACCCAGTCCCGATTCGTGACCGAGTACGCCACCACCGGCCAGATCCACGATGTCTACACCTTGCGTCCCAACCTGGTGAACGAATTCAGCGTCTCGTTCAACCGCATGTATATCCCCCTCGGCAATGCCACCGCCGGCGGCAACTATCCCGTCAAGGCTGGACTCACCGGCCTGCCTCCCGGCATCGCCACCTCCGCCATGCCCGACGTCAATTTCGCGGGCCTCAACGCGCCCATCAGTTGGGTGGGCACCAACGCCCACGTGAATACCGAGGCCGCCAATACCTACGACATCCAGAACAATATGCTCTGGACCAAAGGAAGGCACTTCATCACCGCCGGCTTCCAGTATCAGGCCTTGCAGGATAATTACAACAATCCGCTGACCGGAACGCTGGCCAGTTTCAGTTTCAGCAACAACGAAACGGCCAACTTCTCCTCCACGGGAACCCTGCTGAGCACTACCGGCCTCTCATACGCGAGTTACCTCCTCGGACTCGTCGATAGCAGCAGTGTTACCCAGAACGCCGTCGCCGAAACGGGCGGGCGCTACAAGACCTACGCCCTCTACATTCAGGACGACATCAAACTAAGTTCGCGCCTGACCGTGAATCTCGGCCTGCGCTGGAACATGTGGGGCACCTTCACCGAAGTTGCCAACCGCATGTCGTTCTTCAACCCCGACCTCGCCAATCCCCTGGCCGGCGGCCACCTCGGCGCGCTCCAGTTCGCCGGCAACGGCACCGACGGCTGTAACTGCTCCACTCCGGTCAAGAACCACTTCATCAATCCCGGCCCGCGCGCCGGGCTGGCCTACCGCCTCGACGACAAGACCGTCATCCGCGCCGGTTACTCGCTGGTCTATGTCCACGCCGGCGGCGTGGGCGGACGCACCAACGGGCGGCAGGGTCTGAGCCAGCTCGGTTTCAATACCAGCGCCTCCTTCAGCAGCGTGGCCACTGGCCAGCCCGCATTCAATTGGGCCAACGGCTATCCGCCCTACCAGGCCCCTCCATTCTTCAACCCCAGCTACGGCATCGGATTCATCACCGCCGCCGCCGGTGCTCCCATCGCGGGGCCTAGCACCGCCCAGACCATCACCTATGGCGACCCGCAGATCGGCGGCAAGCCGCCCTACTACCAGAACTGGAATTTCAACATCCAGCGATCCTTCACTCACGACCTCACGCTCAGCGTCGCCTACAGCGGCAGTAGCGGCCACTTCCTGCCCGGCGCCGGCAACGCGGGGCCGTTCACCAATCAGATTCCCCTTCAGTACATCGTGCTCGGACCTCTGCTCGGCCAGACTTTGTCCGCGACTACCCTGGCGCAGGCACAAGCGGTCTTCCCCAACATCGGCATCCCGTTCCCCAATTTCACCGGCACCATCGCGCAGGCGCTGAAGCCCTACCCCCAGTACAGCGGCATCTCTAATCCGTGGGCCAACCTGGGAATCTCGACTTACAATGCCCTGCAAACCACACTTACTCACCGTTTCTCCAAGGGACTTACATTCACGCTGGCCTATACCTTCAGCAAGCAGCTCGACGATTTGGTCGGTTCACCACGCAACCCATTCAATGACTCGTTGGAGAGAGCGCCGGGTACCATCGACCACGCGCACGTCGGCAGCCTGATCTTCGTCTATCAATTGCCCTTCGGCGCCGGCCACAAGCTCAACAGCGGCTCTCCGGTGGTCAGCGCCATCATCAGCCATTGGCAGATTTCCGGCCTGGCCACCTACCAGAGCGGAGCTCCGCTGACCATCGGCGGCACGTGCACCTCCGGGGGAATCCTCGGCACCTGCTACCCCAATTACAATCCCTCGTTCAGCGGCAGCGTCTGGATCAACGGGGACTTTGGCAGCGGCGGCAAGAACGTAACCTCGACCCCCTACCTCGACAAGACCGCCTTCGTGGATCCGCCCGCGTACACCGTGGGCAACATCGCCCGGTCGGCTCCCTACGGGCTGTTCGCCCCCCACAACGCGGATCTCGACCTCAGCGTTCGCCGCGAATTCGCCATCCGCGAGCGCTTCAAGTTGGCCTTCCAGGCCGACGCGTTCAACATCAATAACGCCGTCCACTTCGCCGCGCCCGGAACCAACATCGACGCCGCCAATTTCGGCACCTTCACCACCATGGCCAACCAGCCGCGCAAACTGCAGTTTTCGGGCCGCTTCTCGTTCTGATGGGTTTGGGGGCAGGCTCCCGGTCTGCCCCCCGAATCTCCCCAACGATCCGCCCCCTCCTGCCGTCTAATGTTCGTGCTGCAAGACATCCGCTACGCGCTGCGTATTCTCGTCCAGAACCGTGCCTTCGCCGCCGTCGCCGTGCTTTCGCTCGCGCTCGGCATCGGCGCCAACACTGCCATCTTCACCCTCATCGATTACATCGTCCTGCGCTCGCTGCCCGTGCGCGCCCCTGAGCAGCTCGCAGTGCTCGCGCGCAATCCAACTAAGCCTTCGAACTCCTACAACTACCCCGACTACCGCTACATCCGCGACCACAACCAATCCTACGCCGGCGTCATCGCCACCAGCGAGGGCTCCACGCTCGCCTTCGCAGTTCCCGGCGAGCACGGTACTTCCGCCGAAGTCGTGCCCGTCGCGCGCGTCTCCGGCAATTACTTCAGCGAGCTCGGCGTTCCCCCCGCCATCGGACGCCTCTTCACGCCCGAGGACAATCTCACCGAAGGTGCGCATCCGTACGTCGTCCTCTCCTACGACCTCTGGCAGCGCCGCTTCGCGGGCGACCCCAAAATCCTCGGCCGCGCCGTCACGCTCAACGGCATCCCGTTCTCCGTGATCGGAGTCGCCGCCCGCGGATTCCACGGAACCGCCATCGGCAACCACAGCGATCTCTTCATGCCCATCGTCATGATGCCGGCCACCAACCCTCCCGCCAACGGTTGGAACACCCGCCACTGGTGGTGGCTCAACCTGATCGCCCGCCTCAAACCCGGCGTGACCACCGCCTCCGCCACCAGCGAGCTGAACGTTCTCTGGCAGCAGATCCTCAAAGCCGATCCCGAATACAAGCCCCCCGCCGCCTACGACAAGGAATACGCCGTCTACAATCGCCTGGTGGTCTTGCCCGGCAGCGGCGGCTGGTCGTACTTTCGCATTCAATTTTCCAAGCCGCTCGGCGTGCTCATGATCGTAGTCGGGCTGGTGCTGCTCATCGCCTGTGCCAACGTGGCCAATCTCCTGCTGGCCCGCGCCGCCGGCCGCCAGCGGGAGATCGCCGTGCGTCTCGCCATCGGTGCCGCCCGCGCCCGCCTCGTCCGCCAGCTCCTGATGGAGACCCTCGTCGTCTCTGTTCTCGGCGGGCTCGCCGGACTGGCCTTCGCCTGGTGGGGTGTTCGCGCCCTGCTCGACCTCATGCCCAAACGCACCATCCCCATCGACCTGCACCTCTCGCCCGACCTTCGCGTGCTCGCTTTTGCCTTCCTTGCCAGCCTCGTCACCGGCCTCGTCTGCGGCCTCGCCCCGGCGCTCCAATCCACGCGCCCGGACCTTCTGGGCGCCCTGAAAAGCGAAACTGCCGCCGCGCGCCGCCGCCGCTTCGACCTGCGCCGCGGCCTCGTGGTCCTGCAAGTCGCGCTCTCCCTGCTGCTCCTGATCGGTGCTGGCCTCTTCGTCCGTAGCCTCGGCAACCTGGAATCCCTCGACCCCGGATTCGTCCGCGAACGCGTGCTCATCGTCAACGTCAATCCGCAGGCCAGCGGCTACAAAGGCCAGCGCCTGCGCGATTACTATCAGCGCCTGCTGGGCAAGGCCGCCTCCTGGCCCGAGGTCCGCGCCGCCAGCCTCGCCAGCATCACGCCACTCAGCGGCTCGCGGTGGAACAGCACCATTCGCGTGCAAGGCTACGAGTTCAAGCCCGACGAGAAGCCCTACGTCGATTTCAACTCGGTGAGCCCCCGCTTCTTCGATGCCCTCGGCATCCCGCTTCTCGCCGGCCGCGACTTCCGCGACACCGATAGCCCTGCCTTCACGCCCGATCCCGGACCTAAGCCCGACCCCGAAGCCAGGCGCACCGGCCCCCGGGTCATCATCGTCAATGAGAGTTTCGCGAAAAAATTCTTCGCCGGCCGCTCCGCCATCGGCGGCCTCATGTGCCGCGACGACAAGTTCAAAATGGAAGAGACCTACGAGATCGTCGGCGTGGTCAAGGACGCCAACTACTTCGACCTGCGTCAGGCCATCGAGCCCATGGTCTACGTGCCCGTCTGGCGCGATGGAGCCGGCTCGCGCCAGCTGGTCGTCCGCACCACCGCCAGCCCTGAGCGCATCGTCAGTGCCGTTCGCCGCGAAGCCGCCGTCCTCGATCCCGCCATCCCCATCCTGCAGACCCTCACCATGTCCGACCAGTTCGACAACAACATCTCCCAGGAGCGCGTGCTCACCACGCTCTGCGGCTTCTTCGGCGCGCTCGCCGTCCTGCTGGCCGCCGTCGGACTCTACGGCGTGATGGCGCACGCTGTCGCCCGCCGCGTGCGCGAGATCGGCATCCGCATGGCGCTGGGCGCGCGCGCCGGCGAGGTCCGCTGGCTGATCCTGCGCGAGACCGCCCTGCTCGTCGGCATCGGCGCCGCCATCGGCCTCCCCGCCGCCTTCGCTTGCACGCGCCTGGTGCAGACCTTTCTCTACGGCCTGACCCCGCAGGATCCCCTCACCATCGCCGGCAGCGTCGCGCTCCTGCTCGCCATCACCGCCCTGGCCGGATACATCCCCGCCCGCCGCGCCACCCGCGTCGACCCGATGGTGGCGCTTCGGTATGAATGAACGGGCGTTCCGCCGCACCCCGGTTGTTACTATCGGATAGTGCCCACCCGCGCGAAGCGCCACGGCGGCTGGTTTCGCCGCATCGTCCTGTTCATCCTCGCCTTCTGCATCGGCCTATACCTGCTCTGTCTCACCGCGCTCGCCGCCTTACGCTGGATCGATCCGCCGACAACCATGGTTCAGGTCCAGCGACGCCTCGAAGCCAGCCTGGAACATAAGCCCTACCGCAAGCGCCAGATCTGGATGCCTCTGGGCCGCATTGCGCCCGACCTCCAGCACGCCGTCATCTCCGCCGAGGACGGCCGCTTCTTTCAGCACCACGGCATCGATTGGAAGGAAGTGCAAAAGGTGGTCGACCAGGATCTCGACGAGGGCCGCGTCGGCCGCGGCGGCTCCACCATCACCCAACAATTGGTCAAGAATTTGTTTTTCACCACCCGCCGCAGTTTCCTGCGCAAGGCCATCGAGTTCACCCTCGCCCCGCCCGCCGAGTGGCTCCTCTCCAAGCAGCGCATTCTCGAGCTCTATCTCAACGTCGTCGAGTGGGGTCCCGGCGTCTACGGCGCCGAGGCCGCCGCGCAATCCTGGTACGGCGTCCCCGCCGCGCGCCTCACCCGCGACCAGTCCGCGCGCCTCGCCGCCATCCTGCCCAGCCCCCTCCGCCGCAAACCCGCCCGCATGAACGCCTACAGCGAAGAGATCCTCCGCCGCATGGCGCAGACGGGTTACTAAGTGCAACCCCCATGAGCCGATAACTTCAACATTTCCTATCGGCGTTCATCCGCGTTCATCTGCGGCCATTCTTGTTTTCGGCCCATCACCTCATTGTCAGCGGCGTGAAGATGACGTTCCACGCAGCCACCTTCGAAACATTCAGCCCCGAACCCGTCAAAGTCGTGTACGGCGCAAACGGGCGGAAGGCGAGCTGCGCGAAATTGCCGGCCGGAAGCGTCACGAGGACGCTCGGCGGAACGGTAAACGTCCCGGGTCCTGCGGCCGCCCAGCACACAATATCCGATCCGATGTTGTAGGTGTTGTCCGTAGCGCTCTGGACTTCGATCTGAACGGCCGCGTTCGCCTGGCCCCCGGTCCACGTGACCGTGAGGCCATTGGCGCGGGTCACCGGTATCGGATTGGGAGCGTCCGGCTGCGGACTCGTCAGCGTGGGCAGAGCCGGAAACGTCAGCGGTACCTTGAAACCCGGAGAATCCGCGCCGCCCGGCGCGCTGATCGTATAAGCCCCAGGAACCAGAAAATTCCCGGTGTCGCTCAGCGATGTGCTGAACGACCCTCCGCTGATCGGCGCGCTCTTGGAGCCGTTGGGGCCTTGCACCGTAATCTGCGGGCCTACATCCGGCGCGCCCACGACATTGAGCGGCGGGTTACTCCCGTTGAAGTTGTTCGTCACCTGGCAGGTGCCCAGCGGAGACTGGTCCACGTACGACATGAAAAACGGCTGTGATGCCGTGGGCACCGAGAAGCGGAAGAACTCCCCGTGCATGTTATCGTCGAACCCCGGCTGATCGTCCCGATGCCGCAGATCCACTTCGCCATAGGTAAACGTGCCGGGACCGCTCACCTGCGTCACCGTCGCCGTCGTGAATGTCGGGTCGGCAGGCGTGCAGGTCCGGCTGCCCTGCGCCACCGGAAGCGTCACGTTGTTGCTCACGAAGTTCCCGATCTGCACCGAGAGCGGCACCGCGCACCCCAGGGGCGCGTTCGCCGGCACCGTAAACACGATCTGGTCCTCGCCGATGCAGCATCCCGACCGGCCCTGGTATGCCGCCTGCACTTGCACGTTGCCCAGCCAGATCGTCAGCGGAAGGGAAGTCATGTTGACTCCCAACCCCGCGCCCGACGCGTCGTTCCCGTTCACCGGACCTAATCCCGTACCCCAGATGATCAGCGCGTCGCCTGGGTTGGCCGCCCCGCACGTCGTGTTGACCCCGCCGCAATTCGCGGCCTTCGTCGCCGATACCAGGCTGTAATCCGCGTACGTCACGATCCCCGCGCCTTGCCCGTCGCTGGTCACCGTGAAGATCCCCAGGTTGCTCGGCACCACCCGGATCGGCGACGCTGGTCCCGGCTGCCCGTTGTAAGTAAGCGTGATCGTGCCCGCGCCCGTGGGCGTGTTCGACGGCATCAGTGCCGCTACCTGCCCCGCGGACGTGTAATACATCAGGGGCGCCACTGTGGTCCCGTTGATCGTAACCGCCGCCGATGTCCCGCTCAGGCTCGTGCTCTGAAACGCGTTCGAAGCGATCGCGATCGATGCCGGCCCCAGGTTGACGCCTTTCACCACGAAGATCGAGCCCTGTGCGATCGGGCCATTGGGCAGCGCCGGATCGATGTAACTCGCTGCGTTGGTCACCGACGCGACAATCGGTCCCGTCGCCACCGGGAGAATCGCCACGTTGCTCGTCAGCCCGCCGATACTCACGCTGATGTTCTGGTTACCGGTTGTTGCACTGCCCGGGACCGTGAACACTACCCCATAAAATCCGGGGCTGTTGGGCTGTAGAAACGCCGTCGAGACCGTCGCCGCCTTGCCCGCAAAGGTCACGGTCGGCAAAGTGACCGGAACCGCGCTGGTATCGCTCGGCGCCGTTCCTGTAGAGAATGGCGGATTGGTCGGACCCAAGCCGGTCGCCACCACCCCAACCTGTTCGTTCGGCGATGCCGGGAAGTTCGGGGTCAACGGCGTCCCTGATGGATAATGGAATGCCGCCGCGAGATTGTCCGGTTGCCCGTCCGTGGCCACGCCCGGGCAATACTGGACCAGCGTAATATTGAAGGGCGCCGAGGAACCCACCGTGAGCGTGGTCGCCCCCAAAGCAGCGTCCGTGGGAAGCTGCACTTGCAGAGTCGTCCCGCCGAGGGCATTGATGACGAAAGCCCGCTTCGACGCCACGGTGACCGTGGCCCCGGCACCGCCTAGGTTGGAACCCCTGACGAACGCGATCCCCCCCGGGCACAAACTGTTCGATCCCGACTCGTTCTGAACCGACGAAATGGTTGGTGTCTGAGCATACAGAGCACACCCTGATAGAAAGAAGCAGACCGCACGTAAAGTACGTTTCAACACGCGCCCTCCGATGGCGAATCAGTATATCACCGGATGCCCTCCATCGTGTTTGTGAATTGTACCCCCCAGGCTCGTCTTCCGGAGCCCGCCTACCCGCCCGACGAATCGGAGTAAAATATCCGCAGCCTCGACTGGCGGCGAAAACTCACTTCGGCGAAAGCGATAGGGAGCCTAACGACCTTCATGTTGGACCGAAAATCGTCATCCTGGTTTTGTCCCAAGCCAACCGGCGATCCGGGCCGCGACCGCAACGCCCGAACCCTTCAATTCACCTGTCTTCTGTTCGCCTTTGCCATCGGTATGGTCGCGCTTTTGGATGCCCTTGAGCGAGAGCCGGTCGAGCTGCCCATCCTGGGCATGGCGGTGGCCGGCTTACTTGTCGCCGCCGTCATGAATCGGGCCGGCATGTGGACGTGGGCTGCGCGGACCGCCATCCTTGCCGTGCTGTTGACCGCGATTCTCCTCGTTCTCCAGGCACGCGATGGGTTCCGCAGCCACGCGATGCTCGTTTTCCCTGGCCTGCTGCTCATTTCCGTGATGTTGCTGGATCGCGCCTCATACGTCACTACCGCGGGCATCGTTCTGTTAGCCGTGGCGATTCTCGGGATCGGCGAAAAGCGGCATATGTTTCGGGCCACGCCGCCGGTGCGCACCTCCACAAACTACTCCTCCGTCTTCTTTGTCGACCTGACCCTGCTGGTGTTCGCCCTCATCGGTAGCCGGATCGCGCGCGACGCCCAGCGCAACGTGTTCGACCTCGGCGCCAGCGAGGCATTGCTCCTCAACGCGCAGCGCCTCGCCAAGGTCGGGAGTTTCGAACTGGAGCTGGCACGCGGCAGGTTCACGTGGTCTGAGGAGCTGCTGCGCATCTATGGAAGATCGGAGGCCCCCATCGGCCTTGCCGGGGTGCTGAAGTACATTCACCCCAAAGATGTCGAGAAGTTCTCACAGGCCTTCGGCACAGCCCGATCGAATGGCGCGCCTGTTGAGTTGGAGCACCGAATCGTCCGCCCCGACGGTGAGACCCGCTTCGTCCGCTCTGTCTTCGAAGCCATCCGGAACGATTCCGGCGGCCTGGTGCGCATCGTGGGCGCGACCCAGGACGTCACCGACCAGGTCCAGATCCGCGAGCATCTGCAGGAGAGCGAGCAGCGCTTGAAGAGCGCCCAGCGCCTGACGCATGTGGGCAGTTGGCACTGGAACCTCGGGGTGAATCACGTAGTGTGCTCCGAGGAATGCAAGCGAATTTTCGGCCGGCCCGATGACTACGCGCCCAGCCTGGAAGGGCTCCTCGAAATCATT
Organism: Verrucomicrobiia bacterium; assembly: GCA_035578025.1. Classification (GTDB taxonomy): domain Bacteria; phylum Acidobacteriota; class Terriglobia; order Bryobacterales; family Bryobacteraceae; genus Solibacter. Next base: position 20,306 of record DATJYJ010000275.1, read on the forward strand.
GCGCCGCCCGACCGCGCGCGTGTGGCCGGTGAGATTCAACGCGGAATTGCAGAGAAGAACGGCTGCTCCACTGAGTTCAAAATCGTCCGGCCGGATGGCGACCTGCGGACGGTCACGTTCACCAGCCAGGTGATGCTCGATGAAGAAGGCTCGCCCCGGCACATCTTTGGCGCCTGCCAGGACGTCACCGAAGATCGCCGCGCGCAAGAGGAAGCCGTCGCCTCGCAGAAGCTGGAGACCGTGGGAACGCTCGCCAATGGGATCGCCCACGACTTCAACAACCTCCTCGGCGGAGTGCTCACACAAGCCGAGCTGGCCTTGGCGGAGCTGGCGGCCGGATTGCCACCCGAAAACGAGCTGAATACCATCTGCTCCGTCGCCAGAAGCGGCTCCGAAATCGTCCGACAGTTGATGATCTATACCGGAAAGGAGCGTCACGTTCCCGGGCTGGCAGATGTTTCGCGCACAGTGGACGAAATGGCTGAGCTCCTCAAGTTTTCGATCTCGAAACGCGCGGCACTCCACACCGGTCTGAGCCCGGATCTCCCCGCCGTCCGGGCCAGTGGCGCACAAATCCGGCAGATCGTCATGAACTTGGTCATGAACGCCTCCGAGGCGATTGGCGACCGGGACGGCGAGATCCGCCTGACCACCCGCCGCATCGCCGTCCGACACGAGCGGCCCGGGTGGATCCCGCAGGAATTGGCCGCTGGCGAATATGTGCAACTGGAAGTCGCCGACAACGGAAGAGGCATGTCCCCGGAAACTCAGGCCCGCGTCTACGATCCGTTCTTTACCACGAAACCGTTAGGTCACGGACTCGGTCTTGCGGTCGTCTCCGGAATCGTCCGGGGCCTCGGCGGGGCGATCCAGCTCGTCAGCGAGCCGGAGAAGGGCACTACGTTTCACGTCTTCCTGCCCGTCGCGGAAGGCCGGGCGAGTACAGAGTCCGGCCCCGACTCTCACGCCGCGTCAACCGGCCAAACTCGCGCCGCCACGGCCTTGATCGTGGAAGATGAAAATACCCTCCTCACCGCGAGCGCGAAGATGCTCCGCAGAAGCGGGTTTTCCGTCCTTGAGGCCGCCGATGGAACCGAAGCCGTCGCCGTCATTCGCGGAGACTCTCCCATCGATGTGCTTCTCCTGGATGTCACGCTCCCCGGCACCCCGAGCCGGGATGTTCTCGCGGAAGCCAGGCGCCTCAGGCCCGCCATGCGCGTGATCGTCACCAGCGCATATGGACCGGAGGTCGCAGCCGCCTCCTTGCACACGGAGGTCGAACGATTCATCCGGAAGCCATACTCGTTGCACGATCTCGTGGGGCTGATTCGTCAAACACTCTCGTCAACGTCATCTCAAAACCGGGGAACCGCATAGCCGGCAGTCGCCCACATCCGCCTTACCGCGCGCTCCACTTCCCATTCCGCGCCCTTGCGTTCGCGGCGCGTCTGAGCCAGGTGCCGCCGCATGTCGTCGGCGGTCCAATGATCCACCTCACTCTCCTCCACAATGGTTGCCGCGCGCTCGAGACTGCCCCGGAAGTACTCGGGTGAGTCGGCATAGAGTTCGAACAGCTCCATGACGCGTTGGCACTTGCCGGGCCAACTGCCGATATCTTGGCACGCCGGCACGGCGTGTAGGCCGCGGATTAACGCAGATGAACGCAGATAACCACCAATTTGGCGTTATCCGCGTCCATCCGTGTGCATCCGTGGCCCATTCTTCTTGCGTCGCCATCCCCGGACTACGGCTTATACCCTTCGGACATCCACTTGGCGAACAGGTCGAGCTTATCCTGCCCCCAGAATGGACCGCCGGGCGGCATCTCCTGGTCCTTCAGCACATCCAGAACCGCCTGCGCGTTTCCGTGATTATTGCTTGGGTCCGACATGTAGTTATAGTCAGCCAGCAGAACGCCCATTGGCTTCATGTGGTTGATGTCGATCGTCCTGAATAGCGGCTTGATGTCCTTGTCGAACGAAACCGGCATTGTGCCTCCTCCGCCTGTTCCTCCGCCCTTGGGCGCGGAAGTATTGATTCGAAACTGCGGTCCGTAAATTCCCCCGCCCGGTCGTGCAATTTGCTTGCCCAGCAGCCCAACCGCTTTGGACGTGAGATCCGGCATCACGCCGATCGCCGCCGATAGCTTCGCGGCACCGCCGGGAGCCCAGGCCGCATCCAGATCGGTAAGCATTTGGGTGAAGGAACGATCGAAATCAACCACCTCGGCAGGCGGCGACGTGTAGCCTCCCCCGGGTACCGGGGTCATCGGGTAAACATCGGCATCCGTGATCGTCACCGGATCGCCGGTCCAGTCCCCGGTTCCTTTGGCCGTGTTGAACACGTATTTGTGTCCGTAATAGAGCTCGCCAAAAGCGTAGAAATGAGAAAGCTGGTTCGGCGCGGAGAAGGGGTTCTTGCTCCCGCCTTCGCCTTGTTGCTGAATTAACTGAATGGCCGCGATCGCCTTGTCCAGGCTGTCGACAAAAAACAGTTTGAGCGGACCTTTATGCTGATTCGACGTGTCGTACGGGATCTTATCCGTATTGTCGCGAAAGGCCTGCGCCACGGCGTCGTAAAACTGTCCAATCGTCGCGAAAGTTTCCTCTGCAAGCGCTGCCGCCGGTCTGGGCACCGGGTCCTCCGGATACTCGATTTGCGCGCACATCCATGCGAATGCGTGAAAATCCGGAAATCCCAGCATCACCTTGAAATGCGGATCGCACGGAATGAGATCACCGTCGCAAGCGGGAACCACTCCGCCGGGTAATGGCCCCGGATACTCGATCGTGCCGTAACCCTTAACTACCTCGGGTTTCTTCCCTGTGGCTGCGAGCATATTGCACGCCAGGCCAAAATGCAGCATCTCCTGGAAAAAGATATTATTGATTTGTGTCGCGGGATACGATTGGTTGTCCTTCAACGCCCAGTAACCGCAAAGATACGGCGGCAACGTGGATAACTCCAGCTCGACGGCCGACTGTAGCGCCTTTTGCAGCCAGGCCAGGTTCCGATTCGAGTCCTTCATCAACTGCGCGATCGTCAGGTTCATCTTCGGATGTAAGCTCCCTTCCTTAAGACTCGCCAGATTATATCCTCCGTTGAAAGAGATAGCAATGGAAAAGAGGCTTGTGGAATAAAGATAGTCGTGAACGTGGTTAGCATCGCGTTACATTCTCTAAGTCTCTACATTCAGATACAAGTAGACTCTCCCTCAATCAGGTCGCCACGGTAGTAAACCGATCGATCGCCTTCCCGGACCGCGGGTATCCGTCGCCCGCGCGGCAAACCGGCAAAAGGACTATACTGAACCGTACTCGGAAGCCAATAATCGAAACCCTGGTCGGCTTCCCCAAAATACATCCGGGGACTGCAGTGCGCTTCTCTCACAGTAGGAGGGAAAAATGAGAACCTGCTGGTTCGAGTTCCTGTCGGCCATCGCTCTGACGGCCGTATCGTCATTCAGTCAAACCATCACCACCGTAGCGGGAAATGGCAGCCCGGCCATCGCGGCGGCACTCCTCGGCCCGCTCGATATCGTTGTAGACGCCTCCGGAGACATACTCGTCGATTACTTCTGCCAGCGCCTATGGCGGATATTCCTATTTCGCTTCCGGCTCCTGGCTCCAGCTCAAAGGCGCCAATCTGGCCGATCCCGCCGATCCACCCGGCCAGGCTCGATTGGTTACGTTAATATCTGTATGAAAGCTCACGGATGGGACGCGTTTTGCGGCTTGTAAAGGAAATCGCCGCCCGATGAGGTGCGTCTCCTGTGGCGAATGGGAGGGTCGGCTTTTTCCGATCTGAGCATTACTGCCGCCCCGGCCTCCGGCGGTGTGCTGCCGGCAGGCCGAAGCCGGAGTCTGCCGTCCATGGCTAGCCGTTCGATGATGAGTTCTCTCTTGGAACTAAAACAAATTTGGCTTTCTCGACTGGATACCGCAAGGCAGCTGCACGAAGAAGCTGCCCGGGAGTTGGACCGCTTGGTTGGCGAGTGGGACCACGGTCTGCTCCCGGATTCATCCGGTTTGGAGTTGATACGCCAGGCACGCCGGCGCGAGCATTCGGCCCTGGACGAGTACGTTCGGGTTCTGCGCATCTGCACCGACCTCGTTGTGCATGGTAAGTTGCCGGAATAGCCGGCCGCTGGACGCGCGCCGTCCAGCGTGGATTCGGCGCCCTCAGGAACCGCTCCTGGCCAGAGGCTTTTTCTCCGTGGCGCCGATCCCCGCCGCCCGCAGCTTCGCAATCCGGCTGATGAGTTTCACCGGAACCGGTTTGGTAAGTTGGAAATGGACCGTCCCCTTCCGCAGTTCATAGCCCGTGAGCTCGTCTTTGAGTGCTGCAAAGAACGTCCCCGACGCGGCAAACAGCGAATAATGTTCCTTGAAGCCGGCGAAATATAGCATCGGCTTTCCGTGCAGCTTGTATCCGGGCATCCGGTACCCGATGCCCTCCACTGCCTCCGGGACAGCCTTCCTGATCGCGGCACGCACCTTTTCGAGTTTCGGCCGCATCGCCTCGGGCTGCGCGGCAATGTATTCGTCCACCGACTTGGGAGCGCTTGGTTTCATAATCCTCATTCACCCCGCGACCGCTTAAGCAACACCTTCGACGATGCGGAAGTCCCGCTCCGCCGCGGATCCCAGCGCCTTCAACGCTTCCTGGTAAGCGGCACTCTTGTAAGTGCCGAGCGCCTTTTCAAAACTCTCGAATTCGATCACCACGATCCGTTGCTTCAAACCCGCCTCTCGGGGTTCGATAGCGTCGGCGGTCCGAATCAGCGCTCTGCCGCCGCCAGCCTCTATCGCCGGCATCGCAAGCGTCCCATAATTCTTTAGCGCACTCTCGTCTGACACCGAACGGTACGCCACTACCCAATAGCCCTTTTTCATCTCTGCTCCTTTTCAGTGAGTGTACAACTCGGTCGGCCGGTAAGGCGGCATTTCCCGGGCTCCAGGTCCTTCATCCCGAATTTGCCGGATGCATCGCTCGCGGTGCTGTAGCTAGCCTAGCCTGAGCCTGGACGATACCACCGTGCGAATGCTACCCCATCCCTTGATCGACAGTGATACGCAATACTCTTATCGTGAGCGAATCATTTCCGCGTGAATGTCGCGCGCCGCCTTCATACCGGACTCGTACGCGCCGGGATAGGAGCCGTTGTAAATCGCGCGCGCGGTGCCTTCTCCGGCGAAGAACACTCGCGGCCGGCCTTCCTCACCGGGTCCCACCGGTTTGCCCAATATCTCGTGCTTGTCCCAATTCCCCGGGCTCGCCACCGAATATGCGCCCAACGAGGTTTCATCCAGGCTCCAGCGTGTTACCTGAATCTGGTCTTCCTGGATGGATTCCATGACCTTGGATTCCCCATACATCTTAGTAAGTGCCGTTCTGGTGAGTGCGATCGCCAGGTCGTCGCACTGGTCCTTCAGCCCGGAGCCATGCTCCCTGCCCGCGCATTGTCCTTCCAGAGCCTTCGCCAGGTCGCCGCCGAAGAACCCGATCGCCATATGCTTTTCCAGAGGCTTGATCACAAATGCCATCGTCAGCCGCGTCTGGTTCTTCACCTTGAGAGGCAGTTCTTCGATCGCCTTCTGCTGTGCCTCGGGGAGTTGTCCGTCATATAAGACCCACGAGTTGGGCCGCTCGTCGCCGAAAATATCGGCCCGGAACGGAATGATGATCTTTTGCAGGTTGCCCATAGGCAGAGCGTTGATGGCATCGGTCTTCCACTTCGGCAGCGGCGGGGCAAAACGGATCTTTCCCGCCTGGAGCACCCCCGCGGACACCGTGACCAGCGCGTACCGGCCCCGGTACTCCCGGCCGCGGGCTACCACCCTCACTGCCGCCTCGGATCCGCCGTAGCGGATCTCCGTGACCGGTGAATTGGTGCAGACCGGCACGCCCGCACCGAGTTTCTTCACAAACGCTCCCATTCCCTGATCGGTCAGGTCATCCTCGCCTGCTTCGAACCGCGCCGCGTCCACCGCTGAGGTCTGATCGAGTTCGGCGGCGCTCTCCAGCGGGCCCGCGTTCGCAATCACCAGCCGCCGCACCTTCTCAAATCGACCGCGCGGCACGTAGGTCTCGGCGACGTCGCTGCTGACCAGGAAAAGCTTCTTCGCGGTATCGCAGAATGCCTCCGGCGATAGGCGCTTCTTTTGTCGTTCCGCCACCGCGCAAAGAGCGCGGGCGTCTCGACTGCGCGCCGTCATGCCGTTGATCTGTTCGCAAAACTCCCGGGGCGTCATCTCCCCGCGCTGCATCCGGGCTGCGGCGACGCACGTGTACTGCGCCAGCCCGTATTCGTGCTCCTGTGCGCGCGCGGCCAGGTCCACGGCTTCTTCGTACGCCTCGTTCGCCTCGTCGAAAAGCGCCTGATCGCGAGGTTCCGCCCGTCTGGCCAGGTCCGGGTTTCCCGCCCCGGCGGGGGCGTTGTAAATGTAGTACGGAGCATCCAGTTCGGTTCGTACCCGTCGAAAGCCGAGCGCGTCCACCAGCGATGTCAGCGGGTTGGTCGGAACTCCGTGGAGCCATGCGCCCCCGTAATCGATCGGCACCTTCTCGTCGCCGATCAATCCTACGGAAGCTCGCCCGCCGATCTCGGCATTCCGCTCGAGTATCAGCACGCGGTGCCCGAGGTGTTGCAGTTCCTTCGCCGCGGTCAGACCGGAAAGCCCTGCCCCCACGATAATCGTGTCGTAGACAACCGCCCCTTCGCTGCCCGCCGCGCCGCATTGAGCGCCGCCCAGAGCCTGCGGTTCGGGCAGCGCGGTGGTCTGGCCTGCCGTCGTCGGTACGAAGCAAAGGACCGCTACCGCTGCGCAGCGGAACCTGGGGACAAGTGAGCGCATGGAGGTATCGCACCACAGGCAGGCCGGCGGCGCAAGAACCCCGTCTACTCGCTGCGCAGGGCAATCACAGGATCCACGCGCGACGCGCGGGAATGAAACAGGCCAGCACCGCGATTACACCTGGGACGATATCTTCGGCCAAAGCCGCGTCGCCCTGGTATCCGAGAACATGGCTCGCGAGAATTGGGGCGATCCGGTCAGCGCCCTCGGCAAGAGAATTCGGTTCGGCAGAGTACTCCCACCTTGGCGGACGCCGCGCGATGACGTTTGCCGTCGGAAGCCAACCTGCCGGCACGGAAGGGCTTCTTCGGTATGCGCGACCGCATCCTGGCGTAGCCGCACCCGCGGACTTGAGCGGCGGGCCTGCGCCGCGTTACTCCTCCCGCAGCACCTGCATCGGCTCGACCCGCGCCGCCCGCGCCGCCGGCAGCAGCGACGCCGCGATCGATACCGCCATCACCAGCGCGATCACTCCGGTCATCGTGATCGCATCCCAGGGCGACACGCCGAATAGCATTCCGGCAAGCACCTTGGTGAACGCCCCGGCCAGCCCGAGCCCCGCCGCGCAGCCCGCCAGCGACACGCGCATTCCCTGCGCCAGGAACTGCCGCACGATCTGCGCGCGCACTGCCCCCAGCGCCAGCCGCAGCCCGACCTCCCGCTGCCGGACGTGCACCAGGTAGCTCAGCGTGCCGTACAGCCCGACCGATGCCAGCGCAATCGCCGTCAGCGCAAAGAACGTCAGCAGCACGGTGCGCAGCCGGTTCTCCGCGAACGCGTCGGATAGATGCGCGGTAAGCGGCGAGATGTCGTATACCGACCGCCCCGGTTCGATTTCGTGCAACTTGCGGCGCACGCTCTCCCCCAACGCCATCGGATTGCCGTGCGTCCGCGCCAGGAAGTACAGGCCGGGCTGCATGATCAGGCCGCAATAATAGATGGTCGGCACCGGCTCGTGATCCAGTCCGCGCTCGCGCGCATTGCCCACGATGCCGCGCACCACCGCGGTTGGGAAGTACGGGCTGCTCGGCTGCCCCAGGTGTTTGCCGATCGCGCCGGCGCCGCCGAAATAGGTATTGGCGAACAATCGGTTCACCATCATCCCGGGCGTATTGGACTCCTGCGGGCACATCTCGCCCGCCAGGAGCGGAATGCGCATCGTCGCGAACAATCCCGCGCTGCCGATGCGCGATTCTGCGATGATCTTCGGTTCGCTCTCCGCCCGCCCCTCCGCCACGCTCAGCTCCACCGGAAACGTGCCGGGCACGCCCGGAAGCAGAAACGTCGCGGCCGAGGACTCCACTCCCGGCACCGCTGCCACGGCCTCCAGGATGCGCTTTACCGTCTGCCCGGACCTCTTCAGATCGCCCGTTTCGCCCCACGACGCGCTGATGCGGAACGTGAGCACATGATCCGCATCGAACCCTCCGGCCACCCGGCCCAATGCCTGGAAGCTGCGCAGCAGCAGGCCCGCGCCGGCGAGCAGCGTGACCGCCAGCGCCACCTGCACCCCCACCAGCACGAACTGCACCGGCCGCCGGCCCGACACCTGCCAGCGTCCCGCCGACGCCAGCCATCCCGCCAGGCTGCGCCGCGTCCCGGCAATCGCCGGCACCAGTCCGCACACCAGCGTCGCGGCCACCGCGCAGATCAACGAATACGCGGCGATTCGCCAGTCCAGCCCGATCTCGTCCACGCGTGGAAGATCCTTGGCGAGCACGCGGAACACGTCCGCCGCCGCGGCCGCCAGCCCCAGTCCCACGCTCGCGCCCGTCAGCGCCAAAAGAAAAACCTCGGTCAGCAACTGCGCCGCCACCGATGCGCGCGACGCTCCCAGGCTGAAACGCACCGCAATCTCGTGCTGCCGGCCTGCGGCGCGCGAAAGCAGCAGCGCCGCGATATTGGTGCACGCGATCAGCAGCAGCAGGTTCACCGACCCGAATACCACCCACAGCGACTCCCGCACACCCCCGACCGTCTGCTCTTTCAGCGGCTCGATGCCGGCGCGAATCTCCGCATCCGGCTTCGGAAACTGGCGTGCCAGATCCGCCTGTACCGTCGCCAGGTCGGCGCGCGCCTGCGACGGCGTCACCCCCGCCTTCAGCCGCCCGACCCCCAGGAACCACGTCAGATCGCGGCTCCGGGCGTACGGGAAATCGGGCGGGCTCACACTCCAAAGGTCCACGTTTCGCTGAACGAACGCCATCGACGCCGGCATCACGCCGATGATCGTGTACGAAGTCTGCCCCAGCCGCAGCGTCTTGCCGATGGCATCGGGACTCGCGCTGAAGCGCCGCCGCCAGTATCGGTCGCTGATCAGCACGGCATTGGGACCGCCGTAGTGTTCCTCCTCCGGGCTGAAGTCGCGGCCGATCGCCGGCGCGATGGCCCACACCTCGAGGAACCGCGGCGCCACCAGCGCGTGCGTCAGCTTCTCCGGCAGATCGCCCGTTAGCTCGGAATCGTCCTGCGTGTAGTAGCCGCTGATCGCCTGGAACGTGTGGTTCATGCGGTTCCAGTCCTCCAGCCGGGCCGGCGCGATATGGGGCTGCGGCGTCTTGGCCTGCATCTGCGCGATGCTGACGATCCGGTCGCTGTTCGGAAAAGGCAGCGGACGCAGCAGCACCGCATTGATCGCCGAAAAAACCGCGCTGTTGGCGCCGATCCCCAGCGCCAGCGTCAGTACCACCGTGATCGAGAAACCCGGCGACTTCGCCAGGGCGCGCAGCGACAGCCGCACGTTCCGCAGCGTCGCTTCCAGTCCTTCGGCGATATCCATGTCCCTGGTCCTTTCCACCTGCGCGGTGTAGTTGCCGAACTGCTTCCGCGCCAGCCGGGCGGCGGCCTCGGCGCTCATGCCCGCATCCCGCAGTTCCTCGATCCGTTCCGTGACGTGGAAGCGCAGTTCGCGCTCGAGGTCCCGGTTCAGCCGCCCCGGGCGGATGGCGTTGCGCAGCCGGCCGAGCCATCTACGCATAGCCCAGAACCTTGCCGACGCCCGACGTCAGCCGCTCCCAGCTTTCCTCTTCCTGGGCGAGCTGTTTTCGGCCCGACGCCGTCAGCGAATAGAAGCGCGCCTCCCGATTCTTCTCGGTCATGCCCCATCCGGCGCGTACCCAGCCCGCCTGCTCCATGCGATGCAGCGCCGGGTAGAGCGAGCCCTCCTCCACGCGCAGCAGTTGATCGGAAACCGCGTGGATGTGGGCCGTGATGGCGTAACCGTGCATGCTCTTCTGCCCCGCCAGCGTCTTGAGAATCAGCAGCGCCAGCGTGCCTTGCAGGATGTCGTTCTTCTTCGTTCCCACTGTCTTAAGCCTATCTAGCTATGCCTAACTAGCTAGGTGTATGCTAGGCATTGGACGGCGGGGCTGTCAAACGGTTAGGCGGACTACTGCGGTCGCCGGAACAGGCCTCCCTAGACGGCTTTCGCCAGAATATGTCCCTGGATCGCCTTCATGACGTTCGCAGCGGGCAGACACAGCATCAATCGCATGGGACTGTCCTAGCTTGGAAATCGCGGCCCGCGCAGATCGTTACACTGGATCGACGTACCCCGCTGCCGAAGGAGATCCCATGACCGCGGCCGATCGCATCAAAAGTTGGACCGAGGGCTTCACCCGCACCTTTTGGATCGCCAATACTGTCGAGCTGTTTGAGCGCGTCGCCATGTACTGCACATTGTCCGTTCTGGCGGTGTTCCTTGCGGAGAACGTCGGCCTCGGTCCCGCCAGGGGACCTTCGCTCGTGGGCCTGTTCTCCGGCCTGCTCTACACTCTCCCCATCGTGGCCGGCAGTGTCGTGGACCGTTACGGATTCCGCCGCACCCTCATCGCCTGCTTCGCCCTGTTCGCCCCCGGCTACTTCCTCATCGGGCTCGCCGGCCTGCACGCGGGGCAGGGAATCGTCGGCGCCATCGGCAGGACTCCCTACGTGGTTTCGGTTCTCATCCTCACCGCCATCGGCGGCTCGTTAATCAAACCTTGCATCGTCGGCACCGTCGCCAACACCACGTCCGAGGGCACACGGGCGCTTGGATATTCCATCTACTACACGCTGGTGAATGTCGGCGGATCCCTCGGTCCGCTGCTCGCGATGCAGGTGCGCGGCCGGCTCGGGATTCAGTACGCCATCGTCGCCTCGTCCGTGATCTCCGCGGGAAACCTGGTCGGCGCCCTGTTGTTCTTCCGGGAGCCTGTATCGCGATCCGCCGATCCCGCCCGGTCCCTCGGCAAAGTCCTGCGCGACATGCTGACCGTTTTCGCCAACATCCGCTTCCTCCTCTTCCTCGTCCTCGTCTCGGGCTTCTACCTCCTCTTCTGGCAGCTTTACTACTCGATGCCGTTCTATGCCAGGCAGGTTCTCCACTTCGAGCACTTCGAGCTGTTGCAGAGCGTCGAAGGGGCGGCCATCATTCTGCTCACCATCCCCGTCAACATCGTTGTAAAGAAATGGAAGCCCATCACCGGGATTTCGCTCGGCATGACCATCGCCGCCGCCGCGTGGCTGCTGATCCCCGTTTTCCCCGCGGTCCCCGTGGTGACCGCGGCCATCGTGATCTTCTCGATCGGCGAAGCGACGCTCTCGCCGCGGCTCTACGAATATGTGTCGGCCCTGGCGCCACAGGAACAACTCGGCACCTACATGGGGTTCGCGTTTCTGCCCATCTCCATCGGCTCGTTCACGGCCGGCCCCCTCGCCGGGTGGCTGGTCACGAACTATGTGATGGGGCCGAATCCCGCGGCCATGTGGTTCATCCTCTCCGCCCTCGGCTTGGCCTGCGCGGCCGGCATGCTCCTCTACAACCGCATGCTCAGCCCGATTCACTCCTCGTGATCTTTTACGCCGCGCGTGGCGGCGACGTCCGTGCAACTGGCGGCGCGCCGTCGAAAGTCTCGGCCAGCATCTCCATCGCCGCTGCGTCTCCGCATCGTTTCACGAGCGCGGTCCGGGCCGGCGCGGAGAGCACCCGCCACGGAATGCGTCCGTACTCGGACGCGATAGCGCCGTGCTGGTAACGAACCGCCCCCAGGCACCGCTCGACGTCCCCGCGCGACGACGGCCACGGCCGAAGTAAACACGTGACCAGCCGTTCCAGCGCATGCGCCAGCGCAATCAGATCCCCCCGGTGAAGTTGATCGATCGCATCCGGCACGCCTGACGCAAGCGCCCGCTCCACCTCGGACCAGGCAATCTCTACCGACGCCGGCCGTAAACGGCGCGGACGCGGATTGTCCCGGTCCAGCGCTTCGGGGAGTGTCAGGGCGTTCGAGAATTCCAAATGCAGCCACGTCCGGTCGGCGCCCCTCTCCCATGCGCGCCCCCGCCATTCGCGGCCAAACAGCGCGACATGGTTGGGGAGATGCACCGCTCCCGGCCATCCCTCCCCGGTCTCGGGCCACGGCACCACCAGCCGGGCATGCTCCGAGCTGAAATCGATTCGCAGACGGCCGCCGGGGCGATACGCAATCACGGTTTCCGCCCCGCTCTGCAGCCTGACCGATTCCCACCAGCGTCCGTCCATCGTCACCACGATGGACCCGATGCGCACCGGATCGTGTTGGAACACTTCCCGGGCCTGCGCCGCGTCCAGAGGCACGTGAAGCTCGTCGCCCTCTTCGCACGCCACCAGCGCTGCCCGCCCCACGGCATCCGCGAATCCGCCGGCCAGAGGCGTAGCCGGCAGGACCGGCGGAGCCGGCGCCGCCGTCCGCCCGAGCAGAGCCAGCACGATGTCGCCGAAGATCTCCACGTCGGCCGGATACGCGTTGATCGGCGACATTCGCGCCGCTTCGAGCAGAAGCTCCAGGCTGGCCGGCGAAAAATGTTCGCGGAGCAGCAGGCGTTCCAAAGCCGTTGCCACGGTCAGCGCAGGCATGCCGCTTTCATTGGAGCCCACCCCGGCTTCGGTCGTCACCATGCGCGCGACTTCTCCGGGCAGCCATTCGTTCAGCACGCGAGAGAGATATGACGCGGCTTGGCCGGGCGTCAGGTCGCGCCGAAACGGCGGCGCCAGCAGCCGTTGCACCCCCGGCGCCTTCTGCCGCGATAGGATCGCCTGCCGAACCCACGTCTGGATGTCCCGGATCGCCTCACCCGCTGTGGCGTCCAGGGACTGTTTGCGCAGAGCCCTTCCCATCGCGGCGTCCAATTCGACCCACCACTGGCGATTGTGCCCGGCGTAAAAAATAGTCTTGAGCCACCAGGACGCCAGAACCGGCACGCTCTCGCGATACAGCCGCTGCCCGATTCTGTCGAGCAGAACCTTCAGTTCCGCGGCCGGCCCGGACGGCCTTCGATTTCGAGCGAAGATCCGCGAGAAGTTGGACGGAATGGAAAGTGCCGAAGCGGACATAACAGGTCGGCTCCGGCGTCCCGCCCGGAGCTCCTCTCCATTCGTCCATGCAAGCCGGCACCCAAACCGGACTCGGCGGCAGCACTCGTGTGATCTTCCGTCCAAAATCCAAACTGAGGCAAGCCGGTGCAGATTGTCAGCCGATGGGCTCTGCCGCCACTGCCGAACCGTTCCGCGGTCTGAAAAAGATCGGGTTCGTCGCTTGGCGTTCCGGTTCGGGCCACAACCGAAATCGGTGGATGAAATTTTGCCCGGAATGCTTTACTCGCATCTCGGCGAGGTCAGCGGAACCCGCATCTCCAGCCGTTACGCTTTGAGAGTCTTCAGAAACGCGTAGCTGTCCTTCGTCGCGTCCATGTTCAATGACTCCAACTCGACGTACCAGTTCTTCACGCCGGCCTTCTTGGCCGCGGCGAACAGCTTCGGCCACGCGACGTCGCCCTTGCCCAGTGGGACCTGCTTCTTCTCCGTCGACGACCAGTCTTGCAGGTGCAGCGAGATGAACCGCCCCGCGTACTTCGTCAAGTAGTCCTCCGCTTTGTACCCGATGCTGATCACCGACACCTGGAACTGCATCTTGACCGCCTTCGGGTCGAGCTTCTGCATCAGGTGGTCGTAAATGAAGACGTCGTCGATCTTCGCAAACTCCCCGTTGTGGTTGTGGAACCCAATCTGCACGCCGCTCTTGAGAGCCTGCTCGCCGGCCTTGTTCAAGTCGTCGCATGCGCGGTCCCAATCGGCCAGCTTGGCGTCTTGTCGCGGAATCGGCATGCTGGCCAGAATCATCTGCTTCATCCCGAGTTCCTTCGCCCACCCTACCCGCTCGTCCAGGTTGCCCTTGAGCTCCGGCATTCCATAGTGGCAGCTCTCCGCCACGATGTTATTCGCATCTAACAGCTTCTTCAGGTCGGCCGGCTTGTAGTCCTTGAGCCCGGCGAATTCGCGGTAGCTCCACGGCGAACAGAGCTCGATGCGGCGCGTGCCAATGTCCGCGAGCGCCCTCAGCGTCCCCGGAATGTCCTTGGCGAATTCGTTCCGGAACGGGTACGTTTGCGTTCCCGGCGGTATTCCCATCGCCTCGGCCGGGAGGCGGAAAGCCGCCGCCGTCAGCGCGGCACCGCCGAGGAAAGTCCTTCGAGAAAGAGTAGACATGCGCCGCAATTCTATCACGCCTGCGCCGCCCTTCCCCCTTTCTCCTCGCCGAGCGTTTTGAGGTTCCTTGGCAGCAGGCGTGACACACCGGGACGTCCAGAACTGTACTCATGCCGCGCGCAGCGGTTGGCCAGCCAACCTCTACAGGAACTTCACATCGAGTTCAGCAAGTTGCTGGATGACACGATCAAACCGAAACGGCGGAGGTGGCTGCAAGAAGGTATGCTCCTCGGTTGGATCACACATGTAACGGAAGAAGGGCTCATTCAATCCCGGCGCGTGGAATTGGATGAACCGGGTGTTATTGCCGGTCAGCTGAAAGGTATGCGGCGTGCCGGCGGGCACGTGCAGAAAATCGCCCGGCCACAGGGATACATGTTCTTCGCCTGCGGTCATACTCACGCATCCGTTTAGACAGAAGAAGGTCTCCGTGTGTTTCTCATGCAAGTGGTTCGGAATGCGCTGTCCTTTGGGTCCATCCGTCATCAGCACGATGAATTTTCCCCCGCTCTGGCGCCCATCGGTGAGAAACGTGAAAAGCGTATCGCCCGCCATCATGCGCTCACCTTCGCCGGCCGGGATGACATACAGCTCGACACCAGGGGGAGCCACGCTGCACTTTTCACCCCGCGTCCTGGCTGAGGATTCGTCGAAGAGAAATTCGACGTCTACCCCGGGCAGCGGCTTCTTCCAGTCCGGCGGCTCCGCGCGGGTGGAGTATGTGACTGCCTCCGAGGGCTGGCCAAGGGCTGCATACATCGCGGCGCCGTTGTCACCGAAGGTCCATGTCAGAATCCTGGTTCGGTGGCTGGTGAAGGTAAGGCCATGCGCCGTGCCGGGCGGAACGCTCGCATAATCGCCGCCTTCCAGCGCGAACTCCTGATCTGCAAGCCGCAAAATGGCTGAGCCTTCGAGTACGTAGATCGCTTCGTGCGAGTGATTGTGCCGGTGCAACGGCATGACGGAATTCTTTGCACCGATCAGGACGACGCCTTCCATGAGCGAGCCCGTGTCCTGCTTGCGTCCGATGATTGTGGCTAGAAACGGGCCAAGCAGGTACCGCTGGCCTTCGCCACTTCCGAGAAAGTAGGGCTCCTGCTTGCCGGGAAGCGCGTTTTGTTGCATGGTCGCCTCTGAACGATTTGAGTAGCGGCGTGGTACTGGTAAGGACCGCGTTGGGGAATGAAGATAGCAAATCCCCGCCACATTTGTAAAGCCCATCAAAGGCCACGAGTTCGGATTGAGGCGTCAACCTTGACCACCGCCCAACAGGCTGTTCGAAGCGTTACCAGTGGATGCCGGTAGCTTCCTGCCGTTTGCCGGCTGCATCAGCACCGGACCGATTCTCAATTCGCGAGCCGCAGCGCCCCCCTTCTGCCGTCGGCGATGGCGCGAGCTATGATCGATTCTTGGTCACCCGCCGTGCTTTGCTGGTTTCGTCATGTGCGCTCGCTCGCGCGCGGGAGCGAGTCCGGCGCGAACGATTCCTTTCTTCCCCAAGCGTGGGCACAGCTGTAATGGCGCAGAGTTGGTACACGCGCTTACGCGGCGGGGCCATGCTTTCAATAGAACAGAGGATCAGCCGTTCGGATACGGTGGACACTGCCTGGTATCGCTTCTCGCGCGATCACGGACGCACATGGTCCGCTCCGGCAGCGCGCGCGACCGGCAAAAGGACGGCCGCTGGTATGTGGCGCCGCCACCCTCGAGCCTGTCACCTCGACCCGGTCACTGGTCGATTTGTTGAGTTTTGGGTGGAGGGCGTGCTCCCTACCGATGATCCGCTCGAGGGAATGCGCCAGTGGAATATCTTCTACAGCATAGACAACGCCCCGCCCGGTCAATTGATCCAGGAGGGCGCGGAGTACGACGCCCGTCATCCTCTTCCCGGTGTCTACACCGGTCGCAATTGCGTAATGCTGGGTGACGTTGCGAGTCTGCCGCTGACGCTTCCAGACGGCAGCATTCTCCTGCCCGCGGTTGTTTCTCCGCTGGCTTCCGATGGCGCGCTGTTTAACCCAAGAGGCGGCTACACCTATACCGATGCCGTCGTCCTGCACGGCCGTTGGCGCGGCGAGCGGCTCGCCTGGACCGCTGCCCAACCGGTAAAAGGCGACCCAAACCTCTCCACCCGCGGCATGGACGAACCGACCCTGGCCCGCCTCGCCGATGGACGGATCATGATGCTCATGCGCGGCTCGAACGCCGGCGACCCCAGCCTGCCGGGAAGGCGCTGGATCTCCTGGTCGAGCGACGGCGGCTGGAGTTGGTCGGCGCCGCGGCCGTGGACCTATACCTCGGGCGAGTCGTTTTTCTCGCCCAGCGCGTGTTCGCAACTGCTGCGCCATTCAAACGGGACGCTTTACTGGGTCGGCCACATTACCCCGTCGAATCCGCGTGGCAATCGTCCCCGCTATCCCATCGTGATGGGCACGGTAGACGAGTCCAATGGCCTGCTGCACCGGGAGACCGTGATTCCGATCGATGACCGTGGACCGGGAGACGACGAGATCTTGATGCTCTATCCACCATGCGCTCACGAAGACCGGCAGACGCGTGAAATCGTCATCCATCTGTCCCGTATCTCTGCTTTTCCGGAAGGCTGGATTGGCGACGCGTGGCTCTACCGGGTTGCCGTCTGATCCTGCCGTTCTACCTCTTGGATGTCGTGAGCCGGAATCGGAAGATCGTTGTTTATCCCGCACCAGATCGACTTTGTCGCCTTTCTGCCGGTGAAAATCATAATCCAATCGAGTTTTTTAAACACTTTCTATCCCGGAGTCCCGGCCGCGCTGTCCAGCCGCCTTACCTTCTCCCAGGCCGGCAAGGACGGCCAGCCCATTGATCTGGGCCCCTGCCGCTACGCGCGACTCACGGCCGTGGACCGGTTCATCATGCTCTTGGCTGCCGGGCGGCCGGTGCCGAAGGCCGTCGAGATGAAGCGAGGAGACGGGACGATGACCCTGGCGGAGCTGGGGGTGCTGGTTGGCGAGAACCCGGCTGGGTCCCACTTCCTCGGTATGAGCCAGGCGCCAGGGACACCGACGATGTGAGCGGGAAACACTGCCGCAGGATATGCTTCGATGTACTCCTCGCCGTTGCAACCAAGGTAAGCTACCGTGTGACGAACCACAACTTGGCGCAAAGCGGCCCAAAGTCGGTTGGCGTTTTAATCGAACTGTATGGATTCTGGAAGATGAGCGGGTATTCCTTCCAATCAGCTCAAAACCAGGGCGAGTTTGCCGAGATAATGACTTTCAAGTGCCCGGTGGGCTTCGGCCGCTTCTTCCAGCTTGAAGGTTCGCGCAATGTGGACTTCGAACGGCCCGCCATCAATCAGATGGTTCAGTTTGGCAAACGTCTCCGGGTCAGGCTCCGCATTGTAGTCCACGACCTTCACGCCGCCACGCAACTGAGGAACGTTCTGCACGCCGTTCGGGTGGGCGGCTCGACCACCCTCCCGCAAGGCCGCAATCCCCTCCTCCGCGCCTTTGCCGCCAGCCGTCAACAGAGCGGCGTCCAGACCCTGAGGCGCAAATTCATGCGCCGCCTTTAGAATATCTTCTCGACGCCCGTCGATAACCTTGTCGGCTCCCAGACGTTTCACAAACTCCACGCCATCCTGGCCTGAGGCCACGGCCAGAACTCGTGCTCTCATGCGCTTGGCCAACTGAACCGCCAAATGGCCGACGCCGCCGCTGGCCCCAAAGATCAGAATCGATTCACCGGCGTTCAGCTTCAGCGTCTTATCCAGACCGTCCATCGCGGTGATGCCATCTGCGGCCAGGACACCAGCATCTCGCATAGCTACCGCCTCCGGGATCATCGCGGCGTTGTTGGCCTTGACCGCCGTATATTCCGCATAAAAACCGCCCTTGGGATTCATCAAGCTGATTCCGTAAACCTGGTCGCCAGGTTTGAAATTGTGAACGCGATCGCCCACCTTTTCGACGGTTCCCGCGCCGTCTGTCCCCAATACGTACGGAAAGTTGGCCTGGATACCGAACTCTCGAGCGAACCCTCCCTCGCGTTCAAACGGATCCCAGGCCCCGACCCCTGCCGTAATCACCCGGACCAGGATCTCGTCGGTCGCCACTTCCGGCACTGGCAACTCCCGCACCTTCATCTTCTCGATTCCCCCAAATTCGTCAATCGCGATTGCTCGCATCATTTGATTTGCTTTGTTTCTCACGAGAACCTCCTTTCTGCAGGGATTTTGACCTGCCTCCGTTTTCTCTACCGACCGAAACCAGTGCTTTTCGGTCAGGTGTCGTTCCGTGGCGGCCGAAACCGCCCATGCCGTTCCGGCGCTTGGGCCGGCGCTCGGGTCGCATTCCTGCGGAACCCTATCCTCCGCCCAAGTGTGTTCATTGTAGTCCTGCCGCAAGAAAACAACAATTCTGGCCCCAAAATCCGAAAGACATCCTCTACGCCGGAACGGCGCCCGGTCTGCTCATCTCGCAGTGGGATATTCGTATCCCCGCTGGAAATCAACCGCTCCAGATCCGATTTAACATTCCGCTTATCACGTCGAAACCTGGTGCGTTTTCGGCAATTGCGGCACCTTACAGAAGAGCGACGGATCACGGCCATCCTTTGCCGTCAGCCGCGCGTATGTCTGGTCCAACCGAAGGGCTTGATGGATTACATCCACATGAGCGTGTCGTCGTACCGTAGAAGTGAACTTCATTGTCCGGGTTGCTCCTGGATTACGCGACCTGGAGACAGTCGGCTCAGGACACCGGGCCCGTCCAGCCTCCGTTAACAAGGCCGCCTTCCGCGCCTACTGATAGGCCATGATGATCGCACTGTTATCGACTTCGCCGTAACCGGCGGCCTCCAATTCTTCGAGCAACCGCCGGTGGACTTCGGATAGCGGAGTCTTGGCGTGGTTGGTTCGCGCCGCGGCCAAAATGAGCCGGACATCTTTCAGGTGTTGCGACAGCCGCGCCTCGACAGCGAAGTCGTGGTGCAACACTTTCTCGCCTTTGTCGTCCATCACGCGGGAGTAAGCACTACGTCCGGTTAGTCGCGACGCTTCGTGATCTTTATCAGAGCGGAGGCCCCGCGTTAGCCCCGACTAGTTCCGTGCGAAGTAGGGGGATCGGTGGGGAACCATAAGACAGAACCCGATCGTGAAACTCGCGCCAGGAGGCACGGCCGTTCCTGCCAGCCGTCCAGTCGTCGCGAAGCTTGCGTAGCATGAGCTTGCCAAGAGTATAGTTCAGATAGGTAGGATCGAATGTTCCACGCGCAGCTTGCTGCCGCGCCGTGCCCGGATCGGCAAATGCATTCTCGCGGAACATGCGCTCCGATTCTGTTACGCTCATCCTCCCGGTGTGCATCTCGATTGCAGACAGGAATCGCACATCGCGCAGCAGTGCCATCGTGAGTTGCGCGATGTGGACTTCCGGCTGGTTGTCACCTAATCCAGCCTCCCACATCATCTCCTCTGCGTAGTGGGCCCAGCCTTCGTTGAAGCCCGGCACCGGCAACACCGGTGCAAGCAGCGAATCGCTGTGATTTGCGTGCAGGAATTGCAGAAAGTGACCAGGCCAGACCTCGTGCACCGACAAAAACAGCAGCGACGTCTTGGAAGGAATATACGCCCGCTGTTCCTCGGGCGGCCACTTGGGATCGGGAGGCGAGATGTTGTAGACGGAGGGAAGCCCCTTCTCGTAGGGACCGATCGGGTCTAGGTAAGCAGGAGTCCAGCGAGCGTATGGCGGGGATTCCGCCACCAGCGCATCTTCTTTGCCGGGAATACTTACGAGCTGCCTGGCCTGGATGAATGCTTTCAATTCCGTCAATTGCCGGCGAGCAGCATCCATGAGGTTTCCCTCCGGCTTTTGAGCAGCCTGACGCGCGACGCATTCGGCCAGTACGGCGCCGGGCGCGTATTGATCGCATGCCTCGCGCAAAGCGGCGAGGTTTCGCTCCAGATCGCGCCTGCCCGCCAGATCCACCACATCCAAGCCCACATGGACCCCTTCCGAGAGTCGAAGCATGTCGGAGAGGTTTTCCGGCCCCATCCGGAAGTCCTCAGTCGCCGAGTTGCGCAGGCCTTCGATCCACGCATCTATGGAACGCAATGCGCTTACCGCGTCGGCATTGGCCTTCCTGAATTCCGCATGCAGTTCAGCGTCCCTGACTGCCGCGAACATCGGGGGCACGTCGCGTTCGAAGTAGTCGGCCATGCCTTGAAACCCGGAATGCCCTACATCTAGCCAGTTCCTCGGCATTGGCGTTTCGAGAACCGACTGAATCTGCTGCAACGCCCTGGGGAGCGCTCGTTCATACGAGACGAACGCCGCCATACGCCGCTCAAGCGGAGCATACGGACGCGTCAAATACACGGTTGCTTCGATCGGGCTGACTAGAGGGCCCCATATGTAGTAATACGGATTGCGAAACGGCCAGCGCGCTTTCTCCATCCAAAAAAGGTCCCGGTCGATGGCGAAGAGAAGATAGTCCCGTTCGAAACGCTGGCGCGGCTTGAGTTCACTTGCCTGGAAAGCCGATGCGCGCTGGCGCGCAGCGCGCAATCGTTGGATGTCGCGCTCAAAACCGGCGCGGCTGAACTCGGAAAGCTTCCCATCGAATTCGTGGCGGCCGGCATAAGCTCCAATTTCCGGACGGGCCGCGAAGTAGCCATCCAGGTAACTTACCGCAAATTGGTCCCAGTCAGGCGCCTTCCGACTGCAGTCTGTGAACAGCAGCGGCAGAGTTGCCAAACACAGGCAGCGCACCAAAGAATCAATTTGCACCGAATCATTCTATCGTCGGTTGCCCTTCGTATGACAGGAAGACCTCAAGCTAGTCGAGCGCTGTTGCACATCCGCGGACGTCCAAGACAGGCAGGTTCTACCCATTGCCCCGGATCACGCGCGACTCGGAGAAAGATCTCCTGCCCCAGTCGTTCCGAGCACCTTTGTCCGGAATGGGGACGATGCACCCGGAGCGTCGATCACGCACTTCGCGCAAGGCGAATCGACTGTTGGGAGTTTCATCTCACGTGCTGTAAAGCTCGCTCAGGATGTTTCATGCTTTGTCGGTTTTCACGCTGTTGCCTGCGCGCCAGCCTGAGACCATCGAGTGGTATTCTGAGACTGCGATGTCCTGAGCACGAGGAATTGCGCAGGCGGCAGAGTTGCAGAAGAAGCTGAACGGCATAATGCCCCAGCCGAGCCCTGGTGTCGTGAAGTGGCGTCATACCTTCGGCAATGATTGGGCTGGCGATCCGGCGATCTTCTTCTGGGTCACGCTCACAGACGAGGCCAGCATGAAAGACAACTTGCCACAAACTCAAAGAACGTTTGGGAAGCAATGCCTTACCGGACAATCAGAAGACGGCCGATACGCTCGCCGCTGTTGCCAAGGAATTCGTAGCGCTGCAGCAGGACCGGAACAGTGCCGATTACGATAACTCTCGAGTATGGTCGTACACAGAGGTTGAGGACGTTATTACCCGGGCGCACGACCTTTACTTGAGATGGAACACCGTGAGCCTTCGGCAAGGCTGCGTACAAGCATGACGCAATTACCTCGGTACCCGGCTTGTGCGAACCCGGTACCAACCCGAGTAGCCGCGGGGCCGCTAGTGCGAGCCTATTTCGGCCGCGGAGAAGCGATCAATTCTGCACGGCGAGGTAGAGGGTTTGCGCAACTGGCGTGCCGCCGAGACGGAAAGTCAGAGGAACAGCCGAGCCAACCGGCACGCTGGGAACAGTAATGTTGAATTGGTAGAGCCCCGTCGCGAGCGGCGCAAGACCCGCATACTGAATTGTGGCTGGTGTGTTTCCGATCTGGATTTGGAACGAGTTCGTCAGCGAGTTCGCCGCGCCTACCAGCGCTCCCGCCAGGAGGTTAGGGCTGACCGGTCCAAAGCCAACTCCGTACAACGTAATCACATCGCCCGGCTTCGCCGGCCGCGAAGGCACTCCGGGGATTGCTCCCGCCGGCAACGCAAACGTCTGCCCATCAGGAAAGATCGCGGCGGCGTATTGGATTCCACCGAGCTGAAAGGATGAAGGCGCCAGTATTCCCGGTTGGGTTGGCTGGATGGTGAGCAGGTAGGGACTGCTGGCGCCCGTGGGACCGCTCACGATGACTTGCATTGGCCCGATCGCCGCATCCGAAGCGACCAATGCATTGATCTGCGTGGGACTGACGTACGAGACGTAAGCGGGACGGCCGCCGATCAGTACGCTCACTCCATCGAGCGACGTGGGCGCTTGAGCGCCGTTGAAATCGGCGCTGGTCCAAGAACGGGTGGTGGTGGAGAGATTCGAGCCATAGACTTCAACCCAAGACCCCGGCGAAACGCTGGAGAAAGCGCCAAACGCGCTTGCGCTGACCACACCCTTAATCGCTGGAGGAGCGCTTGGGGCCGGAGGGGCGGCGATGTGATCGGCCAGCAAGATGATTGCGTCGAAACTGTTCAGCGTGAGACTGCCTGTCACTGGCTGTCCATTATTTACGTCCGGCGCCTGCGTGCCCAGGATACGGTGGATGCCAGTGCGGCTCAAGGCGCCGGCAAGATCAGTTGCGGAAAACGTGTGAGGCACCGCGAGAGGGTTCACCAGCACGAAGCCATTTTCAAAGTCACGGCGCCAGGGGCCCACGTTGCCTTGCGTGATCGTCACGTTGTCGATGGCGACCTTGCCGCCATTGACAACATAGATGGAGGCAGACCACAGACCATCGCTCGGAATGGTGAAGGGTAGGTGCGCCGTGCCGTGATCGCCGGTGACGCGGCCCGGAGCGGTGTAAACATCGAGCGGTGAGCCTGGGTTGGTGCTAACTGCCGCACCAAGCGTCGTATCGACGGTATCCAGAATCCTCCAGTCGAAGGTCAGCAGGTAGGAACGGCCGGCCTCGAACCAAACCACTTCTGGGTTCGTGTGTATGCTCTCGCCGCCTTTCTGCGTGTGGTCGGGATCGCTCAGCACAAGGCTGCCTGAGCCGCTGATTACTTGACCGGGGTCCTGTGAAATCGCAACGCTTGTACCCGCTGGTGCGCCTGAGGTCCATGCAGTGGAAAGGGCCGCGCCCTCGAACCCGTCCTGTACGATGACAGTAGACGGCCCGGCGAGTTCGGTTGCGCCGGTGAGCGCCTGGCCGAGGTAACCCTTCTTCGTAATATCGTAGACAGCCACGCCCGCCGCGTTCACGGAGTATTCGTCGTACCAGAGCGGTGGGCTCGTACCCCCATGGAGGTCGAACGCGTAGAAGCCGTCGTCGAGCAGCGCAGTCGCCATCGTGAAGCGGTGAGATATCAGGTCAGCCGCCGTAGGCAAGGGATAGTCGACTCCTCCGTGGTAGCTGTAAGTTCCTCCGCAGCCTTCCAACGCGTTTGTGCGCGGACGTCGCATGGCGGCCTGGTAGCCGCGATAAGCGTCGAATGCGGCCCGCCACGCCATGGGCGAGAAACTGGATGTTCCCGCCAGGGTCCAGCGATAATTGACGCACTCGAATAGAAATCCATTCACATAGGGATCGAGCCCTGGGGCGCCGACATTGCCCATAATCAGTTGCTGTTCCAAGTTGGTTTGCCGCAGTAGCTTCAAGATGGCCGTGCCGCCGGTACGGGCCATCTCGCTGACCTGCGCTGGCGTGGATCGGGTTCCATTGCGATCGATGTCTACGTCAATGAGGGCTGGATCTTGATAGTTCGGGATGAACGGGCTGATGTCTCCATACAAATCGTCAAAGAAGATACCGTCCCATGCCCCGGATGGGAAGACTCTTGTGTTTAGCCAGTTGACCATCGAGGTGGTATAAGTGTTGCCATTGACAACGGGAGCAAAGCCGGAGAGGTTTACCAACGCACCAGTCGGATAGATTGGTGCTTCGAGGACAATGTTTCCCTCACTGTCGCGCAAGTACCAGTCTGGCGAAAAAGTCTGGAAAAACTGATAGTCAAGGTTCACGTTGCTGTTGTTGTACGTGTAGACCGGA
This sequence comes from Verrucomicrobiia bacterium, assembly GCA_035578025.1. GTDB lineage: Bacteria > Acidobacteriota > Terriglobia > Bryobacterales > Bryobacteraceae > Solibacter. The sequence goes on from DATJYJ010000275.1 coordinate 44,627, forward strand.
AAGTTCGCGACCGCCGTTTCCTCTTCGGCGATGCGATAGGGAAGCAGGATCGCGTTCGGATTCAACCGGCGAGCCGTCATCATCTCGTCGGGCACGTAAGTTTGCGCGAAAAGTTCCTTCCCGAACTGCAGGTCGAAGAAAGCCATGGTGTTCTCGATGTAGGAGAGGGTGTAAAGGCTTGGCGCGCTCGACCCATTGAAGACATAAGCGCCGTACGTGCCAAGCTCGTATTTGCCCAGCCGCGGAAACGGTAATGTCTCCAGTCTCGCCCAGGAAGCTGGAGTTGTGGTGGTCGCTACGGCATTCTGCTGGTAAATCGTGAGGTTGTCGATCACGATATCGGTCTGCTGTTGGGAGGTGATCGTGAGGACGTAAGTTGAGCTGCCCGGCAAATAGCCGCCAGCCGAAAACGTTCCAGTCGTGGGCGCGTTCGGGTACAGATGAGCGAAATTCACCTGCAATTGCGTGTCTGTTGTCCCGACGGGCTGAAGATCCAAGTGCAAGATGTCCGCTGCGGTACCGGCGTTCAGGATGTGGTATTGGAATTCGACGATATAGGTGTTGTTGCCCAACAGAGAAACAACGGAAGGCACAGTCACTAGTTTGCCGAACCAGCCGATCCTGGCCGAAGCTTTGCCTGCTATCACCAGCGATGGGTCCGTCGTAATAACCCCGGAGTTCACCGCACCGGGAGGATTATTTGGAGAGGACAACTGAATTCCCGAATGCGTGCCCTCGAAATTCTCGGTGTAAATGGGAGTGTAGCTCGCCTGCCATCGCGTGGGGACCGTACCCGCACTCTGGGCCTGGAGCATGCCGCCGGTCAGGATCACAAGCAGAAATGGCGCAATCGACGGCAACCGGCGAATCAAACTCATTGCTGGCATAGCCTCCACCACGACGTTTGGGCCATTATAGAGCGGCCCTGGTGGTTCGTGCAAAATTGCTACATGAAGGCAGAGGCACGCTGGGTAGAGCTCAGCTCGTACCCGCAAAATCCCTTTTCGCGAGCTTCCCAGGCGCGCAGCAGTCCCGTCCAGTCCGGCGGCGAGCCAGCCCTCCATTGGATTCGCATCTTGGCGCCCCGAGCGGACTCGAACTCGATGACGCACTCATCCAGCTTCGGCGGCCCCGGTGCGATCAGCTCGACAAATCTAGGCCGCCTGGGCTTCCGTCGTCGCCGGACAGGACCGGCCACCCGCTTCTTTAGCCCCACATAATCCAGCCGCAAGGCATGCGCCACGGTATACAGACCGTGTTGCTTCGCCAGTTCGGTCGCGGATGTCCAAAACTCGTCCGGCAGCCTCGCTCGCGGTGGATGCGTTGCGCGGAACTGCTGGAACTGCTGCTGAAGCGGTACCAGCGCTTCTGGAATCGGCCTGCTCTTCCGGGTCATAGTCACACGCCTTTTCGGCGCTGACCCAAATTTACCCTGCATGGCCGGCGTCAGTCACGCACGCTTGCCGAAGGGACACGGAACACCGTCCGCCGGACTCCATTTGCGGAATCCTTCTTCCTCGACATGCTTGGAGGAAAGTGATCTAAGACAAGTCGATATCAGGTTCACAAACCCGCGCGTCGGCCCGGTTGTCCCTGCTCTGGCCGTACAAACGTCCCACTCGGAGAGTGCTCCAGCGAATTGGCCGGCGGCCCTGGCTCTCTACGGAATGCCATCCTCCCGCAATCCCCTCGATCGAGCGCATTGGACTCTTCGCAACGGTTGACGGTTCGCGCTTTGCCCCCCTGCGCACTGCCCGCGGCTCTCTTGGAGCCTGGCGGCGCTTCGTCGATTCCGCCGGTGACAAAGCACAACCGCCTTCAGCACCCGGTGTTCTGTCTCCGTCGCTGCTCGCTTGCTTTCATGATTTCGCTCATGTCCCCCGCTGGCCGAATCTCGAAAATGTTGCCATACGTCAGCGCCGGATGCTGCCCGATGAGTTGTACCGCATGATTCATGTCCCGTGCCTCGAGGACGAGAATGCCGCCCAGTTGTTCCTTGGTTTCCGCGTAGGGACCGTCGGTGGTTGCCACTTTGCCGTTCTTCCAGCAGACCGTCAACGCGGTTTCCGCAGGCTGGAGCGCTTCTCCGCCAGCCCAGTGCCCATTGGCGCGAAGATGGTCGTCGTAGTCAAAGCATGTGTCGAACATGGCGTTTTGTTCGGCCTCGGTCATGCCGTCGAATTTGCCTTTGTCGTAGTATCCGAAACAAACGTATTTCATTGTTCTTCTCCTCATGGCCGATTGGCGGAGCCGGCAGCAGATGGTTGCGCCGGCTCGTTCGTCTCGTCACTACGGCGCCGGTTCCGGGGCCGCAGTGCCCAGGTTGTTTACTTGCTTCCGCCGGGTTCTGGCTCCGGAGCCGGGTAGAAAAGAAGCTCGCGCACCTCGCCCGCCGCATCGCAGGAGATGGCACCTTTGCGCGCCCACGCCAGTGCCTCTTCCAGGTCTGCACATTCCAGTATCCAGAAACCGCCTATGTGCTCCTTGGTCTCGGTGTATGGCCCATCGGTGACGAGCACGGTACCATCAGGCTGCTTCCGCACCGTCTTTGCGTTGCCGGCCGGGGAAATTCCGCAGGCGAACTTCCTCACGCCGGCGGCAATCAATTCGCGGTTGAGCGCGTGGATCTCCTCGACCATCGCTTCGGTTACGGTGGACGGGTCGAAGTCGTCGGGGAGGTAGTTGCAAACCAGGTACTGTGGCATGACTTTTTCTCCTTGGTTCTCCGTGACTTGTTTCCGATGACTCGTTTCCTGTTCGCTCAGGAACCGTAGCTCATCGCTCTTTCATCCTATAGTCGTTGGGAAGACGGAAAATCGACAGCCACTCCAGTTTTTATTTCATCTGGCGAATCCGCGCTTGCAGGAATTGCCGCTCCGGTTCCTGTCGGGTCAGCGCCAGAGCTTTCTCATAAGAGGACCGGGCCTCAGCCGTCCTGCCGAGCCTGCGGTACATATCGGCGCGGGCGGAATGCGCCAGATAGTAATTCGCCAATTCGCCATGCTCCAGCACCGCGTCGATATGCGTCAGACCGGCCTCGGGACCATCGCGCATGGCAATTGCCACGGCACGGTTGAGATGGACAACCGGCGAAGGCTGAATTCGCACCAACTGGTTGTAAAGCGCAACAATCTGCCGCCAGTCGGTCGCAGCGGCCGATTCCGCCTCCGCATGGACGGCCGCAATCGCAGCCTGCAGTGTGTAAGGGCCGAAGCGGCGGGATTTCAGGGCTTTCTCCACCAATGCCACTCCCTCCGCGATCTGTTCGCGGTTCCAAAGCGCGCGGTCTTGATTCTCCAGCAGAATCAGCTCTCCCGCCGGCGAAGTCCTCGCCGCGCGGCGGGATTCCTGCAGCAACATCAGAGCAAGCAGCCCAATCACTTCCGCCTCCGGCTGGAGCTCGCTAAGCAGCCGTCCCAATCGGATCGCCTCGCCGGTTAGCTCGGCCCGCGTTACCTCCGCTCCCGCCCCAGCCGAATAGCCCTCGTTAAAGACGAGATAGACGACCTGAAGCACCGCGTCCAGCCGCTCCGGCAATTCCTGCGGAGTCGGCACCTCGTATGGAATCGGCGTCTCTCGAATCTTTGCCTTGGCGCGCACGATGCGTTGGGCGAGCGTCGCCGGCGTCACCAGAAACGCGCGGGCAATCTCTTCCGTGGTCAGGCCGCAGATTTCGCGAAGGGTGAGTGCAACCTGTCCCTCCCGAGGCACACCGGGAAGGCAGCAGGCGAAGATCAGACGGAGGCGATCGTCCTCGATCTCTTCATCTCCGGTCCCTTCATTTCCGCCGGGAGCGTCGTTGGCGCGCGATTCCATGTGGGCAACAAGATCTCTCTGTACTCCGTCGAAGCGCGCGCGCCGGCGGATCGCGTCGATGGCCTTGAAGCGTGCCGTTGAAATCAGCCAGGGGCGTGGCTTGTCCGGAATACCAGTCTGAGACCAGAATTCCAGAGCGGCGGCGAATGCCTCATGCATGGCCTCTTCGGCCAGATCCAGATCTCCGAGGAGGCGCACCAGCGTCGCCAGAACCCGGCCCGATTCCGTCCGGTAAAGGGTCTCAATGGTCTCGCTGAGTTGTTCGGGCACAGGCGCCGGCATCTACGCCAAGCTAGCAAACGGAATAGCTCGGTACAACCGCGCCGGCTTCCCCTACCCGCAATTCATCGGTGTTGCGATCTCTTGCGATTCTGTCCCGATTGCGGCCATGCGGGAGTCATCCCGGCAAAAAGAGTTTCGTCGGAGAAATCTGTGGGTCACCGATACGCTCCAATGGCTCGGCTCGCGCAGCCCGCGAACCCGATGTGGGATAGCGCGGCTTCAGCTTTTCCTGTTCGTAGCCAGTTGCCTTTCTGAACCAGTTTGCCCTCCCCGGTAAACCCTACGCCGTTTATCGCGGGTGATCCGCTTTGGCCATGCGTATTCCGGCAACGCCGTTGGGCGGACAGACTTCCGTTCTTTGACCACATAGCTACCATCGGCCTCTTCGCTGTAAGTTTTTGGGCTCCTATGATCCTTTCCTTGGACAGGTTGCGCCTAGATTCAGTAGAGGCAGTTATGCAAAGAAAAACGAACCTTCTTTCAGTCTTGCTTGGCGTGGCTCTCGTCGCGGCGCCAACTCTTCCCGCACAAGCTCCCGATTTCATTACCATCGATTTCCCGGATGCAACTGGCACGCAGGCCTGGGCGATGAATCCTCGCGGCGACATCGTCGGATGGTACACTCGAGCCGACAAGAGCACTCACGGCTTCCTGGTGAGCGGCGAGCGTTACATCACCGTCGATTATCCCGGCGCCATCTCCACATCACCCGAAGGCATCAATCCGCGCGGAGACATCGCCGGAACCTATGTCTTACCGGACAATAGCACGCACGGTTTCATGCTGAGCGGTGGAACATATACCACTTTCGACTATCCCGGTGCGAAAACGACGATCCTCGATGCGATCAATGCTCGTGGGGACCTGGCTGGAATCTACACAGGACAGGATGGTGTGCGACATGGCTTCGCGTACAGCGGCGGCAATTTCACGGTGATCGATTGCCCCGGCGCTACCGCCACGGTGCCGTCCGGAATCAATGCGCGCGGCGACGTTGTAGGTGGGTGCCAAGTCTCGGGAACGGCCCACGGGTGGCTGCTGAGCGGAGGCAAGATCAGCTTATTCGATGTCCCGGGCTCCTCCAGCACGCAGGCCTACGGCATCAGCGAACGCGGCGAAATTGCCGGTCGGTATGCGGCTGGCGGTGTGACCCACGCCTTCCTGTACAGCGGAAGCAAATTCACGACGGTCGATATTCCCGGCGCGAGCTTTACCACTGCCTACTTCATCAATACGACGGACGACGTCCTTGGTCAGTACCAGGTCAATGGCGTGTACCACAGCTATCTCATGACCCGGCGAGTTCCGCACAACTCTCACTACACCGTTGCCGATCTCGGCACATTGGGCGGATCGTTCAGCATCGCCTTCGGGATCAGCAATGATGGCGGCATCACGGGTTCCTCGCGCGATGCCAGCGAGAATCAACATCCATTCATTTGGCGCGCAGGCAAGATGACGGACCTCGGCACCCTGGGCGGTCCCAACGGAGGCGTAGGCGGTCCCAACGGCAGCGGCGAATTGGCGGGCTTTGTGGAGACTACTACCAAGGATACTCTGGGTGAGGATGCTTGCGGCTTTGGCACGCACCTGGTCTGTCTGGGAGTGACGTGGCAGAACGGAGTGATGTCTCAACTCCTGACACTCGGCGGGAACAATGCTCTGGCTTACACGCTGAATAACCGGGGACAGGCGGTCGGAGTGGCGGAGACCAACCTCCAGGACTCGAAATGCGCGGCCCCGCAAGCGGTACAGTTCCAGGCAGCCGAGTGGGGGCCGAATGCCGGCGAGATCCGGGTGCTTCCACCCCTTGCGGGCGATACGGTAGGATTTGCTCTGGCAAACAACGACAAGGGTCAGGCGGTCGGATCCACGGGCACTTGCGCGAATACCTTCATCGGATCTTTCGCCACCGGACCGCACGCGGTGATGTGGGACCACGGTTTGCCGATCGCCCTGGGATCGTTGGGCGGGAAGTTCGCCGCGGCTGGCGCGTCGATCAATAACCGGAGCGAGGTGGTCGGCGGTTCGTTGCTCGCGGACGAAAAGACATTCAACACTTATGTGTGGTCGGAGGCGACGGGCATGATCGACGCCGGTACGGTTGGCAAGGATCTTACAGCCTATCCGACCATGATCAACGATAGCGGCCAGGTGGTAGGCTCATCGTGCGACACCGATTTCAGCGGGAACTGCCGCGCGTATGTCTGGCAGTACCTGGGTCCGGGTTCGGAAACGGCTGAGATGACGGACTTGAATACGCTGATTCCCGCGGACTCGCCCTATTATCTGATCTCCGCGAACGGGATTAACGATGCGGGAGAGATTGTCGGCCTGGCGGTGGATCAACGGACGGGAGCGCCTCATGCGTTTCTGGCGATGCCAACGGCTGGGGGGAGCACGTCTCCGATGGAGAAGAGCGCGGGAAGTGCGTGGCCCATCCCGGAGCAGGCACGCAAACTACTTCGTCACCGAATAGCCTCCGGAGCGCGGTAGCCGCAGTTAGTCGGCAGGTTGGGGGCCGTTTTGGCCCCCTTTATTTCGGGCCAGTGCGGGACATTAGCCAGATATCGCCTTTCTCCTCCGTCAGCGTCATAGCGATGCGCCCGCCCGACGCTGACCACCCTCCTCTTCGATAGGTCGCGCGGCCGTGAATATGCAAGGCTGCGAATGCATCGCCTACCGGTCGATGAGAGACCGGGTCGATTGGCTGTCCCCAGAGACACGAGTGTCCGTCCCGGCGAGATGTGAAGTACACCGTTCTGCCGTCTGCCGACCAACCGGGCCATTCGTCAATGCCTTCCTCGGCGATCGTGATCCATGCGCTTTCCGGTACAGGTCGAGGTCCGTCAATGGGTGCGATGGTGATACGCCCGCGATTGGCCGAAACGCGAGACGTGAACGCCACCCAACGATTGTCGGGCGAGAAGCGAGCGTACAACATATTGTAGGTGGGGTGTTTCAACAGCGGAATCTGCCGGCGAGTCGCCAAATCGAAAAGGTTGACCTGATACGGGTCGCCGGCGAAGGTCAAGAGCACCTTCCCGTCGCGGGACCAGTCTGTGGTTCGCCACCCTTCTCCCACCTTCTCCAGTTCGCCGCCAGGGGCCTCAACGTACGTCGGGACGGGATTTATGTCGAGTATTGTAAACGCGATTCTCCCGTCGAACGGGCTGAATGCCGGGTAGACGACCGACACCTTCGAGAGCGGTAGTCTTGCGATAACTGTCTCGGTTCCCTCCGCCAGATCGCGTTTCCAGATAGTGATTTGCCCTGATTGGTCGGAAGCGTACGCCAAATAACGCCCATCGCTCGAAAGCGACGCATATAAGCGAACGCCTAGACCCCGAGTGATCCGGTCCAAGGCGCCTGTCGGCTTCCCGCGGTCCAGATCGAAGGGCGAAGACCAGATATCTCTCCTGGATTCAGCGTTGTGGAAGACAATGACGCCCGTGGACGCGCAGGACGGGCCGTTTTCGTTCGCTCCCGCGGTCAATCTCCAGGGATCGCCGCTTACTTTGCCGGTGCGCGGGGAAAGCCGGATTTCCCATATGTTGGAGGCATCGCCGGCGGTTGTAGAGAAGATAACTGAGTTGGTAGGAATTGACCAGCAACCTGGCCTCGGCAAAGGATAGACCGCCAGGCCGGCATGGACGAGCGCCTCATTCATACCCGTTCGAACTGTCTCGCCCCCATCCGGAGTGGCCAGCCACCAGTCGAGGGCGGAGCTTTCGTATGTCTTAGAGGACGTATATCCAACGAATAGCAGGCGCTTCCCATCGGGAGACCAGATGGGAGTGCGGGCAGCCGTGAAACTCGAACCCACCCGTTGCGGCTGGCCACCGGCAGTCGAAACCACCCACACTGCGCCGTTCCCGGGCACTCTCGCGTCCACTTGTGCCGAACCGGTCCAGAATGCCACTTTGGAGCCATCCGGGGAAACTGCGGGGCTGAATCCGCCTCTAGCCAGCAGCCGGATTTCTCCCCCAAGGGCCGGGATTTCGTAAATGCCGCCACCATCGCGGTCCGATCGAAATACGATTCTGTTTCCGTCCGGCGAGAAATTCGGCGACCTGTTGCCCGCGCCATCCGACGTCAGCCGGATTGGCTGGCCTCCGGTAACTTGCTTGACGTAGAGATCCAGCCCACTGTCGCGGCCTCCATCGGACGCGTAAGCCAGAAGCTTGCCATCGGGCGAAAGGGCTGGATCCGTGGAGAGCCCGGGGCCGTTGGTGAGCCGGGCTAATTTCCAGTCACGCGGTGCGGCTGGGGGGGCTCGGAGGCACCACGTCACGGCCATCGAGGCCGCTACACAAGCGGTCGTGGCAGCAAGCCACCGCCAAAGCGGTGCGCGACTGGCCGCGCGGGTCCCGTCCGGAACCACCGGATTACCGGCGTCAAGGGATTCACTCACCTGCTGCAGGTCAATCCGCAAATCTCCAGCATGTTGGTATCGTCGGTTGGCATCTTTCCGCAGGCAGCGGCAAATAATCCTGTCTAATTCGCGGGGCAGTCCCTCTACTATTTCGCGCGCCGGTTTCGGCTCATCGCGCAAAATGGCTGACTGGATCGAAACATTCGAGTCGCCGGCGAATGCGCGCGTCGCCGTCACCATCTCGTAAAGAATCGCGCCGAAACTGAAGATGTCCGAACGGGTATCGACTTTTCTCCCTTCGGATTGCTCGGGGGACATGAAGGAAACGGTGCCTGCGATCACCTGGTCGACCGTGGTCTGCGCTCCCGATATCCCAGCCTCGCCCTGCCCTGTCAGCTTGGCCAGGCCGAAATCTAGTACCTTGACCAATCCCTGGTCGGTAACCATGACATTGCCGGGCTTGAGGTCGCGGTGTACGATGCCCACTGCGTGGGCCGCGACAAGGGCGTCGGCGATCTGAATGGCGTATTGCAGCGCATCCTTCAGTCGCAGTTTCCGGCTCCGGATCAACTCCCCCAAGGTCCAGCCCGGAACGAACTCCATGACGATGAAATCGCAGCCATCCGGCGCGCTTTGCCCGATCTCGTAGATCGTCACGATATTGGTATGGTTCAACGCGGAGGTTACCCTCGCTTCCTGGGCGAAACGGCGCTTACGTTCCGGGTCCCTAGTCATCGCGCCGGGCAAAAACTTCAGGGCCACGAACCGGTTAAGACGCTTGTCACGGGCCTTCCACACCACACCCATTCCCCCGGACCCAAGCTTTTCCAGCACCACGTATTGGTCGAACGTTGCGCCGGTCGCCACCGGGCCTGTCGAGCCCTCTTCGGTCGCCTCCGTCTTATTCGCGAGGGACTGCGCCGCCAGTTCCATGACGGGCGTTTCCAGAAACTCTCGCGCCGCCTGCTGCGACGCGAGGAGCGATCGAAGTTCGCGTTCCAAGGCCTGATCGCCGCCGCAGGCTTGCATTAAAAAGGTGTCACGCTCCTCCAGCGGAAGCTCTGATATGGCGTGAAACAGGCTATCGAGTTGCTTCCACTGGCCGGAATCCATCGCCTCCTCCACCCATTTCCCGGTACAGCCAAGACTTGGCGAGATTCCAGTCCCGCTTGACCGTGATGGGCGAGACTTCCAGCACTTCGGCCGTTTCCTCCACGCTGAGCCCGCCGAAGAAGCGCATCTCAATTACCTGCACCTTTCGCGGATCCACCCTCGCCAGCGCATTCATCGCATCATCCAGCATTTGCAGATCTGTGACGCGGTTAGCTTCAAGCAATGCGGCCTCTTCAAGTGAAATACGTTCGACGCCTCTGCCGCGCTTCAAATTGTTGCGGCGCGCGTGGTCCACCAGAATGCGCCGCATCACCTGCGATGAGACAGCGAAGAAGTGCGCGCGATCCTTCCAATCCATGCGCCGGTAGTCCACCAGGCGGAGGTAGGCTTCATTCACCAATGCCGATGTCTGCAAGCTGCGGCCGGGACGCTCCCGCCTCATGTAGCGGCGTGCCAGGCGGTGGAGTTCGTCGTAAACAATGGGAGTGAGCCTGTCGAGCGCGCCCCGGTCACCCTTACTCCATGCCAGGAGTAGCCTGCTCACGTCCGCCATCGGCTTGTCCGCGCCGCCGGTTTTGGGGTTCATGTTTGTCGCTGTATTATAGCGCCCGCGGAATCAGGCGATGTCTCGCGTTTGGCCAGGCAAGTCCCCTTCACCGGAATGTGGGTCCGGACCAGCACCAACTCACTGTTCCCGGCATAGATCCTCCCTTGTCGCGCACCGTTTATCGATCCCGCGACTCACGGGTCTGGAGCGGTTTATGGTATAGATTCGCCGCCGCCCGCTTCCACGCCATGGAACTGATCACGATTCTATACCGCTGCCATCGTTTCCGAGGTTTTGTCTACCAGCACGCCCACTTCAGTGCCGACAGGAAGAGCATCGAAGTGGCCGTGCGACCGCGCAAGGGTTCGGCCGCAGTCTGCTCGCGCTGCCATTTGCCGGCTCCCGGTTACGACCAGCTCGCCGAACGGCGCTTTGAGTTCTTTCCCCTGTGGGGGTTTCTCGTCTTCCTTCTGTACACCATGCGGCGCGTCAACTGTCGCCGCTGCGGCATTGTGGCTGTCGAAGAACTTCCCTGGGGCGACGGCAAACGCACACTGACCAAAGCCTACATGCTCTTCTTAGCCCGTTGGGCGCGGCGATTGTCATGGAAAGAGACGGCAGAAGCCTTTCGCACCTCCTGGGACAAAGTCTTCGACGCGGTGGAACACGTCGTCACCTTCGGGCTGGAGCACCGGGTGCTAGGCCAAATCGATGCGATCGGCGTCGATGAGATTCAATATGCCAAAGGCCACAAGTACTTGACTCTGGTTTATCAGATCGATCTCGACGTCACGCGCCTGCTTTGGGTGGGCCGCGAAAGGACCATCGAATCCTTTCGGGGCTTTTTCACCGTCATCGGCGACGAACTGGCTTCGAAGATTGTGTTCGTCTGCTCCGATATGTGGGAACCCTACTTAAAAGTCATTCGCGAGAAATGCTCCGGGGCGCTTCACATCCTCGATCGTTTTCACATCGTGGCGAAAATGAACAAGGCACTGGACGAAATCCGTGCTGGAGAATCGCGCCGCATAGCAAGCGAGGGCGGCGTGCCTGTGCTGAAGAAGTCGCGCTGGCTGCTGCTCAAACGCGAAGAGAATCTGAAGACGGAACAGCGCTTCCGGTTGCGCGATCTGCTCCGTTACAACCTGAAGACCGTACGTGCTTACCTTCTTAAGGAAGCCTTTCAGCAGCTCTGGGATTACAACTCGCCCGCATGGGCCGGAAAGTTCCTCGATGGCTGGTGTCGGCAAGTGATGCGCTCACGCATCGAGCCCATGAAGAACATCGCCCGGTCACTCCGCCAGCACCGCGAACTGATCCTCAACTATTTCCGCGCTCAGAAGTTGCTTTCCAGCGGAGTTGTCGAGGGTCTGAACAACAAGGCGACAGTCACCATGAGAAGATCCTACGGTTTCCGCACCTTCCGCTGCCTCGAACTTGCGCTCTATCACTCACTTGGCAAGTTGCCCGAGCCGGAATCGACCCACGAATTCTTCTGACGAACCTGCAAAAAGAAGGACCATCGGAAAGCCGCCCTCCGAAGCTCTACTCCGGCCACACGATGATCGCTTGGATCGATTTGCGATAGTAACCCGGGGTCGGTCGGCTACATTGTAGCCCCCGCCGCGAAGCGGGCCGGCTTTATGCCGGCGCGCACCGTTTCACGCGGCCCCCGTCTTCGAATCACGCCGCCTGCTCTTTTTTCTGATTCTGATTCTGCTCCACTTATCCCGATCCCTGCGCCTCTTCCCGATTCCTCCGTGCTAGCGTCGAGCCAGGAGAGCGTGTGCGCCAACCGTCGCCAAAACATTTCGCCGCCGCTTTGGCGGCCCCCGCCGCATCGCCCCGCGCTCGCCGGTCCGCCAAACTCTGTATTACCAATCGAACCCAATTTCTTGTTTGTTTTCAATCCGAATGTTGCATTCCTGGACACCCGGCGAACCTGAGGAAACCGGCGATAACCCGACTCCGCCCGCCGCATCCGCTTGCCCCGCTTGCTACGATGGTAGTTACCCCACAAATGGAAGCGCAAAACGTAGATTTGAAGCAGACGGTCAATCTGCCAAAAACCGGCTTCTCCATGAAGGCCAACCTGCCCCAGAAAGAGCCCAAAATCCTGGAGCGGTGGGAAAAGGAGCGCCTCTATCACCAGATCCGCGACTCGCGCAAGGGCCGCCCCACGTACGTCCTCCACGACGGCCCGCCCTACGCCAACGGCCGCATTCACCTCGGTACCGCCTTCAATAAAATCCTCAAGGACTTCATCGTAAAGTCCAAAACCATGTCGGGCTACGATTCGCCCTACGTGCCCGGCTGGGACTGCCACGGCCTCCCCATTGAAATCAAGGTCGATAGCGAGCTCGGCGCGCGCAAGCAGAAAATGAGCCCCGCCGAAATCCGCCGCGACTGCCGCAAGTACGCCGAGAAGTACGTCAATATCCAGCGCCAGGATTTCAAGCGCCTCGCCGTGCTCGGCCGCTGGGAAGACCCCTACCTCACCATGAGCGCGCACTACCAGAGCGTGATCGCCGGCGCCTTCGTCGATTTCCTGGATCGCGGCTACGTCTACAAGGGCCTTAAGCCCGTCCACTGGTGCATCAAGGACCGCACCGCCCTCGCCGAAGCCGAAGTCGAGTACACCGACCACTCCAGCCCCTCCATCTGGGTCCGGTTCCCGCTCGCCAGTAGCACCGCTGCCATCGAGCCCTCGCTCGCCGGCCGCCGCGTCTACGGCCTCATCTGGACCACCACGCCGTGGACCATCCCCGCCAACATGGCCATCGCCTACCACCCGAAGTTCTCCTACGCGGCCGTCGATGTGGATGGCGACGTCTACATCGTCGCCGAAGACCTGCTTGGCGTCACCGGCGAAAAGCTCGGCTGGCACACGCCCACCACTCTCGCCACCTTTCCCGGCGAGCGCCTCGAAGGCGCCGTCTTCCGTCATCCCTTCCTCGACCGTGATTCGCTCGGCATCCTCGCCGACCACGTTACCCTCGAACAGGGCACCGGCGCCGTACACACTGCGCCGGGACACGGACAGGAAGACTACTCCGTCGGCCAGAAATACGGCATCGCCACCTTCTGTCCCGTCGATGCCGCCGGCCGCTTCTTCCGCGCCGAAGGCGCGCCCGGACGCCTGCCCGACGACCTCATCGGCAAGAACGTCTGGGAAGCCAACCCGGTCGTCATCGAGCACCTGAAGTCCGCCGGCGCTCTGCTCGGCCTGGAGAAACTCTCGCACTCCTATCCCCACTGCTGGCGCTGCCACAATCCGGTCATCTTCCGCGCCACTGAGCAGTGGTTCATCGGTATGGAGCTCAACCGCTTCCGCCAGGACGCTCTGGAAGCCATCAAGCGCGTCAAGTGGATGCCCACCTGGGGCGAAGAGCGCATCTCCAACATGATCGCCGTGCGCCCCGATTGGTGCATCTCGCGCCAGCGCGTGTGGGGCGTGCCCATCATCGTCTTCTACTGCGATGGCTGCCGCGAGCCCGTCACCGATCGCAAAATCCTCGACGGGATCGTCAGGCTCTTCGCCGCCGAGACCGCCGACGTCTGGTACGAGCGCTCCGCCGCCGAGCTTTTGCCCGCGGGCTGCACCTGCGCCAAATGCGGCGGCACCGAGTTCAGCAAGGAGAGCGACATCCTCGACGTCTGGTTCGATTCCGGCTCCAGCCACCTCGCCGTGCTCAACGAGCGCTTCGACCTCCCCTGGCCCGCCGACGTCTATATGGAAGGCGGCGATCAATACCGCGGCTGGTTCCACAGCTCGCTCCTGGTCGGCACCGGGCTCAAAGGCGGCTCGCCCTATCGCTCCTGCGTGCTCAACGGCTGGGTCCTCGATGGCGAAGGCAAGGCCATGCACAAGTCGCTCGGCAACGTCATCGAGCCCGAAGAAATCATCAAGGAACACGGCGCCGACCTCCTCCGTCTCTGGAGCGCCTCCGTCGATTTCCACGAGGACGTGCGCATGTCGCCCGTCATCCTCACCCGCCTCGTCGATGGCTACCGCAAGCTTCGCAACACCTTCCGCTACCTCCTCGGCAACCTGCATGGGTTCGACCCCGCCGCCGACGCCGTCCCCAGCGACCGGATGGCCGAGATCGACCAGTGGATCCTGCTGCGCGCCGAAGACCTCGTCGCCCGCTGCCGCGCCTGGTACGACAACTTCGAGTTCCACCGGGTCTATCACTCCGTCTATGCCTTCTGCACCGTGGACCTGAGCGCCATCTACTGCGACATCATCAAGGACCGCCTCTACTGTTCCGCCCCAAAATGGCCGGAGCGCCGCAGCGCGCAGACCGCGCTCTACCGCCTCCTCGATGCCCTGGTCCGCCTCCTCGCGCCGCTCATCAGCTTCACCGCCGAAGAGGTGTGGACCAGCATGGAGCGCCCCGGCAGCGTGCATCTCGCCTTCTTCCCCGAGCCGTCCGACCTTTCCGCCGGCATCCCCGAAACCATGAGGAAACGCCTCCCCAATTGGGACCGTCTCATGGAAGTGAGGGACGGCGTTTTGAAAAGCCTGGAGGCCGCGCGCAACGAGAAGCTCATCGGTGCGCCTCTCGAAGCCCGCGTCCAGCTCTCCGCCAACGGCGACCTCTACCCCCTGCTGGAAGAATACCTCGCCCTGCTCCCCGAGCTGTTCGTGGTAAGTAACGCGACCCTCCGGGTCGCAGCCGGGCCCGAGGGTCCCGTCACCGTCGCCCGCGCCGCAGGCACCAAATGCGAGCGCTGCTGGAAGTACACCACCGACGTGGGCAGCGATGCGCGCTTCCCCACCGTCTGCGCGCGCTGCGCCAAAGCCGTCGCCGAGATCCTCAATGGCTGACCTGCGGTGGAAGGCGTACGGGTTGGCGGCGGCCGTCATCGCCATAGACCGGCTGACCAAGTGGCTCGTCGAGACCTACGTCTCCGCCATCGACACCTACCGCATCATCCCCGGGTTCTTCGACATCGTGCACTCCGAGAATCGCGGCGTCGCCTTCGGCCTGTTCAACGATTCCAGCAATGAGTGGCAGACTACCGCCCTCATCCTCTTCTCCCTCGGCGCCGTGATCTTCGTCAGCGCCATGCTCTGGCGCCCCGAACGCCTCGATCGCACATCCTTCTGGGGCCTCGCGCTCATCCTCGGCGGCGCCGCGGGCAATCTGCTGGACCGCATCCTCTTCGGACGCGTCACCGATTTCCTGGACTTCTACTTCGGCACCTACCACTGGCATACCTTCAACATCGCGGACTCGGTGATCGTCGTCGGCAGCGTCCTCCTGCTGATCGATCTGCTCCGGCCCAAACGGCGGGCGGCCAATGTATCCTGAGATCTTTCACCTGAGGTTCCTGGCCACGTACGGCGTCCTGGTGGCCGCCGGATTCCTCACCGCGCTGTGGCTGGCCGGCCGCCTCGCGAAGCAGCAGGGCCTCAACACCGAAGCCGTCACCAACCTCGGTATCTACTGCGCGCTCGCCGCTCTGGGCGGCGCCAAGCTCATGATGTTCATCGTGGACTTCCGCTACTACGTCGAGCATCCCGCCGAGATCTTCGCCCTGAGCACGCTGCGCGCCGGCGGCGTCTTCTACGGCGGCCTCATCGCCGCACTCGCGGTCGCCGTCTGGTACATGCGCAAAACCAGGCTCCCCGGCTGGAAGACCGCCGACGTGTTCGCGCCCGCCATCGCCTTGGGCCACGGCATCGGCCGCATCGGCTGCTTCATGGCCGGCTGCTGCTGGGGCGTCGCGTGCGACCGCCCGTGGGCCGTCACCTTCACCGACCCGGTTGCCAACGATCTCGTCGGCGTTCCGCTCAACCGCCCTTTGCATCCCACCCAGCTCTACGAATCCGCCGCCGAGTTCATCATCTTCGCCATCCTCTACCGCCTGATCCGCAAGCCTCACGCCCAGGGAACCATCCTCGCCGCCTATCTCGCGCTCTACGGCACAACCCGCTTCGTCGTCGAGTTCTACCGCTTCCACGAGCAGGGCAACCTCTGGGGTGGTCCTCTGGACACGTCCCAGGTGATCTCGCTGGTCCTGATCGTGGCGGCAGTCGTGTATTTGGTAAAGGCCCGCCAGACCGTCAGCTCAGCGCTACCACAGCCGCGCTGACCGGCCCCTCGCCCACCGGCACCATCGTGAACAGCGGTGCCGACTTGTAGCGCTTCACGCGCACGCCGCCCACCTGGTTGCCCGCGAGCGTCCTCAGCCAGATCACGGCCATGTCGCCCGAGCCCTGGTTCAACACCAGCGCATACTGCTTGTCGGGCGTGATCACGATCGCCGTCGGATCCTTGCCGACTTCGACCACGGCGATGAGCTTTCCGGTATCCACGTCCAGCACCGTGACGCCATCGGCCTCGGGATTGGTGAGCATCAGGTAAGACGAAGGACTCGTCTCGGTCACCGCCATCCCGCCGGGTGCGCGGCCGGCGAGGCGCGTCTCCGCCACCTCGGTCCGGTAGGGATACACGGTCACCACGGCGTCCATCCCGTCGCCCGTGACATACAATTGTCCGCCGTCTTCCGTAAAACAGAAGTTCCGCGGAGCCACGGAAATCGGCAGGCGCACCACGACCCTTCCGCTGGCCGTGTCGTAGATCGTCAGGCTGCGGTCGCTCTGGCTTCCGGCGATGATCTGCTTGCCGTCCTTTCGGAAGCGCGCCATCGAAAGCTCCACCTGCGCCGTGATGGTGCGCGTCACGGCCGCCTTCGCCAGCGACGCCAGCGCTAGCGATCGTCCCCCGCGGCTCACCATGCACGCATCGTCGGTCTCGCGAGCCAGGTCGAAATCGTCGTACGGCGCGGCCAGCCGGATGCGCCGCGCGGGCCGCAGCGAGTTGAACGGAATCTCCACCAGGCTCGCGGGATCGCGGTAGAGGACCCACAGCGCATCGCCGCTGCGCGCAATGCGCATCCCGGCCGCGCTCCCGCCCCCGCGGGCCCGCCGTGCGATGGTCAGCGTGTTGGCGTCGATCTCGTAGATCGTGCCGCTCTCCGGCGCCAGCGCGTAAGCCTTCGCTTGCTTGGCATCGGGATGGGCCAGCACCTGCTCCGGCGGGGCATCCAGCGGGATCTGCCGGCGCATGCGGAAGTGGCTGAGGTCCACCACGCCGATGCTGCGTCCCTCGCGGTTGGCCACGAAGCAGAAGCCGGAAAAGCGCGGCGCCTTGGCCTGATCGCACGCCAGCATGGCGACACTTCCGGCCAGCAGCGCGCGTCGTGAGATGAGCGAGGGATCCACCGCCCGCTATTGTAACCGCCTATCGCAGCTCGAGGCCGCGCAACACGCCGTCCGCCGAGTAGTCGACCACCACCCGGCGCGCCTTTTGCGGCCCGCAGGTGAGTTCGAACTTCACCCCGCCCGCATTGCGAATCTGCACCCGTGAAGGATCCGGAATCGACAGCGTCAGCAGGCGCGCCGCCGCCCGTACCTTGACCTTCAGCCCGCCGTCGCCGCATTCGACCTCTTCCAGCGTCCCCTCGGTGGTGCGGGCGCGGTCGCCAGGCTCGATGAATGGATTCCGCGGTGCCGCGTCCAGCGGAACACGCACCGTCCTGGCTTGGCCCTTGTCCAGCACCACCGCCAGCTCGCTCTCTGCGATCCAGGCCAGCTCCGCGGCACGAGTGCGCTCCGCATCGGTGGACGCCACCGTCGACGCGCGCGCCGCGGCCTGCCGTGCCTCCTCGCGGCGGCCCAGGTCCAACAGCGCATCGGCCATCGCACTCCAGTAGGCGAAGGCCCGCTCCGGCGCGATCTCCCGCATGGCGCGCAACTGCGCCACCGCCTCGTCGGCGTGGCCCGCGTTCTTCTCCAGGAGCGCGAGCTTGAATCGCGCATCGTCGAACCCGGGGTCGAGCGACAGCGTCCGTTCGAGCGCCGCGCGATCGTCGGCCAGGATGGCGTACCGGTAGCAGAGTCCGGCATCGGTCGTCCCCAGTTCGATGGCCCGCTTCCAGAAGGCCAGGGCCCCGGCCTTGTCGCCGCGGTCGAAGGCGATCGTGCCGCGCAGTCCCTCGATCAGCGCGGCGCCGTCGATTTCGCGCACCGGGATTTCCGCGCCCGCGGCCGCCAGCCCCGCCAACCCCACCGGATAGATCGGGTGGGCGATGCGCGCGCGCAGATCGGCCGCCACCGCCTCCAGCCCCGTGTGGTACACCGCGGCCAGCGCGCGCTCGCTGGACATGCCCGAGCC
Organism: Verrucomicrobiia bacterium; assembly: GCA_035578025.1. GTDB lineage: Bacteria > Acidobacteriota > Terriglobia > Bryobacterales > Bryobacteraceae > Solibacter. The sequence goes on from DATJYJ010000275.1 coordinate 62,946, forward strand.
CGTCGCAGCCAGGAACGCCGGAAAGCCGGCAGCATACTTCGGCGAAAACAGGAGCATGTCCGTCAGAGCCCAGCTCTGCGCGTAGAACATGGGGCTCTCCGCCGCATCTCTCGCCAGCAACTCCTCCAGCGGCATCAGCCGGCCGCTCTTCAACAACGGCGCCCGTCCGCGCGACTCCCCGCCGACGAAGCTGCCGTGCTCGCCGATGCGCAGCGTCGATGCTACTTCGGGGATCCCCTCAGCAAGCCACGGAGGCAGCTTCCACCCCGTGGACCGGATCAGCAGGTGCGCGAACTCGTGCGCCGGAATGCGCAGATCGGCGCGCGCGCCCACCGGCATCACGATATAGTCGCCGCCGGTGCCGCCGATGTTAAAAGCTGCAGTGTCTGGCTTCAGGCGGAACTCCGCGAACTCCGCCTCCGTGGCAAAGCCGATCACGCGCACCGGACCCTGCCGCGGCGCCACGCCCAGTTGCCGCGCGAAGAACGCGTGCAGCCGCTCGAAGCCGGATGCCAGCGCGCGCGTGGCTTCCGCGCCGGCATTCGAATAGACCTCGAAATGCGGCGCCGGCGCCATCATCCACGCCGCCGCCATCACCAGCACGGGTCCGCGATTGCCTTTCACGCTTGAAGATTATAACGCTAACCCTGTTAGAATCGTTTCTCACCATGACCACCAGGAAGACGGGTCTTTTCATCACCGCCGACGGCCGGAACCTCGCGCTGACCTTCGCGCTGGTCAGTTCGCTGTTTTTCCTCTGGGCGCTCTGCAACGGAATGATCGACGTCATGGACAAGCACTTCCAGGAAGAGCTCAACCTCAGCAAATCCCAATCCGCCTGGGTGCAGTTCGCGCACTACCTCGGGTACTTCCTCATGTCGATCCCGGCCGGCTGGCTGGCAAGCAGGCTGGGCTACAAGAAGGGAATCATCATGGGCCTGGTGATCGTGGCCCTCGGCGGATTCTGGTTCATCCCGGCGACCCGCATCAACGCCATGGTTCACTCCGGTGCCGTCTCGGAGAACCTGGCCTTCGCCGGCTTTCTGGCCGGCGTCTGCGCCATCGCCACCGGACTGACCTTCCTGGAAACCATCGCCAACCCCTACACCACCGTGCTCGGCGACCAGCGCTTCGCCGCTACGCGCATCAATCTCGCCCAGTCCTGCAACGGCGTAGGCTGGATCTTCGGCCCCATCATCGGCAGCATGTATTTCTATTCGAAGGATGCCGCCGGCCACAGCACCGGCAGCCAGACCCTGTACATCCCGTACGTCGCCGTGGCGGTTGGAGCCCTCGCCATCGCGGCGGTCTTTTCCGTCGCCAACGTCCCCGACATCAAGACTGAAGACGACTACCACCTCGACGACTCCGCTCCGGGCGTGTCGCACTCCATCTGGTCGCACCCGCACTTCGTGCTCGCCGTGGCCGCGCAGTTCTTCTACGTGGCCGCGCAAGCCGGCATCTTCAGCTTCTTCATCAACTACATGACCGCGGAGACCCCGCCGATTCCTGCTTCCTGGGCCAGTGGTTCGTTCTCCGCCTGGTTCGAAGCCGGCAAGACCGGCGTGTTCGCGCTCAGCGATCAGGGCGCGGCGAAGCTTGCCTCGCTCGCCTTCGGATGCTT
>DATJYJ010000276.1:0-30664 GCA_035578025.1 Verrucomicrobiia bacterium
ATCAACCAGAATGGCTGGCTGGCCGACTTCCTGCGAGCTCAAAAGAACGGCTATCTTTCGCAGGCCGCCAACGGCGTGTTCAATCCCGCCTACAACCCCAACATCCCCGGCAGCCAGCAGCTCACTCTCTTTCCCAAACTGGTGAAGGGCGCGCTCACCGATCCGAACGCCATCAACTATCTGCAAACCGGAGAAGTCGGCGAGCTCGCGAACTACTATCAGACCAACGGATACAATCCGACCAACGCAGTGCCTTTCTACCAGAACCCCAATGCACTTGGCACCGACTTCCTCACCAACTATTCCAGCTCGAGTTACAACTCGCTTCAGCTCGAAGCCCGTCACCGCACGAAATCGGGCCTGAGCGTCTCCGCGAATTACACCTTCTCCAAGGTGCTCAGCGATGCCGATGGCGACGTCCAGTCCCGCCTGCAGCATTTCCTGGACATCAACAATCCCAAGATCGAGCGCTCGCGCGCCAATTTCGATCTCACCCACATGATCAAGGCCAACGGCTACTACCAGCTCCCCTTCGGCAAGGGCCACTGGCTCTCTTACCACCCCATCGATCGCGTGATCGGCGGCTGGACCCTGGGCGGCATCATGACCTGGCAGAGTGGAGCCCCGTTCTCCATCACCAGCGGACGCGGGACGCTCAACCGTGAATCGCGCTCCTATTACAATGACGCGAACACGCTGTTGAGCGGTTCGCAGCTCGCCAACGTCGTGAAGTTCCAGATGACCGGAAACGGCCCCATGATGATCGCGCAATCTGCCATCAACCCGGCCGACGGTACCGGCGTCAATCCCGACGGCGCCCCCTGGTTCAACGGCCAGGTTTTCTTCAATCCGACCGCGGGTACCATCGGCGGCCTCCAGCGCCGCATGTTCGACGGCCCCTGGACCTTCGATCTCGATACCAGCCTGAACAAAGCAATTCAATTTACCGAAACCAGGAGCCTGGAGCTCCGCATGGACGCCATCAACTGTCTCAATCACGCGACATTCTGGAGCGGCGATCAGAACATCAACACCACCACCTTCGGCGTGATCTCTTACATGTTCTATAATCCCCGGGTAGTGCAGTTCGGCTTGCACTTCCGTTTCTGATGCCCGACTTACTTGAAGCCATCACCGGCGCTCGGGTCTTCGACCTCGCGCAGCCTTACTTCACCGGCATGCCGCACTACCCGACGCACCCGCCGTTCCTCTTCGGCCTGACCAAGCAGCACGGCGATTCGGTCGGACCTGCCGGCAACAGTTCGGCCGCGGACGCCATCGCGCTCGGCAGCCATGTCGGCACCCACATCGATGCCCTGTGCCACTTCTCGTGCGGCGGCAAACTCCATGGCGGCGTGGATGTGTCCTCCGCACAGTCCTACGGCGCCGGCCTCCGGCAATACTCCGTCGATACCATCGCCCCGATCCTTCGCCGCGGCGTGTTGCTCGATCTCGCGCCCGGCGAGCCTCTGCCTGCCGACTGCGAAGTTACGCCCGAAATGCTCGAGCGCGCGCAGACGTGCGAGATCCGGCGCGGAGATGTGGTCCTGCTGCGCACCGGCTGGGCGCGCTACTTCGAAACGCCGCGACAGTTCGTCAACGACGCCCGCGGCCCAGGCCCTGCGATTGCCGGCGCACGGTGGCTGAGCTCGCGCGGCATTCTTGCCGCCGGGGCGGACACCGTGGCATTCGAGAAGCTCCCTGATCCTTCCATGCCGGTCCATGTCCATCTGCTGGTGGAGAGCGGCATTCACATCATCGAGTGCTTGAACCTCGAAGCCTTGGCGGCCGCCGGCGTTCACGAATTCGTCTTCGTAGCCGCGCCCTTGAAGATCCGGGGCGCCACCGGCGCCCCCATTCGTCCTCTTGCCTTAGTGGCACAGGGTTCCTAGCAGCGGTTAGTTGGCCTGCTCGATGCGGACGGTACCCACGGTCGTGGCGACGTGAATGGTCGCGCCGCCGGAGCCGGCATCGAAGGACAGGCTGCCTCCCAGACCTGGGATGCCCCACTTGCCCTTCGACGGCGGCACGGGGTAGTTGGTGGTGACGACTCCAACCGTGGTAGCGGCATCGAAGTGGGCGGAGTAATCATGCGGGACGGTTATGGCGATGGCTCCGTTGCTGGCGGTTACGTCGAGGCCCGCGCCATCCCAGTGATCGCCGCCCAGCGCGATGGCGATGGCGCCATTGGCAACCTTCCCCTGGACCTGGCCGTCGAGGTTGGCAAGTGCGACGGCCCCATTGCTGACAGTGAACTGGATGTGACCTTGAAGGTCGCTGATCGAGATGGCGCCGTTGGCGGTGGTGAGAGCCAGGTCCACCGCGCGGGACATGTAGATTTCGTAGTTCACCGACCAGTTTCGGGACGGCGTGGAACTCGGGCCGGAGGCATGCACCTGGTTATTGGAGGTATCGATGCTGACCTGGGTGGCGAGGGCTTGGGCGTCGTAGACGGTCGCCGCGGCGGTCTGGATCTGAGCGCGGATGAGGACGTCGGACCCGTCCCAGCCATGGATGGCGATCGCGCCGTTCGCGGCGCTGACGGCAAGTGATCCGCCGAATGGGGCCGAGATCTCCAAGATCTGGCAATACGTCTCGAGACCGTTGATGCGCCAGGTGGATTGGCCGCATTGGAGTGTGGGAGATTGAGCGAGCGCGCCGGCGGCTAGAGCAAGTAAGGCGAGGATGGTCTTCATTTCGGTTCTCCTGTTGGAATGCTACGCGGAGATCAGGATCGGGAGATACCGAATTCCGGTGAGCGGCGCACGCGGATAATGAGCGGCAGGCGCCGTTCATCGCGGCCGGCGACCGCTCATGGACGGGGACGGCCGGTCAGACGACCAGCGTTTCGACCGGCAGGCCCCAGAACAGGCCCGATTCGATGACGCCGGGCACGGCCTTGATATCGCGTTCGGTCTCGGGGCCGATTTCGGGAAACCGGACGTCGAGGATGAGGTTGCCGTTTTCGGTGACTACCGGGCCATCTTTGCCTTTGGCGGGGCGGAGGATGACTTCACTGGCGCCGAGTTTCAGCAGGCCGGCTTCGGCAACCGTCAACCCCAGCAGGTGCACTTCGACCGGGATCGGAAAGCGCTCGCCGAGTTTTGGAACGAGCTTGGACTGGTCCACGAGGATATAGGGCTTGGGCGAAGCGTAGATCAGGAGCTTTTCTTTGAACATCGCGCCGCCGCGGCCTTTGATCAGATTGCGGCCAGGGTCGACCTCGTCCGCGCCGTCGAAGGACCAGTTGGGACGAGCGGCGACCAGCGAGGTGACGGGCAAACCGCAGGCGACACAGGCGAGCTCGGCTTCCGCGGAAGTGGGGATCGCGACGCAGCGGAGTTTTTCGTGCTGGATCCGCTCGCCGATAGCCTGTACGGCGAGGAAACTCGTCGAACCGGAACCGACGCCGATCACGTCGCCGTCTTTGACCATTCCCGCGATTTCGGCGGCGAGCTTATCCTTGGCCGGGCGATTGGAGATTTCGCCCGACCACTTCAGGTAGTCTGCGAATTGGGACGTCCAGCGCATGAAGGCGGAGGGCACTCACAGTTTGTGGCCGATGGCTTTGGCCTGGCTGAAGAGGTAGAGATAGTCGGTGCCGCCGGCTTTGGAGTCAGTGCCGGACATATTGAAGCCGCCGAACGGGTGGGCGCCCACTACCGCGCCGGTGCACTTGCGGTTGATGTAGAGGTTGCCGACGTGGAACTCGCGCTTGGCACGCTCGATCTTATCCGGGCTGGTGGTGTAGACCGCGCCGGTGAGACCGTACTCGGTGTTGTTGGCGATGGCGAGAGCCTCGTCGTAATCGCGAGCCCTGATGACTGCGAGCACCGGGCCGAAGATCTCCTCCTGCGAGAGACGAGCCTGCGGGCCGATATCGGCGATCACCGTCGGCTGGATGAAGTAGCCCTCGCCCGCGGCACGCGCGCCTCCGGCGATCAGGCGGCCTTCTTTTTTGCCGATCTCGATGTAGTTCAGGATCGACTTCATGGCGCCCTCGTTGATCACCGGGCCCATGGGCGCATTCTCCTCCGGCGAGCCGATCTGAATCTGTTCGGCGGCATCTTTCAGCCTGGAAAGAAACTCGTCGTAGATATCCTGGTGCACGATGGCGCGCGAGCACGCAGAGCATTTCTGGCCCTGGTATCCGAAGGCTGCGGCGGTCACGCCGGCGACCGCGGCGTCGAGATTGGCGTCCGCATCGACCACGATGGTGTCCTTGCCGCCCATCTCGAGCACCGTGCGCTTGATCCAGACCTGGCCCTTCTGAGGCTGCGCGGCACGCGTGTTGATATCCAGGCCGACGTCGCGCGAGCCGGTGAAGGCGATATACCGGGTCTTGGGATGTGCGACGACTCCATTGCCGAAGGTCGCGCCCGCGCCCGGGCAGAAGTTCACCACCCCCGGAGGAAGGCCCGCTTCTTCCAGGGCCTCGAAGAATTTGGCGGCGATGGTGGGGGAATCGCTCGAGGGCTTGAGGATGACGGTGTTGCCGCAGACGATGCTGGCGGCGGTCATGCCGAGCGCGATGGCGTTGGGGAAGTTCCACGGTGAGATGACGGCGCCCACGCCCAGCGCGATGTAGCGCAGGTAATCGCGCTCGCCGGGAAGTTGGACCACGGGTTCGGCCTTATCGAGCACTAGCGCCTGGCGCGCGTAGAGCTCCAGAAAGTCGATGGCTTCGCACGTGTCGGCCTCGGCTTCGTCGTAGTTCTTGCCTACCTCGAGCACCAGCCAGGCGTTGAATTCGTACTTGCGCTTGCGCAGGATTTCGGCGGTGCGGAAGAGAATGCCAGTGCGCTGTTCGATTGGGGCGTACTTCCAGGTTTCGAACGCGGCGAGAGCGGCCTGCATGGCGGGTTCGACGTGCTCGGCCCCGGCCTTCTGGTGAATGCCAACCACCTCGGACGGCTTCGCCGGGTTAATAGAGCGGATCTTTTCGCTGGTCTTGAGCCGTTTGCCGCCGATCACGAGATCGTATTCGCGGCCGAGTTCCTTGCGCACTTGGGCGATCGCCTCGCGCATGCCGCGGGCGTTCTCTTCAAGGCGGTAATTGGCGAGCGGCTCGTTTTTGAACGCGCCGGTAGTGGAAGTTTGGGTTGTGGTTGCCATCGGGATAGTCTATAGCTAGTATACCTGAGCGACATTTCAGCTCAGTAAGCGCTTACAGGCAGGTACACGATGCATCGTCTGCTGTGGATCTTGACCCTTCCTCTGGCCGCGCAACCCGTGTTTCAGGGAAGCGACATATTTCCGCCGGAGGAGTTCTCGGCACGCCGGGCACGCGTCATGGCGAAAATCGGAGACGCGGTGGCGATTCTGCAGGGCACCACGGAGCGCCCGGGCGAGCAGCCGCTGCGGCAGGCGAACCAGTTTTTCTATATTTCTGGCGTGGTCGAGCCGCGCGCAATCCTGGTGATGGACGGCAGCGCCAAGCGCTCGACTCTATTCCTAAACCCGAAAAATGAGCGCCGCGAGAGGAACATGTTCGGGCCGGGCTTGGTCCCGGGCGAGGAGGCGGCACGCACCACGGGCATCGAGTCCGTGCTCGCCCGCGACGATTTCAAGGCGCTGCTCGATAGCGTGGCCAAAGAGGGCCGGACGATCTACACACCGTTCCGGCCGGAAGTGTTGGGGTGCGCCTCGGCAAGCGATCCGGCCGCCCTTGCCCGCGCCACTAAAAACGACTCGTGGGACGGGCGCGAGTCGCGCGAGGAGGCGTTCATCGCGCACCTGAAGAACCAGTCGCCCAAATCGGAAATCAAGGACCTCGACCTGATTCTCGACGAGCTGCGCGGTACCAAAAGCCCCCGCGAAATCGCCGTTCTGCGCGAGGCGACGCGGATCGCTGGGCTGGGAATCATCGAAGCCATGCGCGACGCCCGGCCGGGGATGAAGGAGTATGAGCTGCAAGCCGACGCCGAGTACGTGTTCAAGAAAAACGGAGCGTATGGGCCGGCCTATTTCGCGCTGATCGCGACCGGCGAAAACACCTGGTATTCGCATTACCACCGCGACACGCGAGCCCTGGACGACGGCGACCTGGTGCAGTTCGACTATGCGCCGGACTACAAGTACTACGCGAGCGACGTTACACGCGTGTTCCCGGCCAATGGAAAATTCACTCCCAGGCAGCGCGAGTTCTACACGATCTACTTGCGGCTCTACCAGGCTCTGATGACCTCGATCCGGGTGCACGCGCTTCCAGCGGACGTGATCCGGACCGCCGTTGGAAAGATGGACGCGATCCTGGTGAACTACCCGTTCACCGACGAGAGGATCAGGAAGGCAGCCGCTGAATTTGTTGAACGGTATCGCAACAGCCGGGCGAACTCGCTCGGCCATAACGTCGGCATGGAGGTGCACGATGTGCGCAATCCGACACCGACGCTGGAGCCGGGGCAGGTGTTTACGATCGAGCCGGCCATGCAGATCCCGGAGGAGCACGTGGGAATCCGGCTGGAAGACATGATCCTGATTACGGAGACCGGGTACGAAAACCTGTCCGCAGTCGTTCCAGTCGAGATCGCCGACATCGAGAGCATGATGACCCGCCACGGCCTGAGCGATGCGCAGGTAAAATTGAAGGGAAGGTAAAATCACTAGTACTTTCGATTCATACCTCTAGTACATACGTGACTGAATTAGTCCTGTTAACCTGCAATACCCCCATGAGATAACTAACTCATGAACTACCGCGCGATTCAGCTAGCCTGTCCTTGCGGCGAGGTCCCCGATCGCATTCTGGAAGTGGGCGTAACCAGCGACCGGCGCCTGGTGGTTCATTTCTGGTGCTCGTCCTGCAGCCGGGTTTTGTTCGTCAGCAGGTCTCTGTCGGAGTGTGCGGAGATGTGCCCGCCGGCGGACCCGGGGTCCGATCCGCATATGCACAGCCCCGAAGACGCGCAGTTCCTCCAGAGTATCGGGATCGCGGCCGACACCCAGCCTTGACGGGCGAGTATCTCCGGCCCACACTCCCCTTACGCGGTACTATTGAAGTTCACAGCGATGCGCTTCGAGTGGCTACGCATGCGAATTCAGGAAGAACTGGACCGCCGGAAACGGGAGGAGTCCACACTCGGCCGGCTTCCGGTGGCGCTCGAGGAACTGCACGCACTGCTGAAAGACTGCATCGCCGATTACACTGCTTCGTTCGGCGCTGAGTCGGCCGAAGTGCAGCTTCTGCCCGGACGAATCAAGCTGACGGTGCGAGAGTCGCAGAACGCCAAGTGGCAGCCCGCGGCGAAGGTGGAGGTCTTAACGGTGCCTGAGATCCCGGGTTTTCGGGTCGAGCGCGGCGAGTACTCTCTGGCGGTCGAGGTGGGCCTGCTGCCGAACGACAGGCTCTACTATCGCGACTGCGAGCAGGACAAGTATCTCACCATGGAAGATCTCACGAGGCGGATTCTGGACCGCGCATTGTTCCCGAAGCTGAAGGAGTAGCTCAGATCCCGGCGTACTTGGTCCACAGCGCAGCGATATTGGCGTCTTTCACATCGCCTTCGTGGATGATCACCCGATACCGCAAGCGCAGGCTCTTGCCGGCTTCGAGCGTCAGAGATCCATCCTGACTCTTGTCGTTGGTGAACGCGGAGACGCCGAACGGGTTGGCAGCGAAGAGCCCGTAGGCGCGCGCGTGCCAGCGCACCGGATGGCGCGGGTTGGCGGGGTTGTCCAGGATGGCGACGCCCACTTTTTCGCCGTTGATCGTGCCGGAGTAGTCGCACCAGTTGGACGGTTTGCCCCACAGCGCCTTTTCGCCCGCCAGGCCATCGGCGTTGATGATGTGCGGATTGTCTTTGTCCTTATCTTCCTGGAGCAGGGGGCGGAGACGGATGCCCAAAGCGCCGTCCTTGCCGTCGCCGAAGACAACCGTCTGGATCGCGGTAAGGGTGATGTCGATATCGAAGTAGCGCAGCTTGTCCTCGGAGTAAAAGGTCATGACGCGCGACTCGGTGAGGATGGGCGGCGCGGTGCGCTCGATGTCGCCCCATTCGAACGTGGCGGCAATGGAGCCCTTGTCTTTGCCGCTCTTCACCTCGCCCAGACTCTTCAGGCTGATGCGGCCGAGATTTTTGCGATGCAGGTCGGTGACGTAGGACCACTCGTTGTTCCAGAAATCGAGCTTGTTGACGTTGTCGTGGGCGAACCAGAGGCCCCGCTGGTGCTGGTGGTCCATGGCAGGTGGTCCGTTGCGCGTCGGCTTCTTTTCGCCGGCCTCTTCGGGAACGTCCTGCATCGGCCAGGCGCGGGTGATATACGTGCCGCTGGGAGCCCGTAGAGGCCAAAGATAAGGTTTGGTGACCTCGGCATCGAAAGCTCTGCCCGAGATGTAGAAATCGCTAAACGGCTTGCCGGCGATTTGAATCGAGACTTTGCCATCGCCGGGGGTGATTTTGACCTGGGCTGAGGCAGAAAGGGCGGCTGTAAAAAGAATCAGGAGTGCGCGTGGCATCGCACCCATTCTAGCGCTACAACACGCCTGATCATCACCTCTTCGGCGGGGCGCCATGCGGGTCGGAAGTCATCCGCATGTGGCCGCCCTCATCGACAAACTCGACCACTACATTTTCACCGACGCCCTCGATGTGGTGGTAGAGCCACTGCTCGTTGGGCGGATTCACGGCGGGATGGCTCTCCTTCTCGTCAGGCGGGCCATAGACGATGTAGACCCGGCCGCGGTCGGTCTTCCAGCCGGCCAGGTCGGGATCCGAGAACCGGTCGTTGGCGTACGCGATCCGGCGGTAGTGCTCTTCTTTGAACTCGTTCTCCGGCGTGCCGGGCGTCGGGTCGCGGCGGAGCCAGAACTGTTCGATGAACCGCTCGCGCTCGGCATCGGTCTGGAGACGTTTGAACCCGGAGCGCTCCTCGCTGGTGATGATGTAGGCCACGTCTTCGGTAAGCCACTTCTGGTACGGTCCACGAGCCTCGGCGGATCCTTCCTTAAGGGCAGGTTCGGGGGGGGCCTGCTGCTGCCATGCCGGAAGGAAGCTCATCGCCCCCAGCAGTAGGATCGCTGCGCAAACCGCTGGTACCAGAGATGTCTGCGGGCCTTCCGGCTGGCGCAGAAGGCGGCGTACGCGATGCACCAGGCTGCCGCCCGTCGCGGCGAGTACGGCTTGAGGCGCGCGCATGGCTTCGAGAGTGGTCAGGGCGGCGGCGTATCCGCGGGCATCGCCGCGCAGAGCCACGACCGCGTCGTCGCAGCAGTGCTCACGCTCCGTGCGGATGACGTGACTCACCCACCACACGGCGGGGTGGTAAAAAAGCAGGCCTTCGACGGCGGTTTGGAGCAGGTTGACCAGGTAGTCGTGGCGGCGAATGTGGGCCAGCTCGTGGATCAGCAGCGCCTCGACCTGGTCTGTGGTCAAGCCCGTGGCCAGCCCGGCGGGAAGAAGGATGACCGGACGGAGATAGCCGATGACGACCGGCACCTCGGCGAGGCAGGACTCGAGAATGCTCACCGGGCGTCTCACGCCGATTTGCGCGTGCAGGCGGCGAAGGCGTTCCTGCCATGCGGCTGCGGGCATTGCAACACCACGCACGCGGAGGCGGCGGGCGGCGCACCAGCCGCCGAAGCTTCGCATGTAGAAAACCATGACGCCGGTGATCCAGAGCGGGACCAGCCACGACCACAGCGGACCGGCCGGCGAGGCCCAATCGTTCGTCGCGGCGCCAAGACCCGGGACGGCCGTAAGCTGCGGAACGAGGCGGTGCGCGGCCGAGGCGACGGGAGGCTGCCACAGGCGCAGGAAGGTCACCGCGAAGGCGAGTGGCATGGCGAACAGCGCCGCGCATGCGGCGCAATACCGCACACGCGCCGAAGCGCGGGTGAAGAAGAGGAGGAAGAACGCGAGAGCCGCGCCTTCCCATAGGAAATGTACCAGCGCCCATGCGAGCGCATTCGATACTACGAGACTCATTTGCCCTCCTCGTATTCATCGAGCAGACGGCGCAGCTCGGCAAGCTCTTCTTTCGTCGCCCTTTTTGCGGCCAGCGCTCCCAGTACGAACGCGCGTGCAGACCCGCCGAATGCGCGCTGAAGAAGATCGCCTGCAAGCTGCCGCTGCGTCCACTCGCGCGGCCGGCTGGCCTGGTAGACGTGCGCGCGCTGCGTTTCATCGCGGCGGACCAGGCCCTTCTCGGCCATGATCTGGAGCAGCTTGAGAATGGTCGTGTACTGGGCCGGCTTGCGCGTCTGTAGCGCTTCGTGAACCTCGCGGACAGTACTGGAGCCCCGGCTCCACAAGACGGCCAGAATGTCCAGCTCGGCATCGGTAGGTCGCGGCAGGTCCTGCGGCTTGCTCATCTACGAAGAGACTACTACGAAGTATTTCGTACGTCAAGCCCATTTTTGACCGCCGCCGGACAGGCTCCAAGCCGGCCCAGCGGCGGTCGAGTGCGCCCTGAGGAGAGAGACTGGAAATTGGCGCCGGAGAGGTTCTACCGCTCGCCGACAAAATTCAGCATGATCTGGGTTTCGGTCTCGACCGGGGTCCCGTTCAGCAGCGTGGGCTTATAAATCCACTGCTTGACGGCTTCCACGGCCGCATTCTGCAGCATCGGGTGTCCGGAGACCACCTTCACGGCCTTGATGTGGCCGTCCTTGCCAATCGTGGCGTTGAGCGTCACCACGCCCTTCGCGCCGGTCTGCTTGGCAATCTTGGGATACTCGGGCTCTTTGCGGGAGATCAGCACCGCCTGCTGGATCTGTCCGCCCTGCTTGGAGAGATTGGCAATGGTCGGAGCCTGCGTCTGGGGAGCGGCAGCGGACGGCGCGGGTGGGGCAGGCGTGGGTGCGGCCGGGCGGGTGGACGGGGGCGGAACCGGAGCGTTGGGAACGGCACCGGCAGCCGGCAGGTTTACGCCCGGAAGGGCCGCGGAAACCGCGCCGCCCACGGTGGGAGCGTCGGGAATATCGGTGGGTTGCGCCGCGCGGATGCGTTGGGCAAGCGAAGCTGTGTTGAACTCGCGCCGCGGTGTGACCGGCTTGGGAGCCTCCGGCGCCGGGGTCTGATCCGCCGTCTGGTCGGGAGCAGCGGGCTTGTCGTTGGCGACCGGGGCCTTGGTAGCCGGTGCCGCGGGTGCCGGCGTGGCGGGCTTGACATCGGCCTGCTGGGTATCGAGGGGCGATGGGCGCGTGCGCAGAATGCGAACCTGCTCGCTGGTGGTCTTCGACTGGTCTCGGCCAATCACTTCCATCTTGAAGCTGACATCGGAGCTCGACGGGGAATACACGATGCTGCCGTTGTTGCGGAGCTGCGAGAGGTCCATGTCGACGTTCTCGTGCTGCTCGCCATCCATAATCAGCAGAGTCGCCTTGGTGGCGTTGCGAATAGCATCGGAGTCCCGATTCCATGTCAGGAGTAGCTCGCCGTTGCTGCGCTCCACGCGCAGTTGCAGCGGTGAGGTGTCGCCCTGGCTGTTGGCCGGCGTTTTAGTGCTATGCCGCAGGAAACCGGGATACACGAAGAGAGCCACGAACACCGCGATGGTTGCGGCGGCGGCCAGCACCAACTTCATGCCCTTGCCGCTCTTGGCGGTCTCGGGCTCAAGCACGGTATCCGCGGCCTTGTCGACGGTTTTTTCGGTGATCTTTTCGGGAGCCTTGGCAGGCGCCGGAGGCGTGGCCGGCTTCGCCGGGACCGCACTCGCGGCCTTGGCGGGCTCGGCAGGCTTGCCCGCGTCTTTCTTTGCCGGCTGCTTGTCGAACTTACCTTTGTCTTCGAGTTTGCCCTTGTCTTCGAGCTTGCTCTTTTCTTCGGCTTTGCTCTTCTGCTCCGCCGGGGCCTGCTTTTCCTCGACCTTTGAGGCCGGCTGAGGCGCTACGGGCGCGGCCGCCATGGGAGGAGGCGGGGGCGGCGCCGCGATCACCGGGGGCGGAGGCTCGGGAGCGCTCGCAATGTCGCGCCGCGAAGCGATAGGCACAATCTGCGCCCGCGCCGTCGGCTTGGATGCCGGTGGCGCGGAAGTAGGGGGCGGAGCCTGGGGAGCCGGCGACTTGCCCTCAGGCGCTGCGGTTTCCGAGCCATGTCCGCCGAGCTCGGAAGAGCGGAACGGAAATTCGAGGTAGCTCGCGTCGCCGTGGATTTTGCCGCCTTCCCAGATAAAAATACCCGCGGTGCTCGCTTTGGTGGCGAACGGCCTGACGAGCAATGCGATGTGATGCGGATCGCGGAAGCACGCCTCATAGAAGGCCAGATCGTCCGCGTCCAGGGCGATTCCCTTGCGGGTGTGGCTGCGGAAAAATCCGGCCACGGTGTGTCCGGGTCCGCCTTTGCGCTGGTCCATCGCGCGGCGGAATCGCTCCATATCCGCTTCCGTAAGCCGGTAGAGAGGTCCGCGAGCATAGTCGCAAGTAATCAGTTCATAGTCCGCAATGGAAACCACCAGGGGGCTGCCTGCCGCCACGTCGCCTACCAGCAATCCCCCGATTTCCGACCCGCGAGAACTCAGGGACCGAAATGCCTCGACCGCCTCCCGCTCGAGACGATCCATCAGGTTGAAGGGGATTCGCACTGCCACAGGTTTCTGCGGCACTTCCCATAGATATGAGGGTGATTTTGAAGTCTGCAGATCAAATCGTTCTGCACGCGCCGTCGACTCAATCATCGAAATGCCTCCGCCGGTTCGTACCCAAACCGGTTCATCGTAATTTTACTCAATTTTCCATAATTTTGAGCACTTATTTCGGTTTATCAAATATAAATATCGAACATCGGCAATGTGTGTATATCGATTGATAATAAGGCAGATACCTTTCTCATATCCTTCGTTAATAGACCTATACTGTCGCGATTTATGCTAGCAAATCAACAGGCATTTTCCTATAATTGGCACGAAAATGAGCGTGAAGACGTGCCAGCTTTGCGGAAAGCCCCTGAGCAGACTTCGGGTCGGCGCGGACCCGGAATTCTGCTCCAAGGAGCACCGCAATCAGTTCCGGCTGCGGCGGGGCATGGACCGGCTGGTGGAAGTAAATAAGGTCGCCAACCTGATGCGCCGCCGGGAGAGTCCGAAGCAGATCGCGTTCTCCAGCCTGGTGTGTCAGTCGGCGATCACGCCTCGCGGCTTCTACGAGGCGCAACGCACGTCAATTCATTCAACGCCGTTCAACCGCACCATGAACTGCGCCGCACTGGCGCAGCCGCGTATCGATGCGCACGCGGACGAGTGCATGGTGCCGCATATCCGGCGGTATTCGGGACAAAAGCTGATCCGCCGCCCGAATACGAGCAAGATTCGTATTCGCAACCTCGATCCGCGGCCGGCGTTGCCGGACGGCAAATGGGCTCTCCCCACCGGCATGGGACAGGCTCCTCCGTGCAGCCTGCATCATCGGGCGCCGGCTCGTCCCCAGCCGCGGGAATTCAAGCTGCTGCGCCAAACCGGCATCCGGATTCACGCCGGAAACGGACCGGCAGCGCTGCGGCGAGCTCCGCTGACCGGCACGGAAGGATTGCGCCAGGGTGTCCGCTACCCGGCACTTCGTTTCATCGCAGCGGCGGGCAACGCGCTTCGTGTATCGATCGGAAAGAACTTTGCCGTCCCCCAGGCCAAAGTTCGCAGTTTCCAGTCGGCGCCCGAGGTGCGCGCGGCGATGGTGTTGGCCAGGACCGCCATTCCGATCGTCCCCGAGATTCTGAACTACACCGCCGCATCCCGTTTGCTGCCTCCCGCGACCACGGCCATCGCCCTGCGTTTGCCGGGGGCTCCGGCAGCGTCGCAGAGCGCCCAATTCCATTCGGTCGGAGCCCTGCCCACCGTGATGGGCTCGGCCATGCCGGGCGAACTGCCATCGTCTCGCTCTTCCGGAGTGGGATGGAAGGCGCCGGGTGCCAGGTGGAATCTGGCTGCCGGAAGCAGCGAATCCGCCGGATTCGCGCGCCGTAACGGAGTCCACCTGATGCGGCTCACGGTCATGCCGAACGGCGTGGTTTCGGCGCCGCAGGTGGCGTTTTCGCCGTTCATTCCGCAAGAGCCGCAGGGTTGTCCGGTGGTGCCTTTCCAGGCGGTCATCGCAGGTGGCGCGGCACCCGGACCCGCGCCGGTTCCTACGCTCTCCAACCTGCCCGAGGCGCCCGAGCTCAAACCGGTCCCGAAGAAGCCGCGAGTCGAGGTCCATTTCGAAGAACAGTTTGCGGGAGGCTGGGACAACTGGGTCGGCGGCGTGCAGGACTGGCTGGTGGACGTGGCCGGCGTGCGCACGGGCTCGATGGCGCTCTTCATGCCGACACTGGACCTGACCGACTACGAGCTCGAGTTTTTGGGGCGGATTGACGCCAAAACAATCAATTGGGTGGTCCGCGCTACGAACCTGGACAACCATGTCCACTGCACGATCACGCTTCGGGAAGGCAATCAGCTCGAATTTAGCCGTCAGGCCGTGATCTCCGGCGCCGCGCAGGAACCAGTCGTATCGGCAACGCTCATCCCCGGAAAGAAGCGCTCCGCGCTGACCATTCACACCAGCGTTTCTGGAGACAACTTCGCCGTTCAGGTGGACGGCAACACCATCGATTCATGGACCGAGGACCGCCTCCCCTCCGGGGGGGTAGGCTTCGTCGGCACGCCCGATGACCGGGCGCGCCTGTATTGGGTAAAGGTATCTTCGCAGAGCACCGGCAAGGAGTAATAGATAAATGAGCACCGCTATGAGATCCCCCTCCAAAGTTCAAATGCTGCGTACGCCGGAAGGCGACGGCGCGGACAAAGCCGCCGGACCGCAGGGTCACCTTGCACGGGCTGTTACGCTCCATCTGGCGGGCAAGCGCGAAGAAGCGCTCAAAAACCTGCAGCGCGCCATAACCGCCAACGAAGGCTCGGCGGAAATCTACCGCGCGATGGGGCACATCCAGTTCGAGCTAGGCAGCTTCGAGGAAGCCGCCAAGAGCTACCGGATCCTGGTGCAGGTGAAGCCGCAGTATGCGGTTGGGTGGTTCAATCTGGGAGTGTGTCTCGAACGCGCCGGCAACTGGGAGGAGGCGGCGCAAGCCTTCCACAAGGCGTGCACGCTCGAGACAAACCACGTCGACTCGCACCTCGGGCTCGGCGTGTGCCACCTCAGGCAGGAGGATCCCAAGAGCGCCTTGTTCAGCTTCGAGCGCTGCCTGGAACTGGCGCCGAACCACGAAGACGCGCTCTTCGGCAAGGCGGTGTCCCTGCAGTTGCTGGGGCACGCCGACGAGGCGGCGCGAATCTACCAGCGCATCCTCGAGAAGAACGAGAACTCCGAGGAATCGCTGGCCAACCTGGTGCTCATCGGCATGGGTAAGGAAGACTTCGACATGGTGCGCGAATATTCCGAGCACCTGCTGGAACTGCGCCCCGAATCGACTGTCGCCCTGGAAGGCCTGGCGGCCTGGGCCTGCGCCGCCGGCGAACATGCGCTGACTGCGAAGTTCTGCACGCTGCTGGTCAACGCCGTCCCCGGCCATTTCGAGGGTTGGTTCAACCTAGCGCTCGCCCACCAGAAGTCGGGCCGGTGGGAGCAGGCGGCCGAGGCGTACGAGGAAGCCATCAAGCTGCGTCCCAATTCCTGCGAGGCGCACACCAACCTCGGCATCGTCCGCGAGCAACTCGGCGATCCGGGGACGGCGCGCGCGTCCTACGAGCGGGCCATCAAAGCCGGTCCGGAGTCGCTGGCTCCGCTGTGGAACATCGCGCTCCTGCTGGAGCACTCGGGCCAGTTGGAAGAGGCCGAGCGGTATTACAAGCAGGTGCTGGATCGCGCACCCAAGGAAGAGGAAGCGCGTTTCCGCATGGGCTACCTGCGCCTCTTGCGAGAAGACTTCCGCGGCGCGGCGGAAGCGTTCGAAGGTTGTCTCAAATATCGCCCGGCATGGCCGGAAGCGCACGCCAACCTCGCGCTGGCGTACAGCGGTCTGGGTGAACGCGACCATGCCGAGCGGCTGTACGAGAAGATGCTCGATGCCGACCCGAAGAGCATGGACGCCCTGCGTGGCTTGGCTGCCCTGGCGATTCAGGGCAACGATTTCGACACGGCCCTCGAGTTCCACGTGCGCCTGATCGATCTCGGAGAGCGCTCGCCCGAGGTTCTGTACAACACCGGCCTGATGTACGAAAAGTCGGGCCAGATGGAAAAGGCCGCGCGTCTCTATCGCGAAGCGCTGGCGCAGCAGCCGGAAATGCCGGAAGCACTGCTCAACCTGGGCCGCATCCTGGAAGCCGGGGGCAAGGCCGAAGAGGCGAAGTCCTGCTGGACGAAGGCTCTCGAGGCCGAGCCCGCGTTGGCGCAGGGGTACTTCGGGCCGGCGATAGATTAGCAGAAGCCAAGAAGCGAAGAAGCCAAGAATCGAAGAATTCAGCGCGATAGCTGTGCCCTATTGGGCTGGCTCCGGCTCGATGCGGTACGTCCGACTGCCCAGGTTCACCAGCACCGGCTCGCTGAATGCCATGTAGTGCGCCATCTTTCCGCCATTGGAGGCAGCCAGATCGAAGTACTCGTGGCTGAATTGGACGACGCGAATGGCATTTCTCGCCTGCTCGGCAGTCACCGTGGAATCCTGCCAGAGCTGGTCTTTCTTGAAGAACGCTTTCTGGCCGATCTGTTGCACGTTGGCCGTAGCCACTCCGCTCACCTGGGTGTTGTTGGCGTTCTGAAGCTGGGCTTTCAGCGCCCGCTGGCCGAAACCGGAGGCGCCGCCGACTACGCCAAGCTGGTCCGCGGCAGATTGCGCGGCGAACATCCGGTTCTCGTGGACCGCGCTCAGATTCACGCGGTCGTCCGCCAGAAATGACGTGTACGGCGTCAGGATTCCGTGCTTCTGCGAGAGCGCGACCAGTTCGTCGATCAGTTCCTGGTTGCGGCCGTGCAGATCGAGCTCGTCGATGATCTCGCCGATGCGGCGGATCGCCCAGAGGCGGGCGACAAACGCGTTCGTCTCACCCACAGACGATTCATCGAACTTCACCTGGTAAGTGAACGCCTGCTTGCGGCCGCCAGCGCTACCGGTCAGGCTGATGCGCGCCGCGCCGCCTCTGTGGAAGCGTCCGGCGAGCACCAGTTGATCGCCACGGAAGAGGTCGGGCATCTGGCGCGGGTAGATGCGCGAGGTGGTGCCGCCGTCCAGATCGATGTTGACCGCGACGTCCGTCATCATCGGCGAGCCGATCTTGGAGTACAGCGACGAGATCGGCGCTTCGATGTTTTCGTTGGGCCGCACATAGACGGTCTGCCCCCGCAGTTCGCGGGCGAGCCGGTCCAACAAGCGGCCGTTCACGTCATAGCCGACGCCGAAGACGAACATGCGCGCGTGGACCTTGTTCTCCTGCGCCGCGTTGGCCGCGATCTTCACTTCGCTGCGCTCGCCGACAGTCGGTTCGCCGTCGGTCAGAAACAGCAGGTAGTTGGGGTGTATAGTGTCGGTAAGCATCCGCAGGCCGCTCCGCAGCGCTCCGTCGATGTTGGTGCCGCCGCCTGCCGAGATCCCCTCTATCCATGCCACTGCGTCGCGAACGGTAGCAGCATCGGCCCGCTGCAGCTCGGGGCGAAACGCCTCGACCTCGGAATCGTAAGCGATGATGTTGAACGTGTCCGCCGGCTCCAACTGCCGCAGCATGAACTGCAAGGCGGATTTCACCTGCTCGATCTTCTTCCCGCTCATGCTGCCGGACCGGTCGCAGACGAAGACCATGGTCTTGGCGATCTTGGCCGCCCGCTCGGCTCGAGTATCGGGCGTGGCGAGAAGGAGGAAATAGCCGTCCTCGCTGGTCTCGGGCTTGTAGCTGATCACGTTCAGACCAACCGGGCTGGCGTCCGTGGAATACAGCAGACGCAGGTCGTCCGGGCTGGCGATGTTGTGCAAGTCCAGTTTGCAGATGGCGTGCGTGCCGTCCGGGCGCGCGATGTCGATCTGGTGAGTGGGGCTGTAGACCGTTCGAATCGGCGTGGCTCCGGCAATGTCGACAGTCACCGAGAAATTCTCCACCGGCTTGACGGAGTATTTGGCGGTGCCCAGCGGCAGCAGGAGGTCGATCAGACCGCTGTCCTTCTTAAGAAGCTGCGAGTAGCGGATCTCGACCGAGCTTTCGCCGTGCGGTGGCACCGGGAACACGCTGGTCTGGTAGAGGTCGCGGCCCATGTATTCGAGCAGGGCCGGGTCGCGCCGGCGCCGCACGATGTCCTCATAGATGCGCCTGGCCTCGTCTTTGCCCATTAACCGGCCGGTGATCTCCTTGCCGTCGGCCATGAGGGTCAGGGCGCTGACCGCGGCTCCTTCCGGCAAGGGAAACAGCACCTGCGCTTCCATCGGCATGGAGGACGGATTCTGAAATACCTGCGAGACGCGCACCTTCGCGGCCTGATCCTGCACGTCGGCATGCACGTTCACACTGCGAATGCGGCAATCGGCGCGGATAGGCATCGGGTGGGGCAGCGGGACCGGCCTCGGCATGCGCGGCCAGTCAATGATGATCACCTGTCCGCAGCAGGGCAGGCAAAGAGCGAAGAGCGCGAGGATTCGCGGAAGCACGATGGCAACCTCCACGCATCGGATGCCGCGATGGAGGCGATCCTTTCAGAACACCTCGCGTTTTACGCTTGACAGCCTTCCTGGTAGCGCTTACACTACTTCCGATCAGGTCTGAATAGTCTGTCTGGGGGGGCGCGTTTCCACATGTTACTGAAATACCGTTTCATCGTCATCACCACTGCTCTGGCCATGCTGCCAGTGCTTGCATTAGGACAGACCGGGACCGCGGGATCACTGACGGTCAGCGTAGTAGACCCGTCGGGTGCAGTGGTGCCGGGCGCCAACCTGGAATTAACCGATGTTTCGACGAACGTGGTGCGCAAGGCAGCCACACTCGACACCGGGTTGTACAGTTTCCCCAACCTACCGTTCGGCGTTTACAAACTGGCGGTGACGCAGAGCGGTTTCTCGACCCAGGAATTCACCAACATTCAGGTGCAGACGGGACGGAATACGGACGTCAAGGTAACTCTTCGAGTCGCGGCCGCAGCCGAGACGGTGCAGGTTAATGCGACCGAAACCCCGCTAATCGAGACTAGCTCAAGCGTACTGGCAAGCACCATCGACACCAAGCAGGTGGTGATCCTGCCGATGCAGACGCGCAACGTCTACAACATGACCTTTCTGGTGCCGGGCTGGGCGTCGACCGGCGCCAACAGCACGGTTGGCACGTTCAACAATCTGCCCGGCGGCGCGATCGTGAGCGCGGACTTTGACGGCACCCCCGGTATCAGCAACCGGTTCCGATCCGGCGGCTATCAGTACGGCACGGTGGTGGTACAGCCGCGCATCGAGCAGGTGGCGGAAATGACGATTCAGAGCGCGCAGCTCGATCTCGCGGGTACGGGCACGTCGGCGATGCGCATCAACATCGTGACGCGCCGGGGGTCTAACGCCTTTCATGGGCGACTGTTCGAGGACTTCCGCAACACATCTCTGAACGCCAATTCGTGGTTGAGCAACGCGCGCGGCATTCCGAGGACGGTGCTCAAGCTGAACGATTTCGGCGGCGCGGTGAGCGGTCCGGCGATCAAGAACAAGCTGTTCTTCTTCGGCACCTACGCGCAGTCGATCCAGCCGAACAGCACGACCGCCACAGCCACCTACCTGAGCCCGTCGGCGCAGCAAGGGCTCTTCAGCTATCGCGATACGCGGGGCGCGCTGCAAACGGTCAACGTGCTTCAAATCGGACAGGGAGCGGGCGGTCCGGGGACGGTGCTGCCGTCGATCGCCAGCCAGTTTTCTCAAATCAACAGCGTGGTCAACCAGGGGACTCTGACTCAAAATCCTTCGGACCCCAACCTGGCGACGCTGAGTTGGCTGGTTCCCCAGCGCACCACCATCTGGTATCCGACCGTGCGGGTAGACTACAACCTGACCGAGAAACTGCGCTTCAACGCTTCTTACTCACAGACGAAGACCTACAACGAGCACAACTACACGCCTCTATGGCCCGGCGGAATCGACACCGTGAACTACACGTCTTCCGGCGGCAATAACAAGATCGCCGGCTTCGGTTTTGACTGGATGTTGAAACCGACGCTGATCAATCAATTCCACTCGGGCTTCACGTATCAATACAGCTATTTCAGCCCGGAGAACAAAGGCATCGACCTCAGTACTACCCAGCAGATCAACTTTGCGTACGGCCAGGGACTCTACGGAAGCCCGAATCCGCGCCTTGCGGTCTCTTCACTGTATCCGCTGTTCAATTTCGAGGATTCCGTGAACTGGCAGAAGGGCAGCCACCAGTTCACTTTCGGCGGCGGCTGGTGGCGCGAGCAGGACCACTACTGGAACAACCCCGGCGGCTTCCCGAACATCAACCTGGGGATGGCCGCGAACGATCCGCTTGTGCCCGCCTTCCTCGCCGCGCTGCCCACGTCTGGGGGCGCGAGCACCGTGAACCAGGCGAACGCCGAGGCGCTCTACGCCACGCTGACCGGCCGAGTCTCCAGCGTCAATATCAATACCGGCCGGCCGCTCGATCCTGCGACCAAGCAGTACAAGCCGTACGGTCAGTACAACCTGAACGAAGTGGTTGCGGCAACCCATTTCTTCGCGCAGGACCGCTGGCGCATCGGGCCGAACCTGACCTTCAACTACGGGCTGCGCTGGGATGTCTATGGCGACGATCACGATGTCAACGGCGGCTATAGCAGTCCGGCGTCCGTGGCTGATTTCTGGGGGCCTACGCCGGTGGGTGCGATCTTCCAACCCGGGAATCTCGGCGGCGTACAGAACCCGACCTTCACCGCGAAGGTGCATGTGTACAAGACGCAGTGGGTGAATCCGCAACCGGCCGCCGGTCTCATCTGGAGCCCGCGGGCGGAAGGCCTCCTGGGCAAAATCCTCGGCACCGACAAGACCGTGATCAAGGCCGGATGGTCGCTGCGCAATTACCTGGAAGGCGCGCAGAATTTCTGGGCGTACGCTTCCAACCAGGGGGCGTTCTTCTACCAGTTCGGCAGCCTGACAGCGGACACCAGCGGCGCAGTCGGCACGTTCAAGCCAGGGTCGCTGACGCTGGGCCAGCCACTGCCGCCCTACGCTCTGACGCCGCCGCAGTGGTCGCCGACGGTGCCTGCGGCGCAGTTGTGGCCGGGCAATTCGTTCTGGGCGATGAATCCCAATATCCGGTATCCGTATGTGGAGCAGTACAATTTCGGCATTCAGCGGGAAGTCACGCAGGGCACCGTGCTGGAAGTCCGGTATGTGGGCAACATGGCCATGCACTCGTGGATGAGCTACAACATCAACGAGCCCAATATCTACGAGAATGGCTTCTTGACGGAGTTCCAGCACGCGCAGGCCAACCTGGCCATCAACCAGGCCAACGGCAAGGGCAGCACCCTGGCCAACAACGGATTGCCGGGACAATACGCTCTGCCGATCCTTCAGGCGGCGTTTGCAGGCGCGGGATCCGGCGGCTACACAGCGTTCACCACCAACCTGCAGACCGGCGCCGCGGGCGCGATGGCCAATACCATCGCGCGCAATCAAACCTACTTCTGCAACATGGTTGGCAGCCAGAAGTTCGCGCCGTGTGCCAGTGCGTTCGGCGGCAATACCAATGTTCCGGGCAACTACCCGTCGAATTTCTTCGAGGTCAATCCGTACACCACGGGCCTTTCGCTGAACTACCTGGATGCGATGGGGCACTCGAACTACAACTCGCTCCAGATCGAGTTGCGTCAGCGCCAGGTTCATGGGATGCAGTTCAACGTGAATTACACGTTGAGCCATGCGCTACTGCTGGGGCCGGCCAATGCCTACCAGGGCAACGTGACCAGCCAGAACGGGTTCGTCGCTGGCCTGTTCCTATCGGACCGCAATTTCCGCATGAATTATGGGCCCAGCCCGTTCGATGTCCGCCACATCATCCACGCCAGCGGCACGTACGATCTGCCGTTCGGCAAGGGCAAGATGTTCCTCAACCAAAACAAGGTCGTGGACCATATAGTAGGCGGATGGACGCTGGGGACCATCGTGGTGTTCCAGACCGGGACGCTGGCACAAATGAACGGCGGGTACAACACGGTGAATGCCAACGACGCCGGTCTGGTTTTCCAGAACGGCTTCACCGCCAGCCAGCTCCAGAGCAACGTGGGGGTGTACCACTCGGGCAATCCGTTTGTTTATGTGTTCGACCCTGGCAAGTTCCTGGCTCCCAATGGATCCGCGAACACAAATTACATGACACCGATTACGACGGCGGGTGCGTGGGGCTACCGGCCGATGATCTACGGACCGCACTGGTTCAACGCGGATCTTTCGGTGAACAAGACTATTCCTATTCGCGAATCGATCCGGCTCCTGTTCCAGGGCGAGTTTCTGAACCTGTTCAATCACCCGACGTTCAGCTTCGCCAATACCACGCCGCTCAACATTCAGAGCACGGCCTTCGGACAACTGACCAGTGGCCCGACGACGGCGCGGCGCATCGAACTGAGGGCCAACCTCGAATTCTGAGGCCGACTACACTATCTAGATGGATCTCGGATTAAAGGGCCGCGTGGCCATGGTCGCCGCGGCGAGCCAGGGCTTGGGGTTTGCGATCGCGAAGGTGCTGGCCGAAGAAGGCGCGAGCGTATCGATCGCCGCGCGCAAGCAGGAGACAATCTCCGCGGCGGCGGAGCGCATCGGCGGCAACACGCTGGCGGCGGTTGCGGACGTCAGCAAGCCGGAGACGATCGAGGCGTGGCACCGTGCCACGGTCGAGCGCTTCGGCGGCGTCGATATGCTGGTGACCAATTCCGGCGGTCCGCCGGCGGGTCCGGCATCGGGCTTCGACGACGCGGCCTGGCAATCGGCGATCGAGCTCCTGCTGCTCAGCGTGGTGCGGACGGTGCGTATCGCGCTGCCGAGCCTGGAGGTGCGCGGCGGCGGAAGCATCCTGATGCTGACCTCAACGTCGGTGAAGAATCCCATCGCGAACCTGGGATTGTCCAACGTGGTCCGGGCGGCGGTTGCGGCGCTGGTCAAGACCTACGCCGACGAGTTCGCCCCGAAGAAGATCCGGGTGAACCAACTGATTCCCGGGCGAATCGCAACCGAGCGATTGGCGTACCTCGATGAAGCCAATGCGAAGAAAGCCGGGATTGCGCTGGAAGAGCAGCGCAGACGCTCGATCACTGCGATCCCGATGGCCAGGTACGGCGAGCCGGAAGAATTCGCGCGCGCTGCTGCGTTCCTGCTGAGTCCCGCGGCAAGTTACATCACCGGCGCCACGCTGGCGGTGGACGGCGGGGCAATCCGGTCGGTATGAGTCGTTAGCGGCCCCGCCCGGTGTAGTAGCTCATCCACCTGCTCGCCAGCCCTCGATCTCCGATCGTGTTGTACAGGGCGGTCACCCCGTTCAAGCAGCCGGTGTGCGCCGGATCGCGCTCCACCTGCTGCTGGCACTGTATCTCGATGCTGTGCAGAGCCTCCAGGCTGTTCAATACCGGCACCCCAGGCGGCGGCTCGCGCATGAACACCACGCCCTTGTCGTCGAACTGCACCAGCTTCCATTCCTTCTGGCCGGGATCGGCCAGCGCCGCGGCAATATTGAACACCTGCCCCGAAAAGCGGTCGAAGCCTCCCATCACGAGCACCTCGATACCGTATTTCCGCAGTACTTCCGGTGCGCTCTGTCCCGGTGTCGGATCGTTGTTCAGAATGTGCCCGTAGTCGACGTATGCCTGCTCGCTCAGGCCGCGCGGATCAATAAAATCCTTCTGCATGGGCCAAAGCCGCCACACCAGGTATCCGCCGTTCTCGTAAGTGTTGAACATTCGTCCGGTAACCCGGTGTGCCTTCAGGAAATCCGCCGCGCCCGAAGGCAGCATCCACTCCGCCGCGCGAAGCTGAAAGGCGTGCCCTCCCACCAGCCCGAAGCCGATCGCGGCCGCCAGCGCCGCCGCCGCTCCCATCTCCGCCGCGACAGGCAGGGCGCGCTTCCACAACGGCAGGTACACAAACATCAGCACCGCCCCCACCAGCCCCATCAGGATGGTATTCCGCACCGCCAGCAACGATGCCGCGCCGAACACGAAGTACAGAATCCAATCCACTGGCCGCGTCCTGCGCCACGATATCGCCAGCATGACCAACGCCCCAAACAAAACAAAACTGTATCCGCTCGGCTCCCAGAACGCGGGGTATTGCCACTCGATGTTGGTCGATTGGATCCCGCTGGAACGGTACTTCAGCATGATCTCGATCACGCGGAAGCCGTTCGGATTCACTCCGGAAATCAGGAAGCACGCTGCCGAAACGAACCAGAGCTGCCGCTGCTCCGGCCAGGATTGCCGCCGCACCAGCGCCTCCAGGCAATACGCGCCCAGCATCACCCAGCCCATGAAATATCCGCCGTGGCAATTGGCCCACAGCAGGAACACCGCAGGCAGGGCCCACATCCACCGCCGGCGCTCCAGCACCGCCATCGTGACCGCCAGAAACAGAAATGTGATCAGGAACGGCCGGCTTTGCTGGAAGTTGATCGCGACCGCTCCTGCCGCGATCGCCGCCGCCAGGCTCCGGTAGAAACCCGCCGTCCGCCACCACACCATCAGCCCCACCAGGCCGCAAAAAACAATCAGCAGCACGGCCCTCACCAGCACCAGGCCGGAGAATCCGCTCGCCGCGTGGATCAGATACATAACCATCTGCGCCAACCACTCGTGAGTGAGGTTGAAGTACCGCGTCTTGACTTCGCCGGGATACGCCGCGCTGGTGATGTTGCTGGTGTAGCTGAACGGGTCCGGCACGGTGAGCGCGTGATGCTGCAGCGTGTGCCGCCCGGTCATCAGGTGCAGCCAGATATCGGTGTCCGCGATCTCGCCCGTGAGCCACGTGAGCAGCAGCACTGCTGTAAGGCCCAGCAACGTGGGCCGCAACCAGCCGGGAGCCGCTGCGGGCGAGGGCTTGGGAGCGGGCTGTGCCTTCTTATCTTGCCGCTGGCGCATGAACACCCCCACTCTGGATTTGCTGCAACAGCGATTCGGCCCCGGGGTCGGGATTCTTTGCCAGCGCGAGATACCGCTGCAACCAGTACGCCGCCCGGTCCATCATCCTCAGCCGCGGATAAAGATCGCCGCCGAGCCCCAACGCGCAGCGCGGCGATTCCGGCACGTGCTCCAGATGATCCGCGCACTGCGCCTCCAGGCTCACGAACACCTGGCCGGGGTCGAGGGGCGGCACCCCGGGCGGGGGCTCGCGCATAAATAGCATCGCCGTCTTGTCCTGGTAAACCAACTTCCACTTGGTCTGCGACGGGTCGGCCAGCATCGCAGACACTTTGTAGACGCTGCCCGTGCCGTATTCGAATCCCTCCAGCAGCAGCACCTGAACGCCGTACTGGTCCAGCACCTGCAGTGCGTCCGGCGCATTCCGCGCCACGCGCCAGTAATCGCGAAACACGCTCTCGTTCAGCGCGCGTCCGTCGACGAAGGTCTTCTCCTGCGGCCACGCCGCCCACATCAGGTACCCGCCCCACTCATACAGATTGAACATCGGCGCCGACACGTTGTGCTGCTTCAGAAACGCAATCGCGCCATCCGGGTATTTCCACGATGCCACCCGAAGCTGAAACGCGTTCCCCGAGGTCATGGCGGCTGCGCAGCCCACTGCGAGCAACCCCGCCACCGCATATTCCACCGCTGGCTTCATCCAACGCTGGATCGGCGGAAGATAGCTGAAGACGATCAGCGGCCCCACCATCCCCATGAAGATGGCGTTGCGTTGCGCCATCAGCGACAGGCCGCCGAACACCAGGAACATCAGCCAGTCCGCGGGACGCGCTCGCTGCCGCGCCCAAATCAGCACAATCACACACCCGACCAGCAGGGCCGCGTACCAGGAAAGCTGGTTCAGCGCCGGCACGTGCCATTCCCGCAGGGAATTCTGCATGAAGCTCTGACGGTAAGCGACCATCGCCGGCAGAATTCCAAAGAAGGTGGGATTCAGGACGCCGCCCGCGAGGAACGCCGCGACGCTCCACCCCCAGATGGCGCGCTCGTCCACCGGAGGTTTCCCGCGCCATCGCTGGATCAGCGCCTCGCCGCAGTACGCACCGAGCAGGACCCAGCCTGCGAAATATCCGCCGTGAAAATTGGCCCAGAAAACAAACAGCGGCGCCAGCGGCCACAACTGCCGGCGCCGTTCCAAAATCAGCAGCACCACCGCGAGCAGCAGGTACGTGACGATATACGGCCGGTCGGTGGCGATCCCGCGTGCCATGGTAGCAGCCCCGAGTCCTGCCAGCAGCGCCGAATAGAAATCTGCCGTCCGCCGGTACACCACCCAGCCCGTAATCGCGCAGAACAGCGTGACGCACGCGGCGCGGAATAGCACCATGCCCACCGGGCCTCCCGCGGCGAAAATCAGGTAGAACACGACCTGTCCCAGCCATTCGTGCTTGAGGTTGTAATCCCGCGTGAAGTACTCGTCGGGGTAGACCGGCTTTCCCAGGTAAGTGGTCCACGTGAACGGATCGGGAATCGGGAACTGGTGGTGCTCCAGCATCCATCGCCCGGTGGCCAGATGGATCCACGTATCCGGGTCCGCAATCTCCCCCGAAAACAGGGCCATCAAGGTAAGGGCAGCCAGAAAAAAAATGGCCGGCTTCAGCCAACGAGGGGCAGGCATGCGGGAAACTCAAGTGTAGCAATGTAGGACAGGCTTCAGCCTGTCCGCCCGCCCCTACACTGTGGTACATTCGCCCACATGCGCAAGTGCCTGGTTGGCGTCCTATTATTGGCTTCTCTCCCGTTTTGGCTCTTTGCTGCCGACAACGAAAAGGTCGACCTCGGCGTGCTTCATCGCATCAAGTCCGAGGCCTTCGGCGGAAACTCCCGCGTGATGGACACGCTCTTCTTTCTCACCGATGTCTATGGTCCTCGCCTCACCGGTTCGCCCAACATTCGCGACGCCGCCGACTGGTCCGTCAAGAAAATGAAAGAATGGGGACTCGCTAACGTCAAGTTTGAAACCTGGGGTCCCTTCGGCCGCGGCTGGGTTGCCACGCGTTTTTCCGCCATGATGAAGGAGCCCGAGTTCCAGCCGATCATCGGATTCGCGCAGCCCTGGTCGCCCGGCACCAACGGCCCGGTGTCCGGCCAGGCTGTGATGGCCGTGATCAACGGGCCGGATGATCTCGAAAAATTCAAAGGCAAGCTTAAGGGCAAGATCGTCCTTGCCGCAGCGATGCACACGTCCACTCTGTCCGAGGACCCTCTATCCCGCCGTCTCACCGACGCCGAACTCGAAGCCGCCGCCACCGCGCCCGATCCTTCCAGCGGCAATCCCGCCATGCTTCCGCTCGGCTTCTTCCGTCCCGGCGCCGGTGGACGCGGCGCAGCACCTGGCGGCCCTGGCGGACGCGGAGGCCCCGCGGGACGCGGCGCCGCCATGGCGTTCCGTACGCAGCTCAATAAGTTCCTGCGGGAGGAAGGCGCGCTCGTGGTGCTCACGCCGGGCAACGGCCCCGACGGCGGCACCATCATGGGCCAGGCAGCCGGCTCCGCCACAACCAAAGACGAAGACCTGCCGCCGCCCTCGGTTGTCCTCACCAACGAGCACTACAACCGCATCGCCCGCCTGCTCGACAAGAACATCCCGGTCACGCTTGAATTCGATCTCGGCGCCCGATTCACCGACTCCGGAGACAGCTTCAACATCACCGCCGAGGTCCCGGGCACCGATCCCAACGCCGGTTTCGTCATGCTGGGCGGCCACTTCGATTCGTGGACCGGCGGCACCGGCGCCACCGACAACGGCGCCGGCTCGGCAGTCGCCCTCGAGGCTATCCGCATCCTAAAAGCGCTCGATCTCAAGATGCCGCGCACCATTCGGCTCGGTCTCTGGACCGCCGAAGAGCAGGGTCTGCTCGGCTCGCGAGCCTACGTCAAAGAGCACTTCGCCGACCCCGCCGACATGAAGACTAAACCCGAGCACGCCAGGCTCTCCGCCTACTACAACATTGATAACGGCAGTGGCAAGGTCCGCGGCATCTACATGCAGGACAACGATCAGGTGCGCCCGATCTTCGAAACCTGGATCGCGCCCTTGAAAGACCTGGGCGTCACCACGCTGACCATCCGCAACACCGGCAGCACCGACCACATGGCCTTCGACGGGGTCGGCCTGCCTGCCTTCCAGTTCATTCAGGACCCGCTCGAATACGGCACGCGCACGCACCACTCCAACATGGACGTCTACGATCACCTCTCGGCCAACGACCTCGAGCAGGCCTCCGCGGTCATGGCTTGGTTCGTCTACAACACGGCCACGCGCCCGGACATGATCCCGCGCAAACCGATGCCCAAACCCGGCGCAGGTCGTGGCGGCCGAGGCGGCACGGCGCAGTAGCCTATGCGCGCAAAACTGGCATTGGCGGCCCTTCCACTCGCGGCGATCTTCGCTCTCCTCGCCCGCAGCCCCGAGATCGCCTTCGAGCGCCACACCATCGATCTCGGCGTCAGCGAGACCTGCACGATCGGCGACTTCAACGGCGACGGCCGCCCCGACATCTTCTCCGGCGAAGCCTGGTACGAGAATCCCACCTGGACCCGGCACCAGGTGCGCCACCTCAAGGAGTACGGCACCTACCTCGAATCGCTGGTCGATCTCGCGCTCGATGTCGATGGCGATGGGCACGTGGACATCATCAGCTCCGGCTGGCATGCGAAGCGCATCTGGTGGTCGCGAAATCCGGGCAAGGCTGGTGCGATGTGGGAAGAGCGCACTATCGACGAAGGCTTCAACGTGGAGTTTGCCTTCCTCGTCGATCTCGATAACGATGGCAAGGCGCGCGAGCTTCTCCCGCAATTCGGCGGCGACGGCCCCACCGTGTGGTACGAGATCGCGCCCAGCGGCACGTTCAAGAAGCACGTGGTCAGCCCGCAGAACTTCGGCCACGGCATCGGCGCCGGCGATGTCAACCACGACGGCCGCACCGACATCGTCACCCCCCAAGGCTGGTTCGAAGCCCCGGCCGATCCGCGTCAGGGCGAATGGAAGTTCCATCCCGAATTCAAGCTCGGCTCCACCAGCTTCATCTATGTCATCGACCTCAACGAGGATGGCCTTCCCGACCTCCTCACCGGCAACGCCCACGACTACGGCATCTTCTGGATGGAGCAGCGGCCCGATCACACCTGGGTCAAACATGAGATCGATCATTCCTGGTCTCAGCCGCATGCGCTCACGCTGGTCGATCTCAACGGCGACGGCCGCAAGGACCTGCTCACCGGCAAGCGCTTCATGGCCCACGACGGCAACGATCCCGGCGAGCGCGAGCCCCTCGGCCTCTACTGGTACGAGTACCGCCCGTCCGCCGACCACAAAACGGTTGAATGGTCGAAGCACGTCATCGACTATGGCGGCCGCGCCGGCGCCGGCATGCAGATTCCCGTGGCCGATCTCGATGGGGATGGCGATCTCGATTTCGCCGTCGGGGGCAAGAGCGGCCTGTTCCTGTTCGAAAACCTGACGCGAAGAGGTAAATCGCGATGAACCGACGACAATTTGCCCAGGTCGCCGCGGCATTCCCGCTCGTGCTGCCGCGCCGCGTCTTCGGCGCCAACGACCGCATCCGCGTCGGCGTCATCGGAGCAGGGAACCGCAGCAATCTCCTGATCGACCAGTTGCCCGAGGAAGCCGAGATCGTTGCCATCGCCGATTGCTGGCGCAAGCGCTGCATCGATTCGGCCGCGAAGCGCCATGCCGAGTGGCGCATCTATCAGGACCACCGCCAACTGCTCGATCAGAAAGATATCGATGGCGTGATTGTCGGTACGCACGATCACGGACGCGTGCTTTGCTCGATCCACGCCGTCCAGGCCGGCAAAGACGTCTACGCGGAGAAGCCGCTCACCGCTTATATCCAGGAAGGCCGCGAGCTGGTGCGCGCCGTGCGCCGCTACAATCGCATCCTCCAGGTCGGCAGCCAGCAGCGCTCCATGGCCATGAACCGCCTCGCCTGCGAGTTCGTTCGCAACGGCGGCCTCGGCAAACTCCATTTCGTGCAGGGCTGCAACTACCCGCCGCCCAACCGATACACCGGCCTGCCGGAGCAGCCCACGCCCGAAGGCCTCGATTGGGACGTTTGGCTCGGCCCGACACCGCTGCGCCCGTATAACGAACAGCTTCATCTGCGCTGGATGAGCTGGCGGGACTACTCCGGCGGCGAGATGACCAACTGGGGAGCGCACGGTATCGACCAGATTCAGTGCGCGCTCGGCATGGACACCACAGGCCCGGTCGAGTTCTGGCCGCTGCCCGAGGGCCCCAACCACGCCGCCGCCTTCCGCTACGCCAATGGCGTTACGGTGCGGCTCGAGATGCCCATGGGCGAATTGAACGGCGGCGCGATCTTCGTCGGCGAGAAGGGGCGGATCGAAATCGTCCGCAACGGCTTCCGCACGGACCCGCTCAACATGATCAAGGAGCTTCCACCCGCGGAAGAGGTACAGAAATGGGAGCGCGCTCAGTGGCAGGCCAAGTACCACATGCAGGAGTGGCTGGACTGTATGCGCTCGCGCAAGACCCCGTCAGCCGACGTCGAAATCGGCCACCGCTCGATCTCCGTCTGCCACCTGGTCAACATCACGCGCGAGCTGGGCCGCAAACTCCAGTGGGACCCCGCGACGGAGAGCTTTCCGTTCGACACGGAAGCCAACCTG
>DATJYJ010000277.1:0-9054 GCA_035578025.1 Verrucomicrobiia bacterium
CGCACAAGGCGATGGAGGTTGGAATGGACGGGGTGATCGCGTCACCCCTGGAGGCGCGTGCCGTACGGGCCATCATCGGCCCCGAGGCTGTGCTGGTGACGCCCGGCGTGCGGTCCGCCGGCGCCGACAAGGGCGACCAGAAGCGAGTCGCCACTCCGGCCCAGGCTGTCGCCGACGGCGCCAGCTACGTGGTGATCGGCCGGCAGATCACGCGCGCCGCCGATCCCGCGTCGGAAATCGATCGGGTCCTGTTCGAGCTGATGCACGTTCCGCTGCCGGCCGCCCAGTAGCACGCGCTCCAGCACGGGGCGCATGGCGGCGACGCGTCTGGCGCGTAGCACCAGATCCCACAGGGGCTCGAACTTCTTCCATCCCGCGGCGTAGGCGAAGTGGCGCAGACGGTGGGTCCAGTTGTCCTGGATCATCGCGCCTCGCGCGATGGCGCTCCAGCGGTAGAAATCGCGATAGGCGCGCCAGTAGCCTTCTTCGAGCTGCCCGGGCGTCATGCGCGCGGGGCGGAAGACGGCGTGGCGCGTGTCGAAGAGGTCCCAATCGTGGTGCAGCATGCGGCCCTGCGCTTCCATGCGCTGGTAGAGCGCGGTGCCGGGATAGGGCGTGAGGATGTGGAAGGTCGCGGTCTCGATGCCGTGCTCGATGGCCCATTCGACAGTACGGTCGAAGACATCGACGCCGTCGTGGTCCATGCCGAAGACGAAGCTGCCGTTGATCATGACGCCGAGCGAGTGCAGGCGGCGGATGGCGGCGCCGTAGTCGCGGTTGAGGTTCTGGAATTTGCGCTGCTCCCTGAGGTCGGCGGCGTTGGTGGTTTCGAAGCCGACGAAGAGGCTGCGCAGGCCGCAATCCACGGCCCTTTCGAGGAGGCGCGGCGCGAGCACGGAATTGACCGTGCCGGCGGCCTGCCAGACGCGGCCCATGCCGCGCATGCCATCGAAGAGCGCACCGGCGAACCGGGCGTCGCCGAAGAGATGGTCGTCGAGGAAGTAGAGGTGCCGGCCGGGCAGGCGGTCGATTTCGGCCAGGGCGTCGTCCACGGGCTGGGTGTAGAATCCGCGGCCGCCCTGGAAGAAGGACTCCTTGTAGCAGAAGTCGCAGACATGGGGACAGCCGCGGCTGACCACGATGGAGTTGGGGACGAGGTAGAGTTGGCGGCGGATGAGATCGCGGCGGATGGGCGGGACGCCGGCCAGGGTCCGGATGGGGGCGGCTACGCCGCCGGGGTCGGGAGTCAGGGGTCGGGGGTCGGGGAATCGGCGCTGCGCGCGGAAGGCGGCGAGGAAGCGGGGCCAGGTGTCTTCGCCGGGGCCGGTGAAGATGGCGTCGGCGTGCTCGGCGGCTTCGTCGGGAAGCGAGGTGACGTGAAGGCCGCCGAGGGCTACGAAGACGCCGCGGGCCCGGTAGCAATCGGCGATCCGATAGGCGCGGCGGGCGCTGGTGATGTAGACCTCGATGGCGACGAGGTCGGGGGTGTCGTCGATGCGGACGGGCTCGACGTGCTCGTCTACGATGACGGCGTGGTCGTCCGGTGAGAGATAGGCGGCCAGGGTGGCGAGGCCGAGCGGAGGGAAGAGGGAATACTTGATGGGGCGGAAGAAAGGGCTGGTGGCTTCGGTGAGGGCGGGGAGGATGAACTTGACGAACATGCGACTTCAAGATTAAAGTACTTTGCAATTCAAAGTCAAGTACCATCTGACGAGCGCCGGGCTTGCGGAGAGGACGCGGCGCTGCTATAGCTTCGCGTATTCCACGCGGGCCTGTTCCAGGAGCGGGATGTCCCGGTCGGCATCTTTCCAGATTGCCAGGAAGTTCTCATAGGCGCTCTTGGCCTTGGTCCTGTCGCCCGAGATGACGTACGCACGGCCCAGTTGCAGGTGCGCCAGGGCGCCGATTGGATCGGCGAGGACGATGCCGCGGTGATTGAGGACTTTTTGAAATTCCGTTGCGGCCTCCTGGCCGCGTCCGGCGGCGAGGTACGCCTGTCCGCGTACATATGCGGTATAGAGGCCTCCGAACCTGGCAAAGAACGCCGTGCCCGGCACTGCGAAGTCGTAGGGAACCGCCAGTTGCAGCCGCGCAACCGCGTCCAACGGCGCGCGATGAGCGAGCGCGGAAAGAGCCGCCAGCGTGGGAAGATACTCGAATTGGACAGGGGTATCCTCCGGGAAGCGTTTCTCCAGGTCGGCAGCGAGCCTCTGCGATTGCGAAAGGTCGCCGGAGAGGGCCAGCGCAAAGGCTGCGGCGTATTCCACATCGCGGCTTTTGGCGAGCTCAAGAGCCGCGCGAGCGTGTTGCTTTGCCGCTGTCTCATTCCCGAAATGGGCTTCACACACCGCCGCCGCGGCCTCATAGTGCGCCGCCGTCTCGCGCTTGCCGGCCTGGTGCGCCGACGCGATCGCGCGTTCCCACATGGTGCTCGCCTCCCGCATTCGCCCCGAACGGGCGAGCACCAGAGCCTGATAGTGCGACATCGAGTCTTCCAAGTGCTGTCCGGGAGCGCGAGCGATTTCGCGATCCATTCCCGCCTGATCGTCCTTTAGAAACGCGAGGTAATAACGGATGACCAGAAAATCCGGTTGTTCCATTTTGCGCTCCGCCGCCCGCTGCAAGGCATCCGCGGCCTGTCTCAACCGCTCGAGGTAAAGGTTGTGGAGGGCGATACTCGCATATGGTAACGGAATGCTCGGATCCAGCCGGATGGCTTCTTCCGATGCTTGAATCCCCTTCTCATATTGTCCGGTGCCATAGGCGACCCAGCCCGCGATAATGCCGCGGGCGTAAGCATCGCGAGGGTACGTCTGTGCCCACGATTCGAGAGTCTCCAACTCCTTCTGTAAGTTCCCGGTTACCTGGCGGTCGTAGAGCATCAGGATGTAGCGCTTCTCCCGATCGCTGACGCGATTCCGAAGCCCGTAGGCGATGCGCACTTCGTCGGCCCCCAGGTCGGTTTGGCCCATGCCCCACGACATGAACCCGAGATCGGCGTGCGCCATGGCGAATTGCGGATCGATCGCGATGGCTTGCTGAAGATGAGGGATGGCGGCCGGAGCACCATGCGCGTACAAGCCGACTTTGGCCGCACTGTAGGCTTTCAGAGCTTCCAGCGACGACGTGGTTGCCTGCTCCAGCGGCGTCGAGTGCTCCTGAATGCTGGCCAGCGACTCACCCAGCCGCGTCCGCATTTGAATCGCAATCCCGCTCAGCGCTTTCAGGACCTCCTCCTTTCGTTCCGGCTGTGCCTGCTCTTCGGCGAGGACCGCTCCAGTGCCGCAGTTCCTGGCCCTCAGCCACAAGACGTATTGGCTGCCGAGACCCGCGATGGAGCCCTCCAAGACCGCGCCGCCACCGGTTCGCTCGCAGATCTCGCGCGCGACCTCCGGGGTAAGCCGCGTCTCGGCCGGCCGGTTCATGAGACGGAGTACCTGCTGGATGCTCTGGTCTGAAACAAGAGCGACGAACGGGGACTGTTCCAGTTGTACGGCCAAACCCTGACGAAGCGTCTGGTCAAAGACCGGATCGCCGGTCTTGTTTTCGAAATCCGCCAGTACAACCGTGTCCTTCGCCGTGAGTCTTGGTTGGCGGAGCAGGGAAAAGTATCCCGCTGCCGCGGCCAGCACCAGAATCGCGGCGGCGGCGACCACGTACGCCCTGCGACTCACCGGCCTTACTCGCGCCAGTTCCCGCTGTAACTCGGCGGCAGATTGCCATCTTCGTGCCGCGTCGTTTTCCAGGCACCGCGTTACGATCCTCTCCAGCTTTCGCGGCCCTATCCGCCTCCGCGGCTGCGGCCCCATTCGCGACCCAGTCAGCATTTCATAGAGCACGCAGCCGAACGAGTAGATATCCGAACGTGCGTCCGCCGGTTTGCCTTCCCGCTGCTCCGGCGCCATGTACGCGGGCGTGCCCACGATCATGTGGCTCGCGGTGACGGTTTCATCCTGGCTCACGCGCGCCAATCCGAAATCCAAAACCTTGACGCCGGTTTTCCCGATCATGATATTGCCGGGCTTGAGATCTCGGTGAACGATGCCCTTGCCGTGCGCCTCCACCAGTGCCGCCGCGATCTGGGAAGCGAAGAGGAGCGCTGTCTCGATGGGCAGGGGTCCATTCTTCAGTCGCGCCGCCAGTGTTTCACCTTCCACCAGCTCCATCACCAGGTAGTTGGGACCAACGTCGTGGAGCGTGCAGATATTGGGGTGATTGAGCGCCGAAATGGCGCGCGCCTCCCGCTCGAACCGGGCGCTGAACTGCTCGCGCGTCGTTTTGATGGCGATGGCGCGGCCTAATCGCGTGTCTACCGCCCGAAACACCTCGCCCATGCCGCCCTCGCCTAGCTTGCTCTCGATACGGTACGGGCCCAGACAGGCCCCTACGGAAACCGACGGGACGGTCGCATCCTCCAGCAGTTCGGAGGTGTTATGGATCGCAGGCCGATCGAGGAGCTCGCCGCCGGTGCGCTGTGCGAAGAGTGACTCCAGTTCGCGGCGCAAGTCGGGATCTGTTTGGGCCAACAGCGCCGCACGCTCGTCGGCAGTGGCCTCGCGAACCGCGTGATACAGCTCTTCGATCTGCCGGAAACGCTCCGGAGTCATCCCTCGGTCCCCTATCCCTTTGGTTTACCTATTGTATGGCTTAACTCGGGGCGGACTCCAAAAAAATACAAGAGCCGTGGCCGGTTTCGGGCGGCCACTGCCGCCTGTACCGGCGGACGGAGAACAAATTCTCACCTTGATCTCCGCCAGAAAGCAGGAGGCACAAAATGAAACACCTGACAACGATCGCCCTGACGCTGAATCTCGCGATCGCATGCGCTTACGCACAACAAACTGGCGTCAATGGACAACAGATACCCATCAAGATGACGTTTTCGGGAACCGGCGGGGCCAGCTCCACCGACCTGAAGCAGCCCAACGCAACTACCGGCGAAGAGAACCTGGCCGGGAATGGGACGCTGGGCTCGTTCATCTTTCAAGTTGTCAAGGCCAGCGCAAATGGTCCGCAACCGAACAGCACCTGCTCGGGCTCCTATTTTCAAACCGTGGCCGGCGGGGGCCTCTTTCGCTTCCAGGATGGGAGTCTGCTGTATGTCGCTCTCACGCAGGGAGGCGATTGCATAGATTTTGTGCATCTGGTGGCTCACTGTACCTGGACCTTCAAGATCAGCGGTGGAACCGGCCGTTTCAAGAGCGCGTCGGGCATCGTTACGCTGGCCGAGACGTCGCTGCCGGTGTTGTTCGACGCCCTGGGCGCCCCTGTCTTTTTTTCCGAAACGGGGGAGTTCACGGGAACGATTTCCGGAGTGGCTGTGGGGGACGACGCTCCAGACGGGAGGCGATAAGTCATCGGCTTCCGGCCCTGGCAGTGCGATGTCCAGAGGCCGGAAGCCATTATCGTGGGCGGGAGTGCTATAGCTTAGCGTATTCTACGTTGGCCGGAAACGCTCCGGAGTCATATCCGGTGTCCCGATGGTTTTTGTTTTGTGTGACCCAACTCGCGCAGCAGCCAGGCTTTGGCGAACTCCCAATCGCGCCTGACGGTGCGCGGCGAAATTTCCAGCGCCGCCTCGATTTCTTCTTCGGTCAATCCACCGAAATAACGCAGCTCGACCACCTTGGCCTGGCGCGGCGCCATCCGGGAGAACGCTGTCAGGGCATCGTCAAGAGCCAGGATGGAGTGCCCGGCCGCGGGCGACAAAACCGCGGATTCGTCCAGATTCACTTTGCCAGGTATTCCATCGCGCCTCCGCGAGCCGCGCCTGCGAGCGGCGTCCACCAGAATGCGGCGCATCATCTGGGCCGCGATCGCGAAGAACTGCGCGCGCGCCTGCCATTCGACGTGGGTCACGTCCACCAGGCGCAGGTAAACCTCGTGGACCAGCGCGGTGGCCTGCAGGGTATTGCCCTCGGCTTCGTTTTTCATGTAGCGGCGCGCCATGAGCCGAAGTTCCGGATAGACGTGCTCCGTAAGCCGGGCCAGGGCGGCTTCGTCACCGCCGCCCCAAGCCTTCAAGAGATTTGTGATGTCCCCAGTGCGTGCTTCGATGGATCACCCGTTCCCCAGAGGGTATCAAAAAATCCGCCGGAGCGAATGCGAGCAACTCACTCGGGTAGTGTCGCCTCGATCCGTTTGGGGTCGAAGCGCCAGAGCTTGCCGCCTTTCAGGTGCGTCAGCCAGACGGAGCCGAGACCGAAACGCACGGCGTCGCCGCCTTCGCCGGTGAATTGCTGGACGGCGCGGTTCGTGGCCACGTCGATGCGGGTCAACGGAGTGCCGAGCACGGTGATCCAAACCGATCCGCCGCCGAGCGCGATGTCGCCGCCCTGCCCCGGGGTGCCGGCCTGAATCGTCTCCGCCACCTTGTTGGTCTTCACGTCGACCTTCGAGACGGAGCCGTCGCCCTGATTCAACACCCACACGGCGCCTTCGCCGACCGCGAAGAAGCGCGGCTTTTTGCCGACCGGGATGGTCTCGACGATGAGGTTGGTGGCCGGATCGATGCGGGTCAGGACGTTCTCCGTCGTGCTGGTGGCCCAGACGGCGCCCTCGCCGAAATTTACGTTGAAGGATCCGGTCGGGAGGCGGATCTCGGCGACCGCCTGGTTGTTCGCGGGGTCGATGCGGACAAGGGTGCCGCGCTTGTCGGTGACCGCCCAGGCGCTGCCGGCGCCGAATGCGATGCCGCCTTCGGAATCGGGAACAGGCAGCGGAAACGTCGCGGTGACTTTGCCGGTCTTGAGATCGATACGCGTGACGGTCTGATCGCCGCAGTTGGGCACCCAGAGGCTTCCCGCACCCGCGGCCAGGCCGGCGCACGGATTCCTGCCGGCCTTCACCTGCTCGATCACCTTATTGTTTTTGGGGTCGATGCGGGTGATGACGTTCTCGGGATAGTGCGCGACCCAGACCGACTCGTCGATGACCATCCAGTCGGGCGATTTGGGCACTTCGAAAGTCGCGTCGGGAAGCAGTTTGGCGAACCCGATGCGTGGGATCGGCCTCGCTCCGGACTTGTCGGCCGCGGTGCCCGCGCCGGCGGGCGGAGTCTTCGGCTTCTGCGCCCAGACGGCGATTCCCAGGGCCAATCCAATCAAACCAACCGTTGTGCGGACCAACGTTTCCTCCCGGCAGGGGACCCCGGCAAGGGTCGAGCGCTATACTACGTGATGCCGTTTTGTCAGTTTACAACTGCAAGGCGAGGAAGGGTCGAGGGGAATTGAGGGAATCTGTGGGAAGGGTCGCCCGCGTCGCGCGACTGTTGCTGCTGCCGCTGGGGCTTTGCATGGCCGCTCCGGAAGACGGCGCGTTCTTCGAATCCAAGGTCCGGCCGGTGCTGGCCACGCAGTGCTACTCGTGTCACACGTCGTCTGCATTGGGGGGACTGCGGCTGGATTCGAAGGAAGCGCTGCTCAAGGGCGGCAAATCCGGACCGGCGATCGTTCCCGGCGATCCCGACAAGAGCCTGCTGATCGCCGCGGTGCGGCAGACGGGGCCGTTGAAGATGCCGATGGGCGGCAAACTGGACGCCAGACAGGTGGACGACCTGGTTGCCTGGGTGAAGAATGGAGCGGCGTGGCCGGCGGAGGCGAAGCCCGCCGGCAATCCGGGCGGGCGCGGGAAGTACACGATCACCGCGCAGCAGCGTGCGTTCTGGAGTTTTCAACCGCTCAGCAAGGCGGCCGTACCGTCGCCCAGGAACGCGAAATGGGCGCGCTCGGATATCGACCGTTTCGTGCTGGCGCGCCTGGAGAAAGAAGGACTGGCGCCGGCCGCGCCGGCCGACCGCAGGACGCTGATCCGCCGTGCGTCGCTCGACCTGACGGGGCTGCCCGCCACGTTCGAGGAGACCGAGGCGTTCGTGAACGACAAGTCGCCCGATGCCTTTGCCAAAGTCGTGGACCGGCTGCTGGCATCGCCCGAGTACGGGGAGCGCTGGGGGCGCATCTGGCTGGACGTGGCGCGCTACGGAGAAGACGACTATCGCAGCCTGGACCCCATGGGGCGTGGATTCAATCCCTATCCGATGGCGTATCTATATCGGGACTGGGTGATTGAGGCGTTCAACGACGACATGCCGTACGACCAGTTCGTGAAGGCGCAACTGGCAGCCGACCTGATGCCGGAGACCCAGCACGCGCACATGCTCCCGGCGCTCGGATTCCTGGGACAGGGGCCGTGGTTCTACGACAACGGCGCCGTGGAGATCACGCACGCCGACGCGCGCCACGACCGCATCGACGTGGTCAGCCGGGGATTCCTGGGACTGACCGCCGGGTGCGCGCGGTGCCACGATCACAAGTACGATCCGATTCCGACGACGGATTACTACGCGCTGGGCGGCGTATTCGCGAGCACCGATTACCACGAGTATCCGCGGGTGCCGCAAGCCGTGGCCGAGGAATACGACCAGCAGGAGAAGACTCTCAAGGCCAAGCAGCGCATGATGGCGAAGTTTCTGGAGGAGGAAGGCGAGCACCTGTCGCAGCGGCTCACCCTGGAGGCTTCCAGGTACATGCTGGCGGTGTGGCGCATCACGGGAGAGCCGAAGGAGAAATTCGCCAAGGTCCTGGACGAGAACAAGCTGGATTATGAGCTGCTGGAGCGATGGGTGAAGTTCCTCGCCCGGCCGCCCAAATACTATCCGTTCCTGACCGATTGGCAGGCCATGGTGCAGCGGGGCGGAACGGAGGAGGAAGCGCGAAAACTCGCCGAGGAGTTTCAGAAACTGCTGGTGAGCGTGCTGCTGGAGCGGAAGGAAGTCAACGACGAAAACGAAGTCCGCCTGGCGAAATCCCTGCCGGGCTTTAAGAAGCGCGAGCCGCTGTTCAAACCGAGCGACTTCAAGACCAACGACGATTTCTGTCCGGGTTGCAACGTGGAACTGCGCACGATGGCCTTGGAGCGGTCGAAGCTTTGGACCGATGTTTACCGCGAAGACCTGGACGATCCGGAGCTGCCGGGCTTGAAGTCGGACAACAGGCCAGGCCTGCTGCTATTTCGCGGCTGGGGCCTGGAGCGCCAGTTGGACGCCGAGAAGCGCGC
>DATJYJ010000278.1:0-4628 GCA_035578025.1 Verrucomicrobiia bacterium
CTCGGCGCATTACGAGCTGGCCACGCTCGCCGAGCAGCGCGACGACCTGGACCTGGCCTCTACCCACTACGAACGCGCCTGGCGGATCCGGCCAGCCAGCCGCACGGTATTGGTCGACCTGGGGCGGGTTTGGAAGGCCGCCGGCCGGCTCGACGACGCCAATGCGGCTCTGCTGGCCGCCTCGCGCGGCGGCGAACCCCG
This sequence comes from Verrucomicrobiia bacterium, assembly GCA_035578025.1. Taxonomy (GTDB): domain Bacteria; phylum Acidobacteriota; class Terriglobia; order Bryobacterales; family Bryobacteraceae; genus Solibacter. The sequence goes on from DATJYJ010000278.1 coordinate 202, forward strand.
CGCCGCGGAACAAGCCCGCGAGCTGCTGCCAACGCACTACCCTTATGTCGACGAGTTCCTCCGGGCGCTGGCTTTTGACCCCGCCAACCACGAGCTCCGCCGCGAGCTGGCTTACCTGTTTCTGCGCCTGGGCCGCGAACGCGAAGCCGAGGCCCAGTTCCAGATTCTCGTGCAGAACGCCCCCGACGATCTGCTCTCCGCCACGCAGCTAGGATTCCTGCTCCATGCGCACGGAGAACACCTCGCCGCGCAGGCGCTGTTCGACAAGGTGCTGGCAGGCAAGGATGACGAATTAGCCAATCGCGTGCGCGCCGTGCTGCACATGCCGCAGGTGCTCAAGACGCGTGCTCCCGCCGATCTTCCGCCCACCTCGCTCGACGCCAAAGTGATGGCCGAACGGTCCATCAAGGCGGGCTACATGAAAGACGCACTGAAGTATCTCGAAGCCGCCCACGAATCCGACCCGGGCGATTTCGACGTCATGCTCAAGCTCGCCTGGACCAACAACATCCTGCACCGCGACCTGGCCGCGCTGCGCTGGTTCGACCTGGCGCGCCGGTCGCCCGATCCCACCGTCGCCAAAGAGGCGGAGACCGGCTATCGCAACCTCCGGCCGATGGGCCAGACATTCCGCATCTCGGCCTGGTTCTTCCCCGTCTACTCAACGCGTTGGCACGACGCGTTCGGCTACGGGCAGGTGAAGGTCGACCTGAACACCGGCACGTGGATCCGTCCTTATGTCTCGATCCGGCTGGTGGGCGATTCGCGGCTGACGAACCTGTCCGAGAGCAGCATCATCGGCGCGGTGGGGGTGGCCACGGAGCCGCGGCACGGAGCCAATGCCTGGTTCGAAGCCGGCTCGGCCCTGGACTATCACACCGGCCACATCACGTCCGACTACCGCGGCGGGGTACACGTCGGCCGCAGGCTGCCCTATGTCAAAACCGAGCTGGACGCGCTCTATCTTAGCCGCTACGATCACGATTTTCTGCTCTATTCGCAGTCGCGGCTCGGGTTCAACAAGCTGTATTGGAACGTAAACCTCACGCTGGATACCAAACGCCAGGATTGGGCCAACTTCGTGGAGACCGGGCCGGGCGTGCGGCTGCCGCTGCGCGAATCCATGTACGTCACGTTCAACGCGCTGCGCGGCCGATACCTGATCGACAACCCCGCCCGCCGCGCCACCTACGACGATGTGCGCGCTGGACTGTGGTACTCGTTTACGCATTAACGAAGTACCATGGAACATGCGTGTTCCGATCCTGCTGCTTTCGACGGCTCTCACTCTTTCCGCCGCGGACGACGTCCTGACGCGCGTGGCCGCGCACGCCGATCGTTTCGGCGCCGTCTCCCGTCAGATCTGGGAGACACCCGAGCTGGGATTTCATGAGAACCGAAGCTCGGTCCTGCTCCAGCAGGAGCTGAAGGCCAACGGATTTACGGTTAAGGCCGACCTGGCAGGCATGCCGACGGCGTTCACGGCCGAGTGGGGCAGAGGCGGCCCGGTCATCGGCATCATGGGCGAGTTTGACGCCCTGCCGGGGCTGTCGCAGAAAGATGCTCCGACGCTCTCGCCCGTCGTGGACGGAGCCCCCGGCCACGGCTGCGGACACAATCTGCTGGGCAGTGCTTCGGCACTGGCCGTGGTGGCGATCAAAGAGGAAATGCAGGCTCGCGGCCTCAAGGGGACCATCCGCTATTACGGCACCCCGGCCGAAGAGGGCGGCGGCGGCAAGATCTACATGATCCATGCCGGACTGATGAAGGACGTGGACGCCATGCTCGCCTGGCACCCCGCCGACAGCAACCGCGTCAACCTCGGCTCGAGCCTCGCGAACAACGGCGGGCTGTTCCGGTTTTACGGCGTGGCGTCGCACGCGGCCGCGGCGCCCGAGCGCGGGCGCTCGGCTCTGGATGGCGTGATGATCATGCTCAATGCCGTCGAAATGCTGCGCGAGCACGTGCCGTCGCAGACCCGGATTCACTACATCATCACCAATGGCGGCAGCGCGCCCAACATCGTGCCGGCGTTCGCCGAAGTTTCGCTGGTGGCACGCCACCCCGACGCCAACGTGCTCGACGGCATCTGGCAGCGCATCATGAAGTGCGCCCAGGCCGGCGCCCTGGCTTCTGAAACGCGCATGGAGTTCGAGCAGGGAACCAACTACGCCAACACGCTGCCCAACGACGTGCTGGCCGACGTCCTGTCGCGCGCCATGCGCAAAGCCGGCGGCTACCGCTTTACGCCCGAAGAGCAGAAGTTCGCCGGCGAGATGCAGAAGTCGCTGGGGGATCTGGGCGAGCGGGTTCAGCCCGACACCGTGACCACCGACAAATCCACGCCCTCGGGAGTGGCCTCCTCTGATGCCGGCGACGTCAGTTGGAATGTGCCGACGGCGCAGTTCACGGCCGCGACCTTTGTTCCCGGCGTCTCCGCGCACACGTGGCAGGCCGCCGCCTGCGCCGGCACCAGCATCGGCCGGAAGGGCATGCTGGTAGCGGCCCGGACCCTCTCGCTCGGCGCGATCGAGCTTTTCGAGAACCCGGATGAAGTGAAGGCAGCGCGTGCGGCGTTCGAGAAGCGGCTCGCCGGCCGCAAGTGGACCACCCGCATCGCGCCGGATTCCAAGCCCCGCCTGAACTACGCGGCGAAATAAGCCGGCCCTGAAATTTCTGAGACTCCAGGGGGCCATTCGCCACTAAGTATCTATGCCAGGCCGACACTGGCTCGTGCTGCCTGTCCTCGCCGCCTGCCTTCCAGCCGCGCCGCTTCCCTATTTCTCCGTGCTCTCCGACGACGCGGGCGCCTGGCCCCAGATTCTCTCCACCATCGGCCTCCAGCGCAGGCCGGCGGGCGTTTCGCATGTCTTTGTGGCACGCGCCGGAGCGTCCGCCAGCGCCGAGTGGCCCGCCCGCGTGGAGCGCGGATCGATCCTGATCCTGGAGGGCGAATCATCCCTGGCCGATCTGTTCGGCTTCCGCCGCAACGCCTCGGTCGATCCGGTCAAAGTACAGAGCCTGACCGACGTGCATCGGCCGACCCTTCCAATCGTCTGGGAGCACGGCCTGGAACTCCCGGTCTTCGAGATTCCCGACGCTGCCCAGGTTTTCGCCCGGGAGCGTTGGTCGGGCACCCCGATGTCGGCCGGCTTCCGGCGCGGACAGGGCGCGGTGCTGTGGATCGCGACCACGCCCGGCGAGCGCGGATACGAGCGCTTTCCCTACCTCCTCAACGCCCTGGCCGACCTCGGCCTGGACCCGCCGTTTCGCTCCAACCGGCTCTGGGCCTTCTTCGATTCCGCATATCGCACGCGCGTCGATCTGGACTACTTCGCCGCGCGCTGGCGGCGAGCCGGGATCGCCGCTTTGCAGGTCGCCGCGTGGCACAACTTCGAGCCGGACCCCGAAGCCGACGCATTCCTCGCAAAGTTGGTCGAGACGTGCCATCGCGAGGGCATCCTCGTCTACGCATGGTTCGAGCTGCCCCACGTCAGCGAGAGGTTCTGGGCCGCTCATCCCGAGTGGCGGGAGAAGACCGCAACCGGCCAGGACGCCCAGCTCGACTGGCGGAAGCTCATGAACCTCAACCACCCGGACTGCTTCCGCGCCGTTTCCGCCGGTGTCCGGGAGCTGCTCGGCCGTTTCGATTGGGACGGCGTCAACCTCGCCGAGCTGTATTTCGAGTCGCTCGAAGGCGTATCGAATCCAAGCCGCTTCACGCCCTACAGTCCGGACTTCTCCTCGCGCGCGGCGCTCGACCGCCGCGCGGACCTGGTTTTCAAGATGCAGCAGGACTGGTTGAACGAGGTCGAGCAAGTGCGGCGCGCAAAACCTCACCTGGAAATCGTCCTGACCCACATCGACGACCGGTTTGATTCCTCGATTCGCGACTCGCTCGGCGCCGATGCCGCGCGCGTGCTCCCGCTCCTCGATACGCACAACTTCACGTTCCTGATCGAGGATCCTGCGACCATCTGGCACCTGGGCCCGCAGCGCTACCCGGCGATCGCCGAGCGCTACCGGCCGCTCACCGATCACTCCAACAGGCTGGCGATCGACATCAACGTGGCCGATCGCTACCAGGATGTCTACCCGACCAAGCAGCAGACCGGCACCGAGCTGTTCCAGCTTGTCCACCAGGCGGCGGCGAGCTTTCCGCGCGTGGCGCTGTACTTCGAAAACTCGCTGCTGCCGCCCGACCTGAAGCTGCTGCCCAGCGCGGCGGCGAACGTCACGCGCATCGAGACGCTCGGCCCCAAGCTGGTGGTGGAATCGATGGCGGGCGTCGGCGTTCCGTGGAAGGGCGCCGCCAAAGTGGACGGAGTTCCGTGGCCGGTCCGCGACGACGAAACGCTCTGGCTCCCCGCCGGCGCCCACACCGTCGAGACGGCGCCGCCCGCCGCCGGGCCGCGCCTGCTGCACCT
>DATJYJ010000279.1:0-37483 GCA_035578025.1 Verrucomicrobiia bacterium
ATCTGCCGCACGCTCGCGTTCGCCATCATCATGCTCGACGACCCGTTGGGCCACGCCGGCGTCAGCGCGATCGCGTCATCGCCCGGGTCGAGCACGCAGCGGATCGCCAGGTTGAGCGCCTGCACTCCCGACGCGGTGACCACGATCTCGCCCGCCGGGTCCAGATCCACGCCGTGCAGGCGCCGGTAATTCTCCGCGATCGCCCGCCGCAGCGAAGGCAGCCCCGCATTCTCCGTGTAGAACGTATAGCCGTCTTCCATGGCGCGGACCGCCGCCCGCTTGATGTACTCCGGCGTCGGCAGATTGCTCTCGCCGAAGTACAGGCGCAGCACGCCGTCCATGTCCATCGCAATTTCCGCCAGCTCGCGAATGCGCGAGCGCGGCACCATCTCCACGCTGTGAGCTATCCCTGGCATTCTCCGCTATTTTCGCACCACTATAATGGAGCTTTCATGCCCCACTACCCCATCGCCGCCATCACCGACGAGTTTTCGCCGGATATCGAAACCGCCGTCCGATCCATGCAGCAAATCGGCATGACCGGCGCCGAGCTCCGCATGGTCTTCGGCAAGAACATCATCGACCTCACCAGCGAAGAGCTCGACCGCGCCATCGCCATCGTCCGCGGCGCCGGCCTGGAGATCATCTCCATCGCCTCCCCGCTCCTCAAGTGCGTCCTGCCGGATGCGCCCGAAATCGATTCCCGCTACCAGCAGGATATGTTCGCCTCCAAACACACTTTCGCCGATCAGCCGCGCCTCACCGCGCGCGCCTTCGAAATCGCCCGGCGCACCGGCGCGCGCATCGTCCGCGTGTTCTCCTACTGGCGCACCGTCCAGCCGGAAGCCTGCTTCGACCGCATCGTGTCCGCCTTGCGCGATCTCGCGGATCAGGCCGCCCCGCACAACCTGATCGTCGGCATCGAGAACGAGCACGCCTGCAATATCGGTACCGGTACCGAGGCCGGCCGCCTCCTGGCCGCCCTCGATCACCCCAATCTGAAGCTGGTCTGGGATCCGGCCAACGCCGTGGCCGCCGGCGAGACGCCCATCCCCAATGGCTACAACAAGTTGCCCGTCTCCCGCATCCAGCACGTCCACGCCAAGGACTGCACCATGGACGGGCACAAGCCTAACTGGTGCCGTCTCGGCGACGGCGTCGTCGGCTGGCCCGAGCAGATCCGTCTCCTCATTCGCGACGGCTACCGCGGCTGGATCAGCCTCGAAACCCACTGGCCCGGGCCCGGCGGCAACAAGCACGAAGCCAGCATGATCTGCGGACGCGCCCTCGCCGAGCTCCTGGCCTGAGCTTGAGCCGTTGGGTAGGGCCTTGTCCTGTAACCCCTGGCCCAAGACTCTTATACCGGACTGATATTACCGAACTGAATTATCCAAAGTTAACTAACCTTTGGGTATCCATGTTCGCGTAGTGAAGCGTTACGATAACTACGGCGCCGCAAAGTTACTCTATTGCGCGGAACGGGGCTTCGGTTACTTTGCGGCATATAGAGGTCCGCCATGAACCCTTTAGTTGTACTCTCGACAACGGCCCTTGGTGCCCTGATCGGCACCGCTGCCGGCCTTCTCATTCTGTATCGCAGGCTGCGCCCGCCGATCACCGAAGCCCAACTGGCCGAGCTGAAAGGCAAACTGCATACTGGAGAGTCCTCCCTGGCGGCCGCGACCGCGAATCTGGAAGACCTGCGAAGGCAGCTCACCTTTCAGGAGAAGGCCTTGCTGCAGAATGCCGAAGATCTGAAAAAAAAGCAGGAACAGCTCGAGATAGAGACGGAAGAAAAGCAGAAGGAACGGGCGCGCCGGACCGCCGCCGAACAAAGCGTCCAGGAGCTGAGCACGAAGGTAGTCGTATTGGCCGAAGATACCAGGAAAGCGGAGGCCCGCGCACTGGAGGCAGAGCGCATCCTGGGCGAGAAAGCCACCCGCCTTACCGCCGTCGAAGCCGACCTCGAAGCCGAAAAACGCAAGGCCCACGAGCTCGCCGAACAGGCCGCCCGGGCGGCCGTGGAAGCCGCCGACTCCAGGCGCTTCGCGGAGCAGGAAGCCCGCCTCCGGGCATCTCTCGAGTCTCAATTGAGTGCCGATCAGGAGAGAATCCGCCAATTGACCTCCGATGTCGGGGAACTGCGAAAAGAAAGGTCTCAGCTCGAAATCAAGCTCCAGGAAGAACGAGGCTCCGCTGCCAAAGGCATGGAGCTGCTGCTCGCCGCCCAGCAAAAGCTCTCGTCCGTATTCAAGGCCCTCGGCGCCGACAACGAGAACGGAAATCACGTTCAGCCGCCCGTCGAAGCCGCGCTCCGAATTCCCCAGACCAGGCAGGAGGCCGACGAGCTCGTCCGATCCCTCTCGGCCAAGTAACGCGCGCAAACGGGCACCGTACAATGGAAAGAGCGATGCCCTTCGTCAAAGTCGCCACCCTGCCTCAACTCCCGCCCGAGTCCGTCACCGAAGTCATGATCGGCGGCCAGCCGTACGCCATCTGCCACACCGGCGGCGCCGTCCGCGCCCTCAGCGGCGTCTGCATCCATCGCGGCGGTCCCCTCGGTCAGGGCCAGATCCACGAGGGCCGTGTGGTCTGCCCCTACCATCTCTGGGAGTTCGACTGCGCCACCGGCGAGTATGACTTCGATCCCTCCCGGCGCGTCCCCACCTTCGAAGTCAAAGTGGAAGGCGAGGACGTCTTCCTTCAGGTGCCCTGACTTGCCCGAGCTCCCCGAAGTCGAAACCGTGGTGCGCTCCATCCGCCCGCTGGTGGGCCGGCGCATCGTCTCCGCCGAATTCCGCAACCTGCGCGTGCTGCGCGGCGGCGATCCCGACGCCATGGCCGCCCGCCTCGCCGGCCGCCGCATCACCGCCGTCAAGCGCTACGGCAAATTCATCGTCGCTTCGCTCTCCGGCGGCGGCTATCTCATGGTGCATCTCGGCATGACCGGCCGCCTGCTGCTCGGCGGTGAGGCCGGCAAGCACACCCACGCCATCTTCAACTTCGATCGCGGCCTGCTCCTCTACGATGACAGCCGCCAGTTCGGCGCCATCGAGCTTAGCGAAGATTTCCCCCGCCGCGTCGCCCGCCTCGGCCCCGAGCCGCTCGAGATCGCCTTCGACGATTTCGCCGCCGCGCTCGGAAAACGGCACACGCGCATCAAGTCGCTGCTCCTGAACCAGACCTTCCTCCGCGGCATCGGCAACATCTACGCCGACGAGGCCCTCTTCCGCGCCGGGATTCACCCGCTTGCTCTGACCCACCGCATCCGCCCGGATCGCGCGCGCAAGCTACACCAGGCCATCGTCGCCGTGCTCACCGAAGCCATCGCGGCCGGAGGCTCTTCGATCTCCGACTACGTCGACGCCGAGGGCCGCAAGGGCTTCTTCCAAATCAGCCACCGCGTCTATCAGCGGACCGGCGAGCCCTGCGTTGTGTGCCGCACCCCCATCCGCCGCGTAATCGTCACCCAGCGTTCGTCGCACTTCTGCCCCCACTGCCAGAAGCGGTAGCGCCCCTCCTATTTGGCACTCACCACATAGTCCTTGAAGTAACTCGTACTATCCGTCTTCGACCACAGCCCGATCTTCCCGGCCACCGGGGGCCTCAACACCGGATTGTTCGCCGGGAACAGGTCTTCGTGCGGCGGCCCGCGGCGCCCCGCTTGGGGTTCGCTGCCCAGCGTGTACTCCAGCGCCAGGGTCCCATCGAGCCATGTCTTCAAACTCGCTCCATCCACCTCGAGCTTCAGCTCGTGCCACGTCGCGCGGTCCAGCGGAAACGGCTTGGAACGGTCGCTGAACCTCATGTTGCGCCGGATCCCGTTGTGAAACTCCCACAGCGCCACGTTGTTTTCCGTATCGTTGTACCGCACCGCCAGCCAGTCGCCGTTGGGCTTCACGTTGAACAGGATCCCGGAGCAGCGGTCCGAATCGCCGGCGACCGTCTTGAACTTCATGCTGATGGTGCCGTTCGAGAAGTTCTCCACGCCCTTCAGCACGGCGACCGGATAATAGGCAAACTGCTTGGCATTGTCCATCAGCTCTTCGTTCGACGTGCCGTACAGCTTGCGCGCCGTCTGCACCAGCAGCTTGGTCGGGTTGTCCTTGCTGGCCACCCACGGCCGCCCGTCCACCATGATCACCTTCTCGCCGCCGTCCTGCGCCACCACCCACGTTCCCACCATCGGTTCGAACGTGGCCGGCGGCTTGCCGGCCTGCTCCTTGGAGAGATCCACCTTCATGTCGGCCGCATTCGCCGCCAGGGCCGCCAGCATGATTCCGAACCACAACTTTGCCTTCATTTGAATCTCCTTCTTGCCATAATCCCGGTGACCAGGGTCAGCCCGGGCCAAACCCCATAGAAAATTGTGCCCGCCCCCGCCGGCGGCGCCGCCAGGGGATGGCCGCGGAAGACAGCCTCGTCATCCTCCTTCGGCGCCGCCACTCCCGCCAGCGAATAGATCGTCTCGAGCACGCCCTCCGCCGTCGTCACGCGGCTCATCGTCTTGTGCCCCCCGAGTTCATACCAGATTTCGCCATAGCCCGCGCGCGTCTGCTCGAAAAGCCCGATCGACGTCGCCGCCACGTATCTCACTTGCAGAGCAGGCATCACGCGGCGCAGCTTGGACAGCGCCTTGTGCTCCAGGTCCACCCGCCGCGGATCCTCGGCCGCCAGGTGCGCCTCGATCACCAGCGGCTTTCGGATCTGCCGCAGCGCGCGCTCGTCGGCTTCGGAAAACGAGTTTCCCCGGCTCTCCGAGAGGTCCCAGCTCGCCTTGGCAAACGTGCAGGCGAAAATCGCCGCCGCTGTCAGCGCGCCCAGCCCGATCGATTCCCGCACCCGGCGCTTCCACGGAGTGCCCAGGCGCATCCAGAGCGCCGCGAATCCCAGGCCCGCCATCGCCAGCACCACCGCGGTCAGCACCGTGTCCAGCCGCACCAGCCCGTGCTGGAACTCCGCCACCATCGCGGCCGGCGTGTACTCTGCCGCGCGCTCCCACCAGCCGCCCTGCACCGCCCCGAAGAAATTGATGATCCACGTTCCCACCGTGACGCCCAGGGTCAGGATCGCGGCCGTCGACGGATGCTCGCCCAGCGACGCCGTGGCCGCCCCGAGCGCAATGGTCAGGGCCGCGTTCAGCACGTGCCCGCCGACGAGCGCCGCCATCTCCGGCACGTAGATGCTGCCGCCGTAGCTCTTCCATAGCAGGATCGCGCTCAGCGGCGGCAGCATCGCAATCAGCCATCCGGCCAGCCCCGCAAGGGCTTTCGCCGCCATCCGGGTGATCGGGCTCATGCCCTGCTGCATCTCCAGTTTCAGCGCGCCGCTCTGCCGGTCGCCCGCCACCAGCCGGATGGCGACGAAGGGCAGCAGAAAGACGGCCGCCAGTTCGCACGCGCTGAACGTCGGCGCCCAGACTCCGATCAGCGGCGCAAGCGCCTCGCCTACCCCGGCCGCGGTTCCGTTGAGCCCGCTGACCTCTGCGTAGGTCCGCATCGCGCTGGTGAACGAAACGCCCACCAGCGGCCCCATGGCCAGCAGCAGCACCCACCACGCCCGGGACACCACGAGCTCGCGCCACTCCTTGTCCAGAAGCCAGAGAAACGGGGCCCGTGGGGCAGGTTTCCGGCCCGCCCCGCTAGGTGAGTGCAAGGAACACCTCTTCCAGGTCTCCCGACGCCCCGCCGCCGCGCGCCGCCGCCAGCGCAGCGAGTTCTTCTACCGTGCCTTCCCCGCACACCCGCCCGCCCGAAAGCAGCACGAACCGGTCGCAGAACCGCGCCGCGTCGCCGATCTGGTGAATGGAAAGAAACAGCGTGCGCCCGCGAGCCGCGTGCGCGCGTAGTGCCGCCGCCACGTCCCGGGCCTGCCGCAGGTCGAGCCCGTCCAGCGGCTCGTCGATCAGCAGCGCCGGCTGCGGGGTCAGAAGCCCGATCCCGAGCAGCGCGCGCTTCCGCTGCCCTTTCGAAAGTGTACCGATCGGTTGCCGCAGCAATCCGCCGAGATCGAGCTGCTCGATCACCTCGTCGCGGAGGTCGCCTCGCCCGCCGAAGAATCCCACCGTAAACTCGAGGATCCAGCCCACCGGCTGTTCGGCCCAGGGTGCAATCCCATCGGGAACGAAGAACAACAGCGATGGCCGCTCGTGATTTCCTACTCGCCGCCCACCCGCGCACACCGTGCCGCGATCCGCCGGCAGAACGCCGGCGAGGCATTCGAACAGCGTGGATTTGCCCGCGCCGTTCGGCCCGATCAGGCCCAACACCTCGCCCGCCCGCACCTGGAACCCGACATCGCTCAGCGCCGCGATTCCGTCGAATCGCTTGCTCAGCCCGCTGACCTCGAACAGCATCGCTTGCAAAAGGATAGCGGCTGGCGCGAGCAACTACCACCGATAGTCGATGCCGTCAGTCCGGGCGCCCGCGCTCACACCGTACCCGAAGAGTCCGAAGCCGACGCAGTCATCACCCGGTTGTGTGTCTGTGTGGGTTCAGATTTCTTCGGCCGCCCTCTTTTTCTGGGCGTTTCCAGTTGTTCGAGCGTCCGAATGACTTGAAGGATCCGTTCGCGTTCCGAGCGGAGATCCGAAAGCATCCGCGGAAGATCCATCGTTGCCCCCTCCGTAGCAGCTCTGTTTGTCCGGGCTGCCGGTCTCAATCATCCACGACGGGAAATGAAAGGACTCTTTCTACCCAGGCCCCGTCTGGTCTGGCGCCATATCTGCAAGACAACGACCCCTCGGCACCCTACCTGTATCTGATGCCACACACCAGCAAACACCCCGGAGTATAGGAAAAACCCGAGATGATGTCAAGGAACCGTAAAGCAAAAGTCCGTCCAGGCACAGAGATTTGGCTGCTATCGGTTCATGCAGAAAGGCGCTCCTGAAAGTGGAGCCGGGCATCCTATTTCAAACGCAGCAGCGAAGGCAACCTGGAGCCGGCGAAGGGATTTGAACCCCCGACCCTCTGATTACAAATCAGATGCTCTACCAACTGAGCTACGCCGGCCTCGTCATCGAGTATAACGCACCGTCCAGCCAGATGTGGGGCAGGTTCGCTGCCCCTTTTGGTGGGTCGTCCTGAACGGGCCAGCAGGTCTCAGAGGATGTTGTATGGCCCGTTGCCATCCTCCGTTTGCAGGTTCACTCGGCAAGATGCGGCAAGCCCCGTGGACAGATTCTGACGATCCGCTGAACAGCGTTCGAATCTGGCCTCCGATCGTTGCCTGCCGCGCCCTCTCCCTTGCAACGGCGATGCCATTGGCCGGTCCAGCCTATGTGCTTTCGATCTCAATCCCTTTTCGGACATCCGGCTGTACACGCGCCATACACCCGGTAAACCGGTTTTGCCGTGTGTCAACTTCATGGACACTACGCGGGCTTCCGTAATACACTGAGGTGCAAGTGGCCTCCGTCCCCCAATCCGAGTTGAACGAGCGGCTTGCCGCCATCCTGGCGATCTGCCAGAAAATCAACTCGGAGCACGACCTCGGAGCCCTGCTCGATCTCATCGCTCGCGAAGCCACCAGCCTGCTCGATTGCGACCGCGCCAGCATCTTCGTGCTCGATAGCGCCCGCCGCGAGCTGTGGTCCAAAGTTGCGCTCGGCTCGGAGGAGATCCTACGCTTCGACGTCAATCGCGGCATCGCGGGCAGCGCCGTGCTCACCGGCAACGTCATCAACGTCAAGGACGCCTACAGCGATCCGCGCTTCTACACCGCCATCGACGGCCGCACCGGCTACCGCACCCGCAACGTGCTCGCCGTGCCCATGCGCAACCAGGATGGCGCCATCGTCGGCGCCTTCGAAGTGCTCAACAAGCGGACCGGCGTGTTCACCGCCCGCGACGAAGTCTCGCTCCTGGCCCTCGCTTCGCATGCGGCCAACGCCATCGAAACCGCCCAGCTCATCGGCGAGCTGCGCCGCAATCACGATCAGCTCGAGCAGCAGAACGCCCACCTCCTCCGCGAGGTCGAAAGCCGCTACGCCGTCCACGGAATCATCGGCACCGGCCAGAAGGTCCAGCACGTGGTCCGGCTCATCGAACGCATCCGCGACAGCGTGGTCAACGTGCTCATCACCGGCGAGAGCGGCACCGGCAAGGAGCTCGCCGCCAAGGCCATCCACTACACCAGCCCCCGCGCGCGGAAACCCTTCGTGGCGCTCAACTGTGCCGCGCTCCCGGAGACCCTGGTGGAGAGCGAGCTCTTCGGCATCGAAAAGGGCGTGGCCACGGGAGTCGAGCAGCGGCTCGGTCACTTTCAGAAGGCCGACGGCGGCACGCTCTTCCTGGACGAGATCGGCGACCTCAGCCTGACGGCCCAGGCCAAGATCCTTCGCGTCCTCCAGGAGCGCATCGTCGAGCGCGTCGGCGGCCGCACCCCGATTCCCGTCGACGTGCGATTACTCGCGGCCACCAACAAAGACCTGGAGGCCGAGATCGCCCGCGGCGCCTTCCGCGAGGATCTCTACTATCGCATCAAGGTGCTCCACATTCACATGCCGCCTTTGCGGGAAATCCGCGAAGAAATCCCGCTTCTGGCCAACCACTTCCTCAACGAGTACTGCCGCGAGACCCGCCGCGAGTCCCTGGAATTTGCTCCCGGCGTCTTGCGCCGCCTGATGCAGTCCCCCTGGCCCGGCAATGTGCGCCAGCTTCGCAACGAGGTGATGCGCCTGGCCGCCTGCGCGCGCGGCCGCGTGATCGCGGAAGAGGATCTGTGGGAAAGCGCGCCCGCGCCCGACCCGCCGCTCCCCGCGCTCCAGCCATCCGCCGTGACCACGCTGAAGAAAGCCGTGGCCGACCTGGAACGCCGCATGATCGCCGAAGCGCTGGCCACCACCAAGAGCAATCAGCAGCAGGCCGCCAGGCGTCTGGGTCTCAGCCGCCAGGGCCTGATCAACAAGATGAAGCGCTACTCGATCCCCGGGTAACAAGTGCTGTGGGACCGGCTTGAGCCGGTCCGCCGCGCGCCTCTACCTCCTCCGCGCCGGCGTCACCGCGTCCCACGCCGGGTCGCCCGTCTGCGTGTATTTCGCCGGCAGCGTGGTCCAATCCGGCCGCGTGATCCCGTTCAAGTCGTACACCACCTTGCCCGCGCGCAGCGTCAGCTCGCAGGTCAGCTTCTCCCGCCCCTTCAGCCGCGCGCCGTACATGTCGGTAAATCCGAAGTCGCCCCTCTCCACCCGCAGCACCGCGATGTCCGCCGTCGAGCCCACCGACAGGTTGCCCAGCTCCTCGTGCTTGATTTCCCGCGCCGGGTTCCACGTCGAGCGCGCGATCACCTCGTCCAGCGTCAGTCCCATCGCGAGAAATTTGTCCATCACGTTGAGCATGTCTTTCATGCCCGCGTTCATGCTGCCCACGTGCAGGTCGGTCGAGATCGAATCCGGCAGAAAGTGCTGTTTGATCGCCGGCACCGCGATCCGCCATGCGAAACTGCCCCCGCCGTGCCCCACGTCGAAGATCACCCCGCGCGCCCTGCCCTCGATCATCCCCGGATTCACCTTGCCGTCGTCCGTAAGCTCGTGCCGCAGCCCCGAGTAGCAGTGCGTGTAAATGTCCCCGGGGCGGAGCTTCTTGGTCAGCAGGTCGGAAATCGGACGCTCCGGATGGTCCGTGCCGAAATCCACCATCACTGGGATATTCGCCGCCGTGCCGGCTTCCACCGCCCGTTCCACCGGCGTCCATTCCGGGCCGGCATAGTGCGCCGTCTTGAAGCCCACGATCACATCACGATACTTCTTGGCCATTTCGGCCGCCGGGGCGGACTGCATGTCTTCCAGGTTGTTCTCGAATCTCGCCCCGCGCATGCCCGCGCCCACGATGTTCAGAAACGCGAACACCCGCGTCTTCGAGCGGTCGATGATTTTTTCCTTGAACTCCTCGAAATTGCGCCACCCCGCGCATCCCGCGTCCGCCACCGTGGTCACGCCTACGCGCAGCATCATGGGATCGGGGTACACGCTGTTGTCCCCCGCATACGAGTTGCGTTCCCCCGTGCCGGCGAAGACATGCACATGGATATCCACCAGGCCGGGCGTGACAATCAGGCCCGCCACGTTGACCGCCTTGAGCGCGTCCGCGGCGTCGATATGCGGCGCCACTGCCGCCACCGCGCCATTCTTGATCGCCACGTCGCGCACGGCGCTGAGATTATTCTTGGCATCGATTACGCGGCCCCCCTGCAATAGCAGGTCGTAGCGCGGCTGGGCCGCGAGGCCGAAAGTGAGAAGCACGAGCGAAGTGTATCGCATAGAAATCATTTCTGGAGGTCTACTACTGCGTAGGTCCGCAGCTCGGGCAAAGTAAACTCCGTGGCGCCCGTCAGCACCTCGTAATCCATCAGCTCCGCATCGGGAAGGCCGGCCAGGGCCAGCCGATGCTTCGGAAATTCGCCCGACACGCGCACCCGCAGCCCGCTGACTTTGCGCGCGGCGCCGTCATAGTTGATCAGGTGGACCCGCAGTCTCCCCGCCGCCGTTTCCAGCCGGCCCACCACCACCGCCGAGCCGTAAATCCGCAGCGACCGCCTGCCGTCGGTCAGGTCCGCGCGCACCATCTGCGCCATCGCACCGGGATTCTTGGCCTGCTCCAGCGGGTAATTCTTGCTGCCGAGCTGCACCGTGAGTTTCAGGTTGGGATCGGGCCTGCGGACCACGCGGAACAGAAGGCTGTGCCGCACGAGCAGGTTCATCACCTCGCCGGCAATCGACGAACCGTCGTCGATGAATCCGAAATCGGCCAGCGGCTGCATCCCGGCGCGTTCGAGTCCTTCGCCGAACGTGAGCATTTCGGCCAGCGGCTTCAGCCCCGCCGGGTCGGTCTTGATCATGGCATCGGCACCCCAGGCCAGCGCTTCCGCCGCCGCCATCGCCGCCAGTGCTCCCGTGGCGTCGTAGAAGTACCGGCTGTCCGGCTGCCGCAGGAATCGCCAGCCGTTGCAATCGATCCACGGAACCCGCGAGGCGGAGGCCTGTTCGAACCGGTAGTTCACCGCCGGCGTCCTCAGCTTGACCGCTTTGGCCGGGTCGGCCACCTCCGCCGCGATCCCTTCCACCTGCTTCCACCCCGCCGCCTGCCCCGCCGGCACCAGAATGCGCCGGATGCCCGCCTCCTTCAGCGCGGGCGCCGTGTCTGGAGGCGCGTCCCAGAAGATCCCCGGTATGGCCGCCGCAAGCGCCAGCAGGATCACAGCTCGATCCTCTTCACCTGGATTTTCGCGGCGTCGTAAACACCCAGGCCCAGCTTCGATGCGTACTCCACGTGGCCCGCCTCGCGGATGTAGGCGTTCTTGTTCGGATCGCGATTGTCGCCCAGGATCTCCCGCGACTGGTTGAAAATCGATATCGCGCCCTCGGCCTTGCGCTTGGCTTCGATAATCTCGATAAGCTGATGGTCCATCGCCACCGGATCGGTGCCGATCATCAGTTCCTTGGGATAGAAGCGGAACCGGGCATTGTTGCTGAACGGTCCCGCATGCCACACTCCCGCCAGCCCGTCCATGACCCCCAGCACCACCTTCGAACGCACCGGCTCCACCGATGCCAGCGTGCCGATGAACGAATACGTGTTCGTCTTCTCGTTGCGGTGCGAGCGCGCCACGTTTGAGAAATCGCCGTACGCGATGTTCTTCAAACACCCCGTGACTCCCGATGCCTGGTGCTCCTTCATGTTCGGCACGTTGATGATCTTGGTCAGCGTCTGCGAGACGATGCGCATCAGGTTCGACCGCGTGTCCTCTTCGCCGAAGAAGTTGGCTTCGACGTAGACCTTCGGGTCGTAGCCCAGCACCGAGCCCCGGTCGGCTTCCGCCGCGTGGATGTGTACCGCCTGCGGCACAAAGTCGCGATATGGCACCGTCACAAGCTGATTCTGAAAACGCTCGTAGATCCAGATATTCTCCGCCGGCACGCCCACGGCCAGCACCCGCTCCACGATCGCTCCCACCACTTCCGGCGACGAGCGGATGCGCGGCGCACCCGAGCAGTTTACCTTGATCCCGACCACGTCCTTCGGAGTCAGGAACCGCGCCCACGCGTCTTCGTCCCGTGCATCGCCGGTCAGCGCGCGCATTCCGGCCGAGAGCATCTGGCGTACCGTTCCCAGGTCCACTTTGCCCGTCCCCGGGTCGATCGACTTCTCCGCGTGCACCCGGACCGCGCGCCCCGGATAGGGCCCGGGCATGCCCGGATTCTGCGATTTCGCGTACGGCGTGACTACCCGATACGCGGGTACATCGATGGGATTCGCGGCCAGAGGCGCCGCCGCGGCCAGGGTAACGAATGTGCGACGATCCACGCGCTTGAGTTTACAGCACCCGGCGGGCAAGGAGCAAACCGCCCGGGGTTACCATGTACCCATGGCTACGCAAAGCTATTCCAATCACACCAGAACCGATCCGGTCTACCACCGCGCGCTGCTGCCCATACTCCTGCTCACCATCATCGGCGCCTGCGTCAACGTGTACGAATCCTGGGGCGACCACGAGCGCATCTACAGCGCGTCCCTCATTCTCGTGCTGACCTTGTGCCTGTCGGTAGCGGCTGTCCTCGCCCGCGTGTATGCCCTCAAAGCCCAGGATCGCGCCATCCGCGCCGAAGAAAACTTCCGCCACTACGTGCTCACCGGAAAACCGCTCGATGCGCGCCTCGGCATCCGCCAGGTGGTCGCCCTGCGCTTCGCTTCCGACAGCGAGTTTCCGGCCCTGGCCTCGCGCGCCGCCTCCGAAGGCCTCCAGCCCGGCGACATCAAGCAGGCCGTCAAGGACTGGCGCGCCGACGAGTACCGCGTTTGACCCGCCGGGTAATGAGTCACTCCGCCCCCGGGCGCATTTCTTTTTGAGACAATTCACGCGTTCCCGACACTAAAGTGTCAAGACGCAGCAGTCGATAGTGATATTGAGCCGTGCTGACACTGGCAGTTTGTGATCCCCAGCCCGTCGCCATGGAGGGTTTGCGAAACCTCCT
This sequence comes from Verrucomicrobiia bacterium, assembly GCA_035578025.1. Taxonomy (GTDB): domain Bacteria; phylum Acidobacteriota; class Terriglobia; order Bryobacterales; family Bryobacteraceae; genus Solibacter. The sequence goes on from DATJYJ010000279.1 coordinate 12,974, forward strand.
TGCCTCCCATGACGGTCCGCGCGTCGTCGCGATGGAAACCACCCTGGAAGACGCCGTAGGGGCCGTTCGCGAGTTGCGGCCCAACATCCTGGTGGTCAACCGCGAATTCGGCAGCCACACCATCGTGGACTGGCTGCGCATCATGCGTGAGGAAGGCCTCACCACCGCCTCGGTGGTATGGGGAGAGCCCATCTCCGAATCCGAGGCCCTTCGCTATATCCAGGCCGGCGCCGCTGGTGTGATTCGCAAGACCGCTTCCCTGGACGATCTCACCGCCTGCATGCACACCATCGCCTCCGGCGGCAGTTGGATGGAGCAGCAGATCCTGCGCGATCCCCGCCGGCCGATCCGCACCGGGCGCGCCGCCCTCACAGCCCGGGAAATGCAGGTCATGGACCTGGTTTCTCGCGGCTACCGGAACAAGGAAATTGCTTCCTACCTCGGCATCTGTACCGGCACCGTCAAGATCCACCTCAAACACATCTTCGAGAAAACAGGCATTCGCGGCCGTTACGGTCTCGCACTCTCGGGAATGCGCCAGGTAGCGGCCGACATGCCCGTCGGTGATACGGTCGTGCCTGCCGATCCCGTGTTGTTCAGAAGTTGAACTTCGCGCCCAACTGGATCACCCTCGGGTTGCTGCTGTAAACCTGGTCGAACTGTCCGAACAGCGCATTGCCCGGCGTCAGGTAGTTGGTCACGTTGGCGCGATTGGTCGCGGTCACGTTGTTCACCACCCCCGGCGTGTACTGCGGATGATTGAACCCGTTGAAGAAGTCCGCCCTCACCTGCACCCGGTACCGTTCACGGAACGTCACGATCTTGGCGACGCTGAAATCCCAGTTGTTGATGCCCTTCGCCGGGAAAATATTGCGCCCCGAAGTCGCGTATGCCCCTTTCTGCGCGCGAATAAACTGTGCGGTCGGATTGTTGGCCAGGTATGCCACGGTATCGCCCTTCGAGTTCTTCAGCGCCGTTACATCGCTGCTCGTCCCGGGGACGCCGTTGGTGTTAATGATCACCCGGTCTCCCGCCGAGTCCCCGTTCAGGTTCGCGTCTGCCGCGCTCTGCGGCGTTACGTATTCCGGCGATTCCACCGTGTACACGCCGGATATCTGGTAGTTGCCCAGCACGTTCCGCTTCAACCAGCTCTTCTCGTTCTGGAACCACGAAGTCTGGTAAATCCAGCTTGCCGTCAGCCGCTGCCGGTGGTCCAGCAGCGACGATGCCCAGTCCGCTCGGATGTTGTTGAAGTCCTGAGGACGGCGCGGCGAGAGCGTCGTGCTGTTCACCTCCGCCGTGCTGTCGTCCATCAGGTGGCTCCAAGTGTAGGCCCCCTTGAACGTGAGGTTCTTCGAAAAGCGCCGCGTCAGCTCGGCCGCCAGCCCGTGATACACCGAATTGCCGCGCGGCACATACGCCGTGATCGTCAGCGGGAAGCCGTAGGGCAGGAACGGATTGATGATGCTCGACGTGCTCGGGTTGGCTTCCGCCGTGAGCTGCGCCAGCGTCAGCGGCAGCGTGTCCAGCGCGGCCTGCGACGGCGCCTGCAGATAAGTCGGCAGGTTGTGTGTCGCGGTCGTTACCGCGCTTCGGTTCAACTGCTGCTGAAACAGCAGGTGTACGCCTTTGGTCCCCACGTAGCGGACCTCCAGCGTATAGTCCTTCGCGAACACGTGCTGCACTCCCAGGTTCCAGTTGATGGCGTATCCCAGTTGCTGGTCGGGCAGCCACGACGAAGTGGCCGCGCGTGCAGCCGCCGGCGTCAGCGCCGCCGCCACCTCGTTCGGCTTGATGCCGCCGCTTCCCAGGAAACAGCACTGGTCCACCACCGGCCGGTCCACGGTTGAGGTCGCCTGAGGCGGGCGCGCATTCGTACCGACGTTGTCGAAGATCTGGTCGTAGGAAAGGCCGAATCCGCCCCGGATCGAGGTTGATCCGCTCGTGCCCGGCGAATACGCAAAACCGAACCGCGGCGCGAAGTTCTTGTACTGCGGTTTGGGCGCGAAGAACGTCAACACTCCCGGCACATCGGCCAGGCTGTTCAGCGCAAACTCCTGCATCGACCGCGGCACGCTGGTGAACTCGTACCGTAGTCCGAGGTTCAGCGTGAGGTGCCGGTCCACGCGGAAGTTGTCGTTGGCATATGCGTAGACCGCATACTGGTTGCCCGCGTAGGGCTTGCCGCCCACGTTGCGTTCCGCCAGCAGGTCCGGCACGTAGTCCAGCAGATACCGCTCCAGCGTCGAGTAGTCGTAGTCGCCGCGCACGCGTTGGATGAACGTGCTCTCCGCGATCAGGTTGCGCGCGTCCACGCCGAACTTGAGATCGTGCCGGCCGTGCGTCCAACTCAGGTTGTCCACCATCTGGTACGTGTTCTGGATGGTGGATTGGGGCCCGCTCGTGAACGGCCCGATCTGCACGCTCATGTCGTTCTGGATCTGGATATTCGGAAACACGTCCAGACCCGGGTATTGAAAATTCGGAATCGGGCTGCTGTCGTTGTACCGGTTGTAGGCCAGCCGCAATTCGTTGGTCAGGTTGGCCCGGAAGTTGTGAAACTCCGAAACCGAGGCCACTTTGCCGGTGATCGGCCGCTGCGCGAAGAAGATCGGCAAATTCGTCTGCGCGTTATTGGTCGCGCTGAAGCCGGTCTGCTTGTTGTCGATATAGCGTCCGCGGATCTGGTCCTGGCTCGACAGGTTGTAGTCGATCGAGATCAGCCAGTTGTACGCGTTCGTGTAATTCGGCGCCGAAATCGGTAGCGTGCCCAGCGGGATCGATACCCCGAGCACCTTCGCGGAACCCTGGTCGTTAGCCGGCGCCGGGCTCACGTACTGCTTCAGCACCTGCAGGTTGGTTTGCGAAATTCCGGGAATGCTGGACAACAGCGAGTATCCCTGCGCGGTCGGCACAATCGTCGCCGAGGAAGGCGTGCTCGCCTGGCCCAGCGGATTGTATTCGTACACCCCGTAGTAGAACAGCTTGTTCTTGATGATGTGGCCGCCCAGCGTGCCGCCCAGGCGGTTCTGGTCGTAACGCTGCTTCGCGAAAATCCCCTGCCGCTTGAACGCCTGGTCCAGCGCGTTCAGGTCCCGGTTTTGCAGGTACTCGTAGACCCCGCCGTGCATCTCGTTCGTCCCGCCGCGGATCACGGTGTTGAACTGTCCGCCCGACGAATGCCCGTACTCGGCGCTGAACTGGTTCTGCAGGACCGAAAACTCCGCCACCGCGTCGTTCGGCACGTAGACGATCGGACCCGTAACGTCCTTGCGGTTGTTGTCCACGCCTTCCACGGTGAAACTGTTGTTTCGCGGCCGCTGCCCGCCCACCGAAGGGCCGGTCCCCGTGCCCAGCCCTCCAGCGTTCGAGACCCCCGCCCCGAGCAGCGCCAGGTTCAGCACGCCCCCGGTGTTCGCTGCGCTCGGCAGGTCCGCCGCCGTGCGGCTCGTGTAGTTGTTCGCCACCTGTGCCGTGGTCGTGTCCAGCAGTGCCTGCGAGTCCACCACCTCCACTGCGGTCGCTACCGATCCCACCTCCAGCGTCACGTTCGCAGTTGTTACTTTGTTGAGATCGATCACCACACCCTTCAACGACTGCGTGGTAAACCCTGGGGCGCTAACCGACAGGTTGTAAGTACCCACCAGCAGATTACTCAACCGGTAAACGCCGCCGGCGTCGGTTAAGGTGGAGCTGACCACCCCGGTCGCCGTATTTTGAAACTCGATCCTGGCCTTGGGCACAGCCGCGCCTGAGCTGTCCGTTATCGTGCCGGTGATGTTTCCATCCGAAGCCTGTCCAAACAGTGCGCATGCACAGGCGGCCATCAGTAAAAACAAGCATGCCGATTTCATCGTGTTAACCTCCGACCCTCGCTTCCGACCATTTACCCGGCCGTGAAACAAATGCACACAGCCGGGTTGCACGCCCGCTTACCGGGGCGATTTTTCATTCAGACGCTCCAACATGCGTGAATGACAGCGGAGTTACGGTCAACTTGGGGTTAAGTCGGGGTAAAAAGGGGATGCTACGCGAAGGCGACGCCGGTTTGCGCCGCTACTCGCTGAATATAAGCGCGTCCTTCGTCGTACTCCGCGGCGTTTTTCAAGTGTTCCAACATCAGGGGCGCGTCCACCGGGAGCTTCGTCAGCTCGCGAAGATAAGTCGCATAGTCGATCTCGCCCCTGCCCGGTACCACCTCGGCGAAATGCACGTTGTATTCCGGAACCCAGGCAAGGTCCTTGGCATGGCACGAGGCGATCCACTTCCCCAGCTTGCGGAAGCACTCTTCGATCACTGCTTTGTTGTTGTAAAAACGTTCGGGGCTGTTCACCACGTTGCATGCATCCAGGTGCACGCCGAACGCCCGCCGGTCGACGGCCTTGATCAGCTCCAGATACGAATCCGGACCGTTTGGCAGCGACCACGGCATCATTTCGATCGTGAAGACGGTCCGGCTTGGGCGCACGGCGTCGATGGCGTGCCGGCAGTTCTCCACCGTGGCATCCAGGAAATCCTTCGACAGATTCTTCGGATGCATGCCATACCAGTATTTTGGATTGTAGGACCCGGCGATATCCACGCAGCAGCGCGCCCCCACCGCATCCGCCAGCGCCAGCCGCTCCACCACGTACTCGACGTTCGCCTTGCGCGTAGCGCTATCCGGATCGAGCATGTTCTTCCAGGCGCCCACCTCCGCGACCGCTACGTTTTCCGCCGCGAATCCGTCGCGAATCGCGCGGACCTTCTCGGTCTCGGCCGCCGTGGCCGCCGGACAGTACGCGGCGCTGTACGCCAGCCGCCGATGCTCGCGCGCAAGTTCCCGCGGATCGTCGGACTTCAGGAAGATCGGCCCCCCAAGCCGCACCGGCCGCCCTCGCGCGCCCTGGGCGAAACCGGCTGCCGGTAACAGCGCAAGCATTTCACGGCGATTGAGCACCATGCGCCAGATTATACGACGCGGAACCCCGCATTCAGGGGACTCATTTCAAACCAATCTCCCTGGCCGCCTCTTCGATCCGCCTGTCGAGTGTCCATAGCTCGCAACCGGACAGAATCGCTGAAGCGAGCAGATGCACATCGATCCATCCCAGTCCTCGCCCCCACAGCCGCCGGCTCTCCAGAAACCGGAGCGCCTCTGCATCCGAAACCGGTGTGGCTGCTGGAAGCGCCTCGAGGTCACGGAGAATGGCAACCCGGTTCTTCAGATTGCCGCAGGCCAGTTCGCCCGCGATGAACGGATGCATCACGACGAGTTCTTGCGACAAATACTCCGCCAGTTTCGGATCTCCGTGGCGGAAGTGCTGAATCCAGACGGAAGTGTCTGCAAGTATCATTACGCGGTACGGCGCCGCGGAATATTCGTCAGCTTCGGTTGCGTTCCCCCGAGTTTCGCAAGCCTCTTGGCCGCCTCACGTGCGATCAGCGCCTCCAGCCCGGCCCGCACCAGGGCGGTCTTCTCCTGAATTCCGGTCAGCCCTCTGGCGCGCTCCAGTAGCCTGTCGTCGATGTTCAAGGTAGTCCGCATATGTATTATGATGCATCATCTGTGCATATTGCACCACCGCCCTACTCCACCCCAAACGCAATCACGTTCGGCCCCGACGCCACCGCAATCAACTGCCGCCCATCCACCGAGTAAGTCATCGGCGACGCGTGCCAGAGCTGATTCGTCGGAAAACTCCAGAGCACCTTTCCCGTCGCCGCATCGGCCGCCATCAGCGATCCGCCCTCCTCGCCGAAGATCACCAGCCCGGTCACCGTCGCCAGAGTGCCGCCCCAGGAGTCCGCCGGCCCGGGCTGCGGCAGCTCCCACGCAATCTTCCCCGTGTGAATATCGATCGCCCTCAGGATTCGTTCCGGCTTCAGATCCCGCGCGGTCCGCTCCGATCCACCCAGATACTCGCGGCCCGCCTGCCACGTCCCCGGCGTCGATTTCGTGTACACGCTACACTTCTCGAACGTCTGCACGTAGTACAGTCCCGTCGCCGGATTGAACGAAGGCGAATACCAGTTGGTCGCGCCGTCCTGCGCCGGGCACACCCGCGTTCCGGCCGCGCTCGGCTCCTGGTTGGGCAGCTTGATCGGACGCCCGTCCGCCCCGATTCCGCTGGCCCACGTCAGGTTCCTGATGAACTGCTTCGCCAGCAACAGCCGCCCATCCGTGCGGTCGAAGACATAGAAGAATCCGTTGCGATTGGCATGCAGCAGGAGTTTGCGCGGCCGTCCCTCCCAGGGTGCATTCACCACCACCGGCGTCTCCGTGGCGTCCCAATCCCACAGGTCGTGCGGCGTCCCCTGGTAGTGCCACTTGAGCTTTCCGCTCTTCGCATCGAGCGCCAGAATACAGTCCGAGTACAGATTGTCGCCGGCGCGATCGTCGCCGTAATACTCCGCGGCGGGATTGCCCGTGGGCCAGTAAATCGTATCCAGTTCGCGATCGTACGTGCCGGTGAACCACGTGGGCGCGCCGCCGTGCTCGATTCCGCCGCCCTGCCACGTCTCCGACTTCGGCTCACCCGGCAACGGCACGGTCCAGAACCGCCACACTTCCTTCCCCGTGGCCTGGTCGTACGCCGCCACAAATCCCCGCGTGCCGTGCTCGCCTCCCCCGACTCCTCCCACCACCAGCGCGCCCACCGCCAGCGGCGCCGACGACGCGAAGTAGCTCTGCCGCCAATCGGCCATCTCCGTGTCCCACACCTTCTCGCCCGTGAAACGGTTCAACGCAATCATGTGCGCCTTCTGCGTTTGGAGAAACACACGATCGCCCGCCACCGCGACGCCACGGTTCGTCCCGCCCGTCTTCTCGCCCGGCACTCGGAAGTGCCAGATCTCGCGCCCCGTGCCGGCATCCAGCGCATAGCACTCGTTCGAGGCCGGCATGTACATGATTCCGCCGGCCACCACCGGCGTCCCTTGCAACTGCCCCGCCCCTTGCAACGTGAAGGTCCATTTCGGCGTCAGCCGCGCGACATTGGCCTTCGTGATCTGCGCCAGCGTGGTGTACCGGTTGCCGCCGGGGTCGCCGTTGTACCCGGGCCAATCGACGCCCGGTTCGATCTCCCGGAAGCGCTCGCCCACCCGCCGTAGCAGGTGAACGCGCCCGTCGCCGCCGCGCATCTGAAGGTCGCCGAACCCCTGGTTCAGCAATTCGCCTTCAAGCACCTTTCCGTTTACCAGCCGCGCGGTGATCCGCACCACCGGCCGCCGCTGAGGCTCGAGCGACCGCAGAAACCGGACCAGGTTTGGGAACTCCTCCCCGGTCACCGCCACCGGCGGCATCCCGCCCGATCCCTCGCCAAACAACTGCGCCAGTTGCTCGTCGCTGTGGGAGGCAAGCCGGCCGTGGATATTCGGCCCCATGTCTCCGCCCGACCCGTCTGCGCCGTGGCAGCGGGCGCACCGCGATTCGAAGATCAGCCGGCCCGGGTCGGCATCCTGCGCAAAGCCGGCCGCGACTGCCGCGCAGACGATTAGAATCATGCGTCGCATGGTTCGTGGCGTGGACGATCGCCTTGCGTCGTCCGCGCACCGGCCGCAGGCCGGCGTCTCACGCCCCGGCATCGGCCGAGTCCTGTGGAACCGGCTGCATCAACTGATCCAGCACATCCCGCGCTTCGATCTCGCGGTCGCGAGGCACCTGCACGCGCACCCACTTGCGCAGAAACCCGTCGACATCCTGTACCAGCGTCGCGATCTGACCCTGCAGAATGAACGGAATTCCGGCATCTTCCAGCAGGCCCCTCGCCATCGCAAGCTGAATGCGATCGTTCGTCTCCAGCACGGAAACCAGTTGCTCGCCTGAGTCCGGACCGCTTCCCCTCATCAGGGGAACGCGGCACTGGGAGCACTCGGTGAAATCGTCATCGTACTCGGCGTGGCATTCCGGACAATACATGCTTCACTCCTACGCCGAGTATACCGCCGGTCCTGAACGTGGCGGTCATTGTGCCGGGCTCTCGCTCGTGGATGCGCCGGGGCCGCAGCGCCCGCGCATCCCTTGCCGGAACCGTTCCCGCTCTTCGGGAGTCATGCGCTCCCACCGCTCCGCCATCCGCTCTCGAATTTTCGACCGGGACCCGCGGATTCCCAGCCCCCCGAAGAGAATCCGGCAAAGCGCCAGAATCCCCAAGGACTGCCAGAACGTAATTTCGTGCCACCCGAACAGCGGCGGCAGCAGCCAGTTCCACAACAGGCGCACCGCCTCGCCGCCGATGGCGATAAAAACCAGAACCCCCAGAATGCCCAGCGGAACCAGGTATTTCCATTTCCGTCTCATGATCCGTTCCTCATACTTTCGTCAATTCGTCGTGGATGCCCTGCAATCGCTCGCGCAGGTGTAGCACCGCGTAGTGCTTGCGCGAGAGCAGCGTGTTTACGCTCACGCCGGTCTCGCCGGCAATCTCTTTGAAACTGCGCCCTTCCAGCTCGTGGGCCACGAACACCGCGCGCTGCTCCTGGGGCAGCTCGTCAATCGCGGCTTCCAATTCATCCAGAAGCACGCCGCGCGCATAGAGCGCCTCCGGCCCCGCATCGGGTGAAGGCAGCAGGTCTTCCAACTCCATCAGTCCACTGTCCTCGTCCATCACGGCGCTCTCGCTGAAGCTCTCGGGCCTCTTCTTGCGGAACAGGTCCGTAATCCGATTGCGCGCCACCCGAAACAGCCAGCCCGTGACGTGCTCGATCGGCATCAGCAGGCGGTTCGCTTCCACCAGCTCACAGAAGACGTCCTGCAGAATGTCCTCGGCATCGCGCGGATCCGGCACCCGCCGGCGGATGAAGTTGCGCAGCCGGGATTGCTCCCGTTCCACCACTTCGGACATCCGCAGGTCCCGTTCCACTGTCGCCGTGTCCTTCACCTACCGTTGTAGACGAATGAGGAGTGTGAATATTTTATGGTTCGCCATCTGCAACAGGTTGCCATCGCGCCTGCCCGGGAATATTCTTAGGGCGTGGTTACCGACTTGGCTGAAGTTTTTCGGCTCGGGACCTCGAAGGTGAAAGAAAACCTCGCCTTTCGCCGCTACCTCTCTGCGCACCACCACGTCGACACGGAGTTTCACATCCTGGCTAGCGAAGTACAGCAACACATGGACTGTACCGCATGTGCCAATTGCTGCCGGTACTCCGTGGTGTCGGTCGATCAGGCGGAGATCGAAAAGATCGCCAGGCACCTGGGCACCACCCCCGCGGAGGTCGTCCGCCTCTACACCCTTCCCGACCCCGACTCCCGTGCCTCGCGCACCCTGCTCAATTCGAAGCAAGGCTGCGTCTTCCTCGACGGCACCCTCTGCACGATCTACGAAGCCCGCCCCAAGACCTGCCGCGACTTCCCGCACGTCGCCATCGGCGCCCACTCGCTCGGCAGCCGCCTGTCCTCGCATGCCCGCTGGGCGGCGCACTGCCCGATCATCTTCAACGCGCTCGAGATGTACAAGCACCTCACCGGTTACCACCCCCATCTGCCGCTCTGTGCGACCTCCAAGCCGGACGCGTAACCGCCGCCTGGAGATTTGTTGAACCCTTTGCCCCCAGGGCTTCATCACCAGGACAATGAAGTAGTCAACTATGGCTGAGACCGTTCTCGTCATCGGGCTGATTATCTTTCTGGCGCATTTCTTCGTGGCACTCTTCCGCAAGACCAGGGTGCCTGATGTCCTGTGGCTCACGCTGCTGGGCCTGCTTCTTGGTCCGATTACCCATGAAGTGGCTCCGGAATCCTTCGGCAAAGCCGGCAGTGTCATCAGCACCATTGCCCTGGTGCTGATCCTGTTTGAAAGCGGCATGACGCTGGACCCCCTGGTGATCCCAAGCATCTGGCGGCCGGTCTTGCGCCTCACTCTGTCCACGCTGATCGTGACCATCGGCCTGACGATGACGGTCGGCGTTTTCTGGCTGAAGCTGGATCCCCTGTTGTCCGCGATGCTGGGCAGCGTGCTGGGCGGGACCTCGGCAGCCGTCGTCATTGCGCTGGTCAAGAGTATCGGGATGAAGGATCCGCCCGGCACAATCCTGATACTCGAATCCGCGTTAGGCGATGTGCTTACCATCATTTTGTTGCTGGGTTTGCTGGATGCGGCGAAGACCGGCGCGCTCAATCCGGTGCACCTGGCAGGGTCGATTATCGCCTCGCTGCTCTGCGCGGCCATCATCGGTGTGCTCGGGGGAGCGGTATGGCTGAGCATCATGAATCGGGTCCGCAGTTTTCCCAATACCGCGTTCACCACCCTCGCGCTGGCTTTCGTGCTTTATGGCCTCGCTGATACCATGGGCTTTAGCGGTGCGGTCGCTGCCCTGACGTTCGGAGCGACGCTGACCAACCATGATCTGCTGGGCATTCGCAAATTGCCCCTTCTCAGAGGCCGGGAGTTCGGAGTCCTGGCGCACTTCGACCATGAGTTCCTCAACGAGATGCTGTTCCTGTTGAAGGTCTTCTTCTTCATCTACCTCGGCATTTCCATCCGGTTCGCCGAAGGATGGCTTGCTCTCGCCGCCTTTGTGCTGATCCTGCTGGTGTATGTCGCGCGCATCTTCACCGTAAAACTGGTGACCTGGCTGGTCCCTATCGAGTGGCCGGAAGCCGGATTGATGTCCGTGCTGGCTCCCAAAGGACTTGTCTCCGCGGTGCTGGCATCCATCCCTGTGGCCCGCGGAATTGAGGGCGCGGAGCGTGCGCGAGACTTCGCGTACTTTGCCGTGATCGTCAGTATCCTGATGACCGCGATCCTGATACCGCTGGTGGAACGGAAACCGGTGAACCAGTTTTACCAGCGCCTTTACGGGAAAGATCAAAACCAGCCCCAGTCTTTGACCGAGCCGCGACCGTGAGGGAGCGGCCCCGGCGCGCTAGCAGCACGAAATCAGCCGGTCATTGACGTTGCCCTCCCGCGCGGCATTGGTCTCTGTGAGAGACTGGCACCAGGATGCCACGGCTCGCGCTTCTGCTCCTCTCCTGCCTGTCCGCGGCCTGGAGCCAGCCCTCCGGCGAGTGGTACCGCCCGCAATTTCATTTTTCCCCCAGCCGTAACTGGACCAACGACGCCAACGGGCTGGTCTGGTTCGACGGCGAATATCATCTCTTCTTCCAGTACAACCCGTTCGGCGATACCTGGGGACACATGAGCTGGGGGCACGCCGTCAGCCGCGATCTCCTCCGCTGGGACGAGCTGCCGGTGGCTCTCGCCGAAGAGAACGGCATCATGATCTTCACCGGCAGTACCGTCGTCGACGAGCGCAACACCAGCGGCTTCTGCGCCGGCGGCAAGCCCTGCATGGTCGCCGTCTACACCGGCCACACACCGCGCGCCGCCAACGGCCGGCCGCTCCAGACCCAGAATCTGGCCTATAGCAACGATCGCGGACGCACCTGGACCAAGTACTCCGGCAATCCCGTGCTGAACCTCGATCTGCCCGACTTCCGCGATCCGCACGTCTTCTGGTTCGCCCCCGATCGGCGTTGGATCATGGCGGTCGCGCTTCCCAACGATCACAAGGTGCTGTTCTACGGATCGCCCGACCTGAAGCGCTGGGATCGTCTGGGCGACTTCGGCCCCGCCGGCGCCACGGCCGGACAATGGGAGTGCCCGACGCTGACCGAGGTGCCGGTCGAAGGCAGCAGTCCGCGCCGCACCCGCTGGGTGCTCAAAGTCGGATTGAACCCCGGCGGCCTCCAGGGCGGCTCCGGCGAGCAATACTTCGTCGGCCGCTTCGAGGGCGGCCGCTTTCTCAATGACAATCCCCCGGCTACCACCCTCTGGACGGACTACGGCAAAGACTGCTACTGCGCCCTGACCTTTAATCACCTGCCGTCCACCGAAACCCCATTGATGCTTGGCTGGATGAACAACTGGCAGTATGCCGATAAGGTGCCCACCGCCCCCTGGCGCGGCCAGATGACCGCGCCGCGCCGCCTCCAGCTTCGCCAGGGTCCTGACGGTCTTCGCCTCCTACAGCAGCCTGTCGAAACCATCCGCCGCCTGCGGCAGAACCCGTTTTCCTGGAGCGGCACCAGCGTCAGCGGCCTCAATCAGGCGTTGCGCACCCACATCGTCCGCGAGCCGGCCTTCGAGCTGATGGTCACACTGCCCGCGGATACCCCGGGAGCGGCGGGCTTGAAGCTCTTGGGCGCAAATAGCACTTACACTACCATTGCCTGCGACGCGCGGAATCGCGAAGTGTTTGTGGACCGCACGCACTCCGGAAACACCGCCTTCAGTCCCCGATTTCCCGCTCGCACCGCCGCCCCGCTACCCGATCCCGGGGAAGCCATAAGCCTGGACATCCTCGTGGACCACTCCACGCTCGAAGTGTTCGCCCAGCGTGGTCAGGCCGCCATCACCAATCTCATCTATCGCCCGGAAGGGCCGTCATTGCAGGAGTTCTTCGCGCCGGACAACCCGCCCGGCCGTATCGTGGTCGAACGCTGGGATCTCGTCCCTCCCCGAAATCCTCGATGATCGGCCGTCCTCGCCTCTGCTAGCGGCCGCGCTCCACCATGATGATGTTGCTTCCGTTTTGATCGTACTGGGCCAGCAGGAGCGTCTGGCCATCCGGGGAAACCGCAAGCCCCGGGATCGTCGCATCGGGCGCCTTGGGAAGCGTGGCAATCTGCTGGACGGCGCCGGTTGCCAGGTCCAGAAATTCCAGGCGAGGTTCGGCCGGAGGTGCGGCCGTGGCAAAATAGACTCCCCCTCGCGCCAGCCGCCAGCAACGCCAATAGCCCACCTGGTCCCTGTCGGCAATTTGAACTTCTTCCCCGCCCGCAACGGGCACTCGCCAGATGCCCGGAATCTCCCGGCCCTTCACGTACATCAGAAACTGGCCGCCCGGGCTCTCGAATCCTTCGAAGCCGCCCTTTCGGGTCACCTGCACGGCTGCGCCACCCTGCGAAGGAATCTTCCAGATCTGCAAAGTTCCGCTGCGCGTCGAGGCGAAGTAAACCCATGCTCCGTCGTGCGACCAGCTCGGCGCGACGTCGCCCGTGCCGGCTCCCGTGAGGCGCCGCACCTGCCCGCCGTCCGCATCCACGATCCAGATACTCGGGTTTCCGACTCGCGCGGGATCGTTGGCCCTGGTGTCGAAGACGATTCGCTTCCCGTCGGGAGACCAGCGCGGGCTTCCCGTAACATAGGCGCCCCCGTCGAACAGCAGGCGCGCATTCGCCCCGTCGATGTCGCTCACCCAGATTCCGAAGCTGCCGTTGCGTCCCGAGGTGAACGCGATGCGGCGGCCGTCAGGTGAATAGTCCGGATCGGAATCGCGGAACGTGGAGGCAATCAGCGGCGCCTTCGAGATCACGCGCCCCGCGCTGTCCAGCGTAAATTTCCAGATGTTCATATCGTCCAGCCGGCGCGTATACGCCAGCCTGCCGTCGCGCGAAACCGCGGGGCTGATGATGTCCTCGCCAAATGCGCTCACGCGCTCCGGAGTCCCGCCGCTGCTCCGGATCTTCCACAGCGAGTTGAAACTGCCGCCCCTGCGGGACGAGAAGATGATCTCCCGGCTGTCCGCCGCCCAGGCCAGTCCGTCGATGGTGAGCCCGTCGAACGTGAGCCGCCGCGCAGTGCCGTTCAGCGGCTCGAGCACATACAGGTCCGTGGCGGAGAAGCTCACCGCGCGCGCGAATGCCAGCCGCCTGCCGTCCGGAGAGAACGCCGGATAGTAGTCGCCGGTGGTGCCGGCAGGAGGGAAAGTCAGTTGCCGGCGCGTCGAGTCTGCCATCGACAGCAGGTAGATGCTCGAAGGCTCGCTCGAGTTCGCTTTGTCCACGATCGCCAGCGATTTGCCGTCCGGGGAAAAGTACGTGCTGTTGCCGCTGCCCAGGTCGAAATACGGAAACACGTCCGCGAGCTTGCGCTCCGGTCCGCCGAGCGCCGTGGTCAGGTACCACGCGCGGCCTTGCGGCGTCGAGCGAAGGAAGGAGAGATTCCGGCCGTCAGCCGACCATGCCGGGCGCGAATCGGAACCCGGGCCATGAGTCAACTGCAGCAACGCCTCGCTGCCGATCACTTTGCGGTAGATGTGAGAGTTCCCGCCCTGCGGCCCGTCCCACGCGAACGCAATCTCATTGCCGTCCCGGGAGAATGCCACCTCGTCCTGACGTCCGGAGAAGCTGGTGAGCGGGATGGCCTTGGGCGGAGCCGCGGTAATCATGGAAGGAAGCCGCTCGCGGAGCAATGCGTAACCGATCGCCGCTGCCGCCAGCACCCCGGCCGCCAGTGCCGCCGCGCGCCAACGCCGGTTCGGGCGTTTTCCCTGCCCGCCGGCCGGGCGGGGCGCGGCGGGCTCGGACGGCGGGAGCGGCGCGACTGCCTCCCGTGGTTCTTCCAGGACCGCTTTGTCCACCGCACGCACCTCAACCGCGAATCGGTAGCCCCGTTTCGGCACGGTATCGATGTAGTGATGCCCTTCATCCTCGCCCAGCGCTTTGCGAAGAATCGAGACGGTCTTGGCGAGCGTCGCCTCCTCCACGCAGGTCCCCGGCCACACCAGCCTCAGCAGCTCATCCTTATTGACGATTTCGCCGTTGCTTTCCACCAGCACGGCCAGGGTCTCAAATGCTTTCGGGGTGAGCGCGATGTAGGCGCCGTTGCGCAGCAGCATTCTCGAATGGAGATTGAGCCGAAACGGACCAAAATCGTATAAATGCTTCTCCGAGGCAAGCATACGGCTGATCACTCATTGTGCGGCGAAAGCCGTCACAACTTCATCCGTCTTTTTTCCAATCGCCGTCAAGACTTCCTCTCTGCACGACGCCTAGAATAAACCCTTACAGGTACTCTACCTCGATATGCGGGAATTGAGAATCGTGCCACGGACTCTTTGCTTGCTCCTCACCCTCCTTCCGGTCTGCGCCGCGCTCAATGCAGAAGTGAGCTTCCCTTTCCACGGCCCGGGTGGAAACGCCGACAGCGTCGCCCTCGGCGATTTTCAAATCGACGGGCGCCCTCCGGCGGCGGCGCCGCGAGTCCGGCAACTGTCCGCCGGAATCGTAGAAGTGGTCTTGGATGCCCAGGCTCCCGGCGAATGGTCGTTCGCCGTGGCCGACAACAGTTCCTACTTCGGTTTCGGCGAGCGCTTCGACCGGCTGAATCATGTCCACACCATTCTGAAAAACGCGTCGCGGGACGTTGCCGACGACAAGGGTTCGCTTAGCTACCAGCCGATTCCGTTCTTCATGAGCCTTCGAGGCTACGGTCTCTGGCTGGACACCACCAGCGAAGCCACCTTCGACCTCAACGTCACCGATCCGTCGCGCATTCTCGTCAGGGTCTTCGGTCCGAAGCTGCGGGTGGTGCTGTTCGAAGGTCCGGCGTTTCCCACTATACTCGGGCGATTCACCGGCCTCGTCGGCCGCCAGGAGCTTCCCCCCTATTGGGCATTCGCACCCTGGAAGGCTCGCGACTACCATCGGAATTCGCGCGAGGTCTACGAGGACGTCGATCGCTATCGCGAGCTCGGATTGCCGGCATCGGTGCTGCTGATCGATAGTCCCTGGGCCACCAACTACAACACCTACGACTTCAACCCGAAACAGTTCGAGGACGCGCGGGCGATGATTGCCCGCGTGCATGACAGGGGCTACAAGCTGGTTCTCTGGCACACGCCCTGGATCAATCGCGAAACCGCCCGGCCGTATGAGGACGGATTTGCCGCCAAGCTCGCGCCCGGCCCCGCGTCCAATTTCGCGGAAGCCGAACGGCAGGGCTACTTTCTGCGCCGGCCCGACGGCTCCACTTACATCGGCCGCTGGTGGAAAGGCATCGGTGCCCTCATCGATTTCACCAATCCCGCGGCGAAGCGATGGTGGCAGGGCCAGGTATCGAAGGCGATCGCTTTGGGAGCGGACGGTTTCAAAGACGACGACGGCGAGGGCGCATTCCTCGGCGATGTGGTCTTCGCCGGCGGCCAGGACGCGCGTGAGATGCGCAACCGCTACGCCATCGAGTACAACCGCGCCGTCGCGGAAGCGCTGGAGGCTCGCAAGGGCGCCGACTGGGTCTTGTTCCAGCGCAGCGGGACCGTCGGCTCGCACACTCTGCCCTTGTTTTGGGCCGGCGATAACGACGCCAGTTTCTCGCGCAACAACGGCCTTCCCACCGTGGTCGCCGCCGGATTAAACGCCGGCATGAGCGGAATCGCGCTGTGGATGAGCGACCTCGGCGGGTACAACAAGTCCGCGCGCACCCCCGGCGATGAGATCGTCTTTGCCCGCTGGACGGAGTATTCGGCGCTCTCCCCGGGCATGGAAGTCATGAGCGGCATGAATCTCGGGCCATGGGACTACGGCGAAGAGGCCCTCCGCATCTTCCGCCAGTACTCCGTCCTGCACATGAGCCTGTTCCCGTACCGCTACGCCGCCGCGATCGAGAGTCGCCAAACCGGGCTGCCCTTGATGCGCGCGCTCGTGCTCATGCACCAGGACGACCCGGAGGCACGCCAGACGGAAGACGAATACTACTTCGGCCCCGACCTGTTGGTGGCGCCCGTATTGAGCCCGGTCACGCAGCGCGCGCTCTATCTCCCCGAAGGCTCATGGATCGACTACTGGACGGGCCGCTGCTTCACCGGACGGCAGACAATCGCCGCGGAAGCGCCGCTCGACCGCATCCCCCTCTTCCTGCGCGAGGGCACCATTCTGCCGAAGATTCCCGAGGATGTGATGACGCTGGTGCCGCGCAGTCAATTTCCCGACAGCAAGGTTCAGGCCCTCGACGACCGTCGCGTCTACGAACTCTACCCCGGCCATGAGCCCCGGAGAATCGCCGATTTCGAGGACCGCAAACTGGAATACCAGCCGCAAGCCGCCACCCTGACCATCTCCGGCGCCCCGGCCCGCATAACCGTCCGCCTCAGGTTCGTTCACGCCTCCGGCGCGACTCTGAATGGCCGCGCGCTCGCACACGTCGCCGCGACGCCCGACGGCGTCTCCGTCGAGTTCACACACCGGAATCGTTCCACCCTCGCCTGGCGATAGCCGCTCTACCAGACGAACTTCAGCGCAAGCTGGCCGATGCGCGGGTCGCCGGCGCCCGTAATGCTGCCGAAGCCTCCGGAGCTGATCGTCGTGGTCGGGTTATTGAAATTCGCGCGGTTCAGGACGTTGAAGAACTCCGCCCGAAACTGGATGCTGGCGCGCTCGTGGATGACGAAGTTCTTGAACGCCCCCACATCCCAGGTGGCGGCCCCCGGCCCGCTGACCGCTCCCTTCCCGAAGTTGCCGAACGAAGCCGCGTACGGTACCGCCGTGGCGGCCGTAGGCGGTAACTGGAAGGAGCCGGGAATCAGGTAATTCACACACGGCGCCGACGCTCCGCACGCTCCCGGCCCCAGGGCTGGACCGACCACCACCGCACGATCTACGCCGAGGCCCGTCTGCGACCGGTCCTGTCCGGCCGTGACCGTCAGCGGAAGCCCCGTCTGCGCCTGGAACAGGCCGGTCATCTGCCATCCCCCAGCCAGGATGCGTACCGCCTTGTTGGCGCCCTTCGGCGTGGGCAGCACCCAGACGTACGAAATCACGAAGCGATGCGTGCGGTCGAAATCCGCGCGCCCGTAGTCCAGCGCGTCGGCTTTCGGGAAGTACCACGGGTAGACCGTGCCGGACGCATTCGGCCCCGGCCCGGTCACGCTCTGGTTGAACGGCAGGTTGTCCATCGCCTTCGCCCAGGTGTAATTCGCCAGAATCGTGACTCCCCGCGACAGCCGCTTCTCCAGGCCCGCCTGCAGCGAATTGTAGTGGCCGTTCACCGCCTGGCTGTCCAGCGTGATGCCGGAGAACGATTGGAAGATCCTCCGGGCGTCAGTGGAGAGCGTGCTCCCGGGCGTGTACACCGCGGGATTCAGTTGCAGGCTGGTGGCCAGGTGGCTGGTGTGCGAGCCGACATAGGAGACGTGCGCCATCAGGTTTTTCGCCACCTGCCGCTCCACCGTCAGGTTCCAGTTGTAGATCGCCGGCACTTTATAAGTGCCCGACGGATCCAGGCTGACCACGATCACCGGCAGCGGGAACGCCACATTCTTCGGAATCGGCACCGGCGTCGGGAAGGGATTCACAATCCCGCGGTACGGATCGCTGAACGGACCTTGCGGCGTGGTGATACTGACCGTCGGGCTGAACGGCGTGTTGGTAGTAACCGCATTCATGAAGCCGGCCATCATGCGCGTGTCGTAGAAAATGCCGGAACCGCCGCGCACACTGGTCTTGCCGTCCCCGGTCGCATCCCAGGCAAAGCCGACGCGCGGCATGAAATTGTTGTAGTTCGAGTTCACTCCGTTCTCGGGCATGCCGGAGTCGCCGGGAAACCGCAGCCCGGGAGGCGCATTGGTGTAGACCGATGACACCTGGCCCGCATAATACGCGGTGGGATTGAACTGCGTGATCCGGTGTTTCAGTTCCTTCCACGGGAAGAACGGCTCCCACCGCACACCGGCATTCACAGTGAGCCGCCTGTTGACCCGGTAGCTGTCGGATGCGTAAAGCCCTAGAAACTGGTTGCGGTTGTTGAAGAACTGGCCGGAGCCCTGCGTCAGGGTCCGAAGATAGCCGAGATCGAAGCTGGCGATCGCGTTGCCGGTCGTGTCCGCCGTGAAGTTGAACGCGCCCGGCTCCTGGTACTGGCTGTCGATATCCATGCGGCTGATTTCCGCGCCCACACCGAAGGCGAGCGTGTGGTTGCCCTTGTTCCAGTGCACGTCGTCTCTCAGGCTCCAGTTGTTGCGGGTAAATCGCGCCTTCGGGTTGTCGCCGATCGTGAAGAATCCGGACACCTGGATCTGCTGCAACGCCTTGTCGGGCGGCTGCCAGATGTTCACGCCGAAATCGGCCACACTCGGCGAGCCCGGAGGCGCGCCGCGCTGGGCGGCTACTCGCGCGTAGTTCAGGGTAAAGACGTTGATCAACGACGGGCTGAATGTGTGGGTCTCGGAAAGCAACCCGTTCTGCACCAGGTTCTTGGCTTCATCGGTGAAAGTCAGAAGGTTGGTGGTGTCCAGAATTCCGACATTGTAGAACCGGTTGCGGTAGTAGCGGCCCGTCAGCCGGTCCTTGGTCGTGAGCTGGTGGTCGACCCGCACCACCTCCTCGTTGAAGTTCTGCCGTACCGGTTTCTGGTAGAACACCAGGCCGTTGCCGACCCCTACCGGCAGATCTTTCATGAACGCCGCCGACGCCGGATCCAGGCGGTTGGTAGGGATCGTATTGTTCGGAAACGGCGCCAACGGCGACGTCTTGGGATCGTAAATGGTAGACGAGAAGATCCCCTGCGCTTGCGCCGCGGTGGGGACGAACGCGCTCTGCGCCCCTGCCATGTTGCGCAGGATCGTACCCTGGTAGCCGAAGAAAAAGAACGTCTTGTCGCGCCCGTTGTACACCTTCGGGATATACACCGGCGCTCCGGCGGTCACCCCGAACTGGTTGCGCTTCAATGGATCCGCCACCTTGGCGAAGAAGTTTCGCGCGTTGAATTCCCGGTTCCGGAGATACTCGAAGGCGTCGCCGTGCAGCTCGTTCGTCCCGGACTTGGTGACCACGTTTACCAGTCCGCCGGCGTTCAGACCGTACTCCGCGCTGTAGTTGCTGGTCTGGACGCTGAATTCCTGCAAGGCATCGGGGAACGGGAACGGCAGGTTCACGTTGGTGTATTCATCCACATTGTTGCCGCCGTCCAGCATGTAGTTGGTCGTGTTGGCCCTCGACCCGTTCGCCGATATCGTGACCACCACCGGAAATGTCTTGGTTTGGCCCTGGTCCGCCGAATCGTTCGGTGCGGCCACCACGCCCGCCACCAGGACCGTCAACTGGGCGGCGTTGCGTCCGTTCAAAGGCAAATCTTCAACCCGCTTGGTGTCCACCACCTGGCCGAGAGTGCCCGTAGCCGTGTCCACCTGCGGGGCATCGGCGCTGACCGTCACCTTCTCTGCCGCCGCGCCCAACTGCAGGCTGGCATTCACCGTGACGGTCTCGTCGGCGCGCAGCGTGATTCCCGATTGCGTGAACGTCTTGAATCCGCCCGCGGTCACCGTCATGTTGTACTGGGTCGGGCGCAGAGCCGGCAGCGTGTAGAATCCTTCCTGGTTGGTTACCGTGCTCGACTCGAGCCCGGTCGCCGCTTCGGTCACCACGACCCGGGCATTGGGGACTCCCAGCCCCTGCGGGTCGATGGCGGTCCCGACAATTTTGCCGAATCCCTGGCCGGCGAGCGGCGTACCTGTCCAGATCACTAGTGAACAGATTGCTGCCGCGCCCAATAACCTCGATCGGAACAGCCTCGCACTCGGAAGCATAGTTACCTCCTCGAAAGACCAGAACGGCCCTGAAACCTGATTGCAGCCTTGCGGGTCGATTGGACCATATCCAGCCCCTGCAAGTCTTTTCCAAATCTGGAAATATTCTTGACGAACTTGTGATGGCCCGGATTTGAATGAAGGCCTTGCCTTGACACCATCCAACCCCGGCGATATATTCAACCCCGAGTAGCGCCATTGCATCAGGGTAAAGTCATGCGCTCCTTCTTTGGGGAATGCAGATGGGGGTGAAGTCTCATGCGTAATGTGTGGTTTGCAATATTTCTGTCGATGCTGACGACCTCGGCTGTCCATGCCCAGGCCATCGGGACAATCTCGGGCAACATTACCGACGCGACCGGGGCGGTGATTCCAAACGTTCAGGTCAGCATCACTAACCAAGGCACGGGCCAGGAAAGAACCGTCACCGCGGACAGCGCGGGACACTACACCGCCACCGCCCTGCCCATTGGCGTCTACTCCGTGAAGGCATCCGGAGCTGGCTTTCGGCCGACCGAAAACCAGAACCTCACCCTCGAGGTCGGCCAGAATCGAACCGTCGATCTCGTGCTGCAACTCGCGTCGGTCGGCACGGAGATCCAGGTTTCCAGCCAGGTGGCCCAAGTCGAGGCGCAGCGCTCGGATGCCACTCTCGGACAGACCATTCACCCGGAACAGGTCTCGCAACTGCCGCTGAACGGCCGCAATTTCGTGCAACTGGCGCTATTGGGAACCGGCACGGTCAAGAGCCAGCGCCCGGGCGATTTCCTGAACCAGGGCGGCAGTAGCGAAGTCTCCTACCGCGGCAGCGTCTCGCTCTCCGCGCAGGGAATGCGGCAGAACGCCAACGACTGGCTGTACGACGGAGTCGACAACAACGAACTCACCGCGGGCGGCGTCGGCACATTGCCCTCGGTGGATGCCATCGCCGAGTTCCGCGTCCTGACGTTCAACTACTCCGCCCAATACGGCAGCCGCGCCGGCACCACGGTCCTGGTCAGCAGCAAGTCCGGGTCCAACTCCTTCCACGGCAGCGCGTTCGAATACCTGCGCAACAGCACCCTGGACGCCCGCAATTTCTTCGATGGCTCCACCAAGAGCAAGTACAACCAGAACGAGTTCGGCGCCTCCCTGGGGGGTCCCGTCATCAAGAGCAAGACATTCTTCTTCACCGATTTTCAGGTGAACACCATTCGCAAGGGGAACCCTACGCTGAGCACCGTGCCCACCGGCTTGCAGCGGCAGGGAATCTTCACCGAACCCTTCGCCAACACCACGATCTACGATCCGTCCACCTCTCCGCGGACCCCGTTCCCCGGGAATACCATCCCCACAAACCGCCTCAATCCGATCGGCGTCGCGCTCGCAAACCTCTATCCCCTGCCCGTGTACACGGACCGCCTCGCCAACAACTATTTTCTGGCGCCGGTGGAGCGAATCGACGATGCGCTCTGGGACTTCCGCCTGGACCACAACTTCAGCGACAACGACCGCTTCTTCGGACGCTTCACCTGGGACAACGCCAGCCGCTTCTTCCCGTCCGGCCTGCCCGGATTCGGCGCGGCCAGCGGATTTTCGAGCAACGCGAACTACTCCACCCACGCCCGCAATGTCGCGGCGTCGGAGACCCACGTGTTTTCGCCGAACATGATCAACCTGTTCACCGCCGGCTACAACCGCGTGTTCAACTACATCTGGTCGGTCGGCTATGGCAGCAATATGTCGCAGAAGCTCGGGATTCCCGGCGCCAACCTCGGGACGCCGGAGACTTCTTCGATGGGCATGTTTACCCTGACCGGCTACAACCCGGTTGGGGATCGGGAGTTCGCGCCGTTTCAGGGCGGCACTAACGTCTACCACATCTCGGACGCCGTCGATCTCACCAAAGGCCAGCACTCCCTTCACGCCGGTTTCCTGTTCCGCGCCATGCAGGAAAATACACTGGGCGACACCGCGTTCGCCGGCCTGTTCGCGTTCAACAACCTGTTCACCGCGGCGCTTAACTCCGCCGGTGTTCCCTCTACCGGCGGCAATACGGTCGCAAGCCTGCTGCTCGGCTTGCCCACCACCGGGGCGCGCAACGACGATTTGAACGGGTCCGTTCGCGGCCGCCGCTGGAAAGAGTACCGGCCGTTTGTGCAGGACGATTGGGCCATCAGTAAGACCCTCACAATCAACATTGGCGTGGCGTACGACGTCACCACGCCGATGACGGAAGCGCACGACCGCTTCAGCAACCTGATTTTCAGTACCGGCCAGGTTCTGATCGCCGGGCAGGGCGCCGGTTCGGCGATCGGCGTGAATACCGACTGGAGCGGAATCGAGCCGCGCTTCGGCTTCGCCTGGACGCCCTTCTCGGACAAGAAAACCGTGTTCCGCGGCGGCTACGGGATGTTCCACGATGTCGGCGCACAGGGCGGTACCACCGGGCCCTATCAGAATCCGCCGTACGCCAATGCCTACGCGTTCACCAGCGACAACGTGACCCCGGTGCGGACTCTCAGCACCGGCTTCCCGGACAACCGGCAGGTGGTCAGCCCGGCCAATTACACCGGCGACTGGCATGCCTGGGACGTCAACTACAAGCTGGGCCGCATCCAGCAGTGGAACTTCAATGTCCAGCGCGAACTGCCGGGCAGCATGGTGCTCACCGTGGCCTATGCAGGCACCCACGGGACACGGCTCATGGAAAAGAACTTCAATTTCAACTCGGCTCCTCCCGGCGTGTATACCAACCCGCGCAACCTGCGCGCCTATCCGCAGTACAACAACATCCTGATCACCGACAGCCATGGCTGGCTGCGTTACGATTCGCTACAGGTGAAGCTGGAGCGGCGCGCGGCCAAGGGGCTCTATCTGCTCGCGGCATACACCTACAGCAAGGCCTTCACCAACGGCCTGTCGCAGGAAATCACCGGCGACCCCGGCCAGATCTACTACCCGCTCAATCCGTATACCAATTCCGACAAGGGGCTGGGGTCCACCGACCTGCGCAGCAACTTCACGCTCAGCTATCTCTACCAGCTGCCCTTCGGCAAGAACCAGAAATATCTTTCGCACGTGAACGGCGTGGAAGAGGCCCTGATCGGCGGATGGCAGGTCAACGGCATCACCATCGTGCACACCGGTTTTCCGCTCGGAATGACCATGGCTACCAACCAGAGCGGAACCGGCATCGGCAACCGGCCTAACCATATCTGCGACGGCAAGCTGAGCAATCCGAACGTGGGCGAGTGGTTCGATATCAACTGCTTTGCCGCCCCCGCCGTGGGCACGCTGGGAAATTCCGCGCGCACCACGCTCTACGGTCCTGGACAGACAAACTTCGATTTCTCCGTGTTCAAGCCCTTCCGGATTACCGAAACCCACCAGCTCCAGTTCCGGGCCGAGTTCTTCAACATCTTCAACCACGCGCAGTTTGCGGTGCCGGCAACGTCGTTCGGCGCCGCGACATTCGCGAAGATCACCTCGACGGTCAACACGGCGCGGCAGATCCAGTTTGCGCTAAAGTACATCTTCTGAGAATTGCACCCGCATGAGACGCCGGGGGTTCTTGATGCGAAGTGTCGGAGGGCTGGCCGGGAGCACATTCTTGCCCGCGATGCAAGCGCAGCGCGCCGGTGCGCCGCGTCGCATCATCATCGACACGGATCCGGGCACGGATGACGCGCTCGCGATTTTCCTGGCCCTGAAATCGCCCGAACTGAAAGTCGAGGCGCTCACGCCGGTCGCCGGGAACGTGCCGCTCGATCTGACTCTTCCCAATGCGCTCCGGCTCCTCGAGATCGCCGGGCGCACCGACATCCCGGTGGCCGCGGGCGCCGACAAGCCGCTGTTGCGGCGCCTGGTGACGGCTTCTTACGCGCACGGCGAGAACGGACTGGGCGGCGTGGTGTTTCCGGATCCTAAAATCAAGCCGGTCTCCGAGAGCGCGCCGGAGCTGATCCGCCGCGTGGTTCGCAGCGCTCCTTCCACCATCAATCTCATCGCGTTGGGACCGCTGACCAACCTCGCCCTCGCATTCCGCGCCGACCCGGAGCTGCCCAAGCTGATTCCCAACCTCACCCTCATGGGCGGATCGCTCTCCGGCGGAAACGTGTCGCCGTCGGCGGAATTCAATATCTACGTCGATCCGGAAGCGGCCTCCATCGTCTTTCGCTCCGGCGTGCCGATCACCATGGTGGGGCTGGATGTCACGCGCAAAGCCATGGTGGGCGAAAAGGA
>DATJYJ010000280.1:0-4117 GCA_035578025.1 Verrucomicrobiia bacterium
GCCTCGAGACAATCTACGAAGGTTTCCACTACGGAAACCTCTCAATGCGCAGTTTCGCCTGGGCCTCGGCGTAACCTTTGCCCGCGCGGCGAGTATAAGATCTCATGGAAGTACTCCTGCGCGACCTTCGCTACGCTCTGCGCACGATGCGGCGCGACGCCGGGTTCTGTGCCGTAGCCGTGGGCATCCTGGGCCTGGGCATCGGCGCGAATACCGCGATTTTCAGCGTGGCGAACACGGTGCTGTTTCGTCCCCTGCCGTTCCGCGACCCCGCACGGCTGGTATGGATCGCCAACACCGGAAACAGCGGGCTTTCCGGCGTCACTTCGCGCGTTGCCAATTATCGCGACTGGCGAAGCATGAACCAGTCCTTCGAAGATCTGTCCGCATATTTTCCGTTCTCCGATTATCGCTACTACAACCTGATCGGCACGGGCGAGCCCGAGCGTCTCTCCGGATACCGCGTGGCACAGAATTTCTTCGATCTGCTTGGCGTGCGGCCGATGCTCGGACGCAACTTCGACGATGAGGAATGCAAATGGAACGGACGCCCCGCGGCGATCCTGACCTACGGCTTGTGGCAGCGGCGATTCGGCGGCGACACGAGCGTGATCGGCCGGGCCATCACCCTCAACGATCAGTCCACCACCATCGTCGGCGTGATGCCGGAGACGTTCGATTTCGCCAACGTGTTCGTTCCGGGCGCGCGCATCGACCTGTTTGTGCCCTTTCCCATCACTGACGAGACCGACCGCTGGGGCAATACGCTTTCCGTCGTCGGCCGTCTCAAGCCTGGAGCGACTCTGCCCCAGGCCCGGGCCGAGTTCGAGCTGCTCGTGGACCGGCTTCACAAAGCGCATCCGGAGCGCGGCACCCGCTGGGGCGCGCGACTGACACCGCTTCAGGAGCAGGTCAGCGGCCGCGTCCGGAGCGCGTTGATCGTGCTGTTGTGCGCGGTGGGCGCGGTGCTGCTGATCGCCTGCGCCAACCTCTCCAACCTGCTGCTGGCGCGCGCGGCCTCGCGGCGCAAAGAGGTGGCCGTGAGGGTAGCGCTCGGCGCGGGGCGAGGGCGCCTGATTCGCCAGATGCTCACAGAGAGCACGCTGCTGGCCTGCTGCGGCGCGGTGGTCGGGGTGGCGATCGCGTTGGCCGCCACGCGCTCGCTTGCCGGACTGCAGGCCATGAACATTCCTCTGCTGCATGCAGTGCGCGTCGATGGAGCGGCTCTGGCGTTTGCGATGGCTGCAGCGCTGCTCACGGGACTGGTTTTCGGCATCGTCCCGGCGCTGCAGGCCTCGCGCGGCGATTTGCACGACGGGCTCAAAGAGAGCGCGCGAGGATCGAGCGAAGGCCGGCGGGGCGGCTGGATTCGCGATGCGCTGGTGGTTTCCGAGATCGCGCTCGCCTGTGTGCTCCTGGTGGGCGCAGGGCTGCTGATCCGCAGCTTTCTTCATGTAATGGAGGTCGACCTCGGCTTCCAGGTGTCACGGGCGGCCGCGTGGAGCATCGAGACCGGCAACCGCTTCAACAACGGCACCAAGGAAGCCGACTTCTACAGGCGGCTGGAGGAGGCGGTGCTCGCGGTGCCGGGAGTGGAGGCGGCCGGTGTCAACGATTGCCTGCCGTTCGGCAAGAACCGGAGTTGGGGTGTGACCGCTCTCGGTGTGCAATACCAGCCTGGCCAGTTCCCGCTGGCGTTCCCGCGCATCATCGATGCCGGCTACATTCCCGCGATGAAGATTCCGCTGCGGGCGGGCCGCAACTTCACGGTGCACGATACCGCCGATACCGAAAGGAGCGTACTGTTGAACCAGGCGCTGGCACGGCGCCTCTGGCCGGACCGTGACGCCGTCGGCCAGCAGGTGGTGATTACTGACCGTAAGCCCTGGCGCGTGATCGGCGTCGTGGGCAATGTCCGTCACAGCAGCCTGGAAGAGGAGGGCGGAAACGAGGTGTACCTGCCGGTTTCTCAACTGGAGGCCAGCTCGGTGGACCTGGTGGTTCGCACCCGCCTCGCGCCAGAGGCGATCGCCCAGGACGTACGCGCGGCGATCCGCAAAGTGGACCCGACGCTGCCGACGGCCGAGTTCCGCACGCTGGAGAGCGTGGTGGATCGCGCGGTCTCGCCGCGGCGCTTCGTCGTGCTCCTTTTGGGCGGTTTCGCGGCGCTCGCGCTGGTGTTGGCGTCGCTCGGCATCTACGGCGTGGTGAGTTATTCGGTGGCGCAACGGACGCAGGAGATCGGCATTCGCATGGCGCTAGGCGCTTCGGCGGGCCGAGTGCAGTGGGGCGTGCTACGGCAGACGCTGGTGCTGGCGCTGACCGGGGCGGCGATCGGCGCGGCGGCCTCGGCGGTCACGGTGCGATTGATCGCTTCCCTGCTTTACGGCGTGCAGCCGGGGGATGTGGTGACCTTCGGGGGAATGCTGTTGGTGCTGACGCTGGTGGCAGCAGTCGCCGGCTATGTGCCGGCGCTGCGTGCGTCGCGGATCGATCCGATGTCGGCGTTGCGGTCGGAGTAGCTACAACGGGATATTGCCGTGCTTCTTGCGCGGCATGGTGTCCACCTTGGTCTCCAGCATGCGCAGGGCGCGGATCACGCGCGGACGCGTCTCGTGCGGCTCGATCACATCGTCCACGTACCCGCGTTCGGCGGCGACGAAAGGGTTGGCGAAGCGGTCGGTGAACTCCTCCACCTTCTGCTTGCGCATCGCATCCTGGTCGGCAGCCGCCGCCAGCTCGCGGCGGTAGACAATGTTCACCGCGCCTTCGGGTCCCATCACCGCGATCTCGGCGGTGGGCCACGCCAGGTTGACGTCGGTGCGGATGTGTTTCGAGCCCATCACGCAATAGGCTCCGCCGTAGGCTTTCCGCGTAATCACCGTGATCTTCGGTACGGTGGCCTCGCAGTAGGCGTAGAGCAGTTTGGCGCCGTGTCGGATGATGCCGCCGAATTCCTGGTCGGTGCCCGGCAGGAATCCAGGCACGTCCTCAAAGGTGAGGATAGGGATGTTGAACGCGTCGCAGAAGCGGACGAAGCGGGCGCCTTTCGTACTGGAATTGATATCCAGCACGCCCGCCAGGAACGCGGGCTGGTTGCCGACAATCCCGATCGCACGGCCGTCCATGCGCGCGAAGCCGATCACCAGGTTCTTGGCCCAGTGCTCGTGAACTTCGAAGAACTCACCCTCGTCCACCACACGATGGATCACGTCTTTGATGTCGTAGGGCAGGTTGGACTCGGCGGGAACGATAGTGTCCAGCGCGGCGTCCATGCGGTCCATGGGGTCGTTGGTTTCGCGCCGCGGCGGATCTTCGCGATTGTTCTGCGGCAGGTAAGTCAGCAGCTCGCGAATCATCCGGCAGCATTCCGCATCTCCAGCAGCGACAAAATGGCCGACTCCACTGACCGAGTTGTGCGTCATCGATCCGCCCAGCTTCTCCTTGGTCACGTCTTCGTGGGTGACGGTCTTGATCACGTCGGGACCGGTCACGAACATGTAGCTGGTGCCTTCCACCATGAAGACGAAATCGGTAATGGCCGGCGAGTAGACCGCTCCGCCGGCGCACGGGCCCATGATCGCGGAGATCTGCGGCACCACGCCGCTGGTTAAGGTGTTGCGCAGGAAGATATCGGCGTAGCCCGCCAGCGAGACTACACCCTCCTGGATGCGCGCGCCGCCGGAATCGTTGAGGCCGATCACGGGCGCGCCCATCTTGAGCGCGAGGTCCATGATCTTGCAGATTTTCTGCGCGTTGGCCTCGGAGAGGGAGCCGCCGAAAACGGTAAAGTCCTGCGCGAAGACGTAAACCAGCCGTCCGTGGATGCGGCCATGGCCGGTGACGAAGCCGTCGCCGGGGATGACCTGCTCGTCCATGCCGAAATCGCGGCAGCGGTGGGTGACCAGCTTGTCGAGCTCTTCGAAGGTGCCTTCGTCGAGCAGCAGCTCGATGCGCTCGCGGGCGCCAAGTTTGCCCTCTTTGTGCTGGCGCGCGCGGCGCTCAGGACCTCCGCCCTGCTCAGCAGCTTCGTGGCGGCGGTGAAGTTCATCCAGGCGGTTCATCGGGACTATTGTACGAGTTCAAATCTCCCATCCGCCCGCAGGTAGTATTTCCT
>DATJYJ010000281.1:0-4537 GCA_035578025.1 Verrucomicrobiia bacterium
CCCTTCGAGCCCGGCGTGGAAGAGCGGGTCATGGGAGCGGTGCGGCAGGCGATGAAGAGCGTCGGGCGCTGATCACTGCACCCTGGCCTCGCGCGCCACCGGTGCTTCCTTACCCTGATGCACCTGCAAGAGCCGGCGGTGTGTCGCTTTGGCTGCCTCGATCAGCTCGCGATACGGCCGGTCCGTCACGTCCAGCAATCCGATGTTATAGTTCTCGCCGTCGAAGCGCCCGGTCGAAGGCTCGTCGATCCATTCGAACCAGTGGGTGCCGACGATGGCTGGGTCCGCCGCCGCGTGCTCCACATAGTAGCGATAGGCCACACCGCGCTCTTCCTGGCTGCTCGTCTGTTTCAAACCTGGAGTCATGCCGCGTCCCGGGGTGCCGAAGTGGAATTCGCCGATCACGATGGGGCGATCGATGGCTTCCCGCACCTTGTCCAGCTCGCGCTGGTTCACCGTGTAGGCGTAGCTGTTGAGGCTGTACACGTCGAAAATCCTGGATGCCTTGACGATCTCGACCGGTGTCGACGACCCGAAGCGCAAGCCCAGGATGAGATGGTTGGGATCATGCCGGCGAAGCGCCGCGGTGACCGTCTCGATCAGCTTCTGATACGCCCCGATGAGGAACTCCTTGCGGCGCTCGGGCGTGTCGCCGGATGCCAGAAACGCCTTGAGCGCGGCCTGCGTAGCTGTTGCCGGTCCGGCAAGGATCGCCTCCGCGGCAACCGCCTCCCGCCCGGGCCAGGGAGGCTCGTTGCCCAGAAAATAGCCGAGCAGGTACGGATCGTCCTTACGCGCGTCGCACTGCTCTGCCGCGGCGCGATCGACCGTCTCCGCATAACCGGGCGCGTAGACATCGGCCACGCCCATCGGACCGCTTTCGATTCCCCAGCCGCGCGTGGTCACCACGTAGGGCACGCGGTGCGCGTTCCCCAGCCTCGGGTCCGACCAGTTGCCGATGGTGTTGAAGCCCCACGCGGTCATCCGGCGCAGGGTCAGATCGATCCATTTCTCATTCCAGTCCGGTCCAAATCGGCGGAGCAGGTTCCAAGCATAGAACGAGACCCCGCTCCGGCCGCCCCGCGATTGCGAAACAGCGGCGGGAGGCAGCGCGGCGAACAGCCCTTCGCGCCCCTGCTCCGCCGTGACCACGGATGTCCCGATGCTGTCGGAACCGGTCGAATAGAACAGGTGCCCGTCCGGATCCACAAACCACCAGCGGCCATCGATCTTCTCGACGCGGAAGAATCCCGTACCCTTTGCTTTGGAGCTCTGGAACCCGCCGTACTTGCACAAATCGAAATCGCCCGATCCCAGCCCCTGCTCCTCGGCGCTCCACGCGGCCTTCAATTGCTCCAGGTTTCTGGCCTTGCCGGGCCAGTCGTCGTTGATCCACTGCCCGAACTCGTCGACCAGCGGCTTGCCTTCGAGCAGTTCGTCGCCCGGGTCCTCTTTGGCCAGCCGCAGGGACCGTAACTCCAGCTCTGGCGAGCCTACCGGCGCAGGCATGACGAAACCGATCTCCTTGACCGCGTCCAGCGTTCCGGGTGTGCCGCTCAAATTGATGAACATCATGGCCCGCGCCTTGTTGTGAACCGATGCCAAATCCATGCCCTGCCGCGGAGGCTGTGTAAAGAACGCCATTGGGATCGCGGACCTCACCCACGCGCCCGCGACCGGCGAGAGGCGCACGCTGCGCACGCCGTTCGCGTCGTGCACGCGAAAATCGAAGCGCTGGGGCGACGAAAGCCGCAGTTCCATCACCAGGAACGGATACGAACTCCAATCGGCGGGAAGAGCGAGATCTTTAAGCGCGATGACCTGCTCGGCGCTGCCGGTAAAGACGATACGCTTCGTCTCCGGGCTCGTTGCGCCGGCGCTTGTGAATAACATCACCACCAATAGCGTTCGTGCGTTCATGGCGGGCTCCTCGTGGAATGCGTAGCGTCTCACACGGCGCGCGGGAAGCCAAGCCTGCGCGGTAAAATCAAGGCTTGCCGGATTTCCTCGTGACGGTGGTGATTCCCACCTTGGCCGCGGACTCGAGGCTTGCGGAATGCGTGCGGTCCCTCTCGCGGCAAACCTGTCGGGATTTCGAGGTGGTCATCGTAGACAATAGCGGAAAGGGCCTGGTCCGAAAGAACGCCGTCGCGCCGGGAGCGCGCGTCATCGAGAACCCGCGTAATGTCGGATTCGGCGCGGCGATCAACCAGGGCGTGGAGGCCTCGCGCTCCACATATGTGGCGACGCTGAACGACGACGCGGTCGCGCACCCCTCCTGGCTCTCCTCGCTGCTGGATGCGTTGGATGCGCGCCCCGAGGCCGGCATGTGCGCCTCGCAGGTCCGCCTCTTCGGTGAGGAACGCCTCGATTCCGCGGGGATGCTGATCGCGCGCGACGGCTCCAGCAAACAGCGCGGGCACAACCGCCGCCCCGACGACTTTCCCGTTGCCGAGGAAGTGCTTCTGCCCAGCGGCAGCGCCGCGCTCTACCGCCGCGCGATGTTGGAAGAGATCGGCGGATTCGACCCGGCGTTTTTTCTCTACTGCGAGGACACCGATCTCGGGTTGCGCGCGCGCTGGCGGGGATGGAAGTGCCTGTACGCTCCCGCCGCCGTAGTCGAGCATCACTACTCGCATTCGGCCGGCCGGGCGTCGCCGGTCAAAGCGTACTTCGTGGAGCGCAACCGCCTGTTTCTGGCGGCCAAGAATTTTCCTGCGTCGATGCTGGCTTTTGCGCCGCTGGTTTCCGTTGCCCGGTACTTCTGGCACGCGCGCTTCCTGTTGCAGGGCCGCGGCAGCGCCGCGCGTTTTCGCGCCGAAGGCCACGCCGGCCCCAGAATGTTGTGGTACATCGTTCGGGCCCACGGCGCGCTGCTGGCCAATCTGGCGAGCCTGTGGCGGCAGCGGCGCGAAATTCGCGCCCGCGCCAGGATCACCCCGGCCGTGTTCCGCCACCTGGTCCGCAGTCACGCCATCAGCGCGAGAAAGGTAGCGGAGTTGTGATGCGCGCCGCCACTCCGGGGTCGCTCCTGGTGATCGTGCCGGCGTACAACGAAGAGGCTGCGATTGCGGACGTGGTCCGCGAGATTCACCGCTCCATGCCTGCCGTCGGTGTGCTGGTTATCGACGATTGCTCGATTGACGGCACGATTGCCGCCGCGCGGGCGGCCGGCGCCGAAGTGCTGCCTTTGCCTCACCACCTGGGCCTCGGCGGATGCGTGCAGGCCGGCTACAAACTGGCCTACGAACTGGGCTTCGACTACGTCATCCGCGTGGACGGCGACGGCCAGCACGATGCCGCCGACATCCCGCGCATCCTCGAGCGGCTGCAGGAATCCGGCTGCGAGATGGTGATCGGATCGCGCTTCGTCGCCAACAACGGATCGCGCACCGGCGCCGTCCGCTCCCTCGGCATCCGCTTTTTTCGCCTGGTGCTGCGTCCGATCCTGGGCAAGCCGGTCTTCGACCCCACCAGCGGCTTCGTGGGCGTAAGCCGGCGGGCGCTGGAAGTGTTCAGCCGCAGTTTTCCGCTGGAATACCCCGAGATCGAGGCGCTGGTCGTGCTCCAGCGCCGCCGCTTTCGCTTCGAGGAATTGCCCTGCAAGTTCCGGCCGCGCACCACCGGCCGGTCTTCCATCACGCCCCTGAAATCGATGTATTACATCTTTCACGTGCTGCTGGGAGTCTTTGTGAATGTGCTCAAGTTCGAGCGCCGGCTGCATCGCGCGCCCAAAAGCGGGCCGGCTTCGGGAGGATAGGTATGGAGAATTTGTTGAACGTCACTTCCTGGCTCAGCATCCTGCTGCTGCTTGCGGTACTGTTCAGCGTGCGGCGCGCGCATATCCGCGTCGAGTACTCCGTGAGCTGGCTCCTGGCCGCGGTCGCGATGCTGCTGCTTTCGCGCAACTATCACGCGCTGGAAGCCGTGCGCCGCTGGAGTGGACTGCCGGATACCCCGCTCACGCTGTTTCTCTTCATCGGCGCCGTATTCCTTCTCATGTTCTTTCGTTTTTCGGTCATCATCTCCCATTTGCGCGACGACAATATTGCCCTCGCCCAGCGGCTGGCGATCCTGGAATATCATCTCGAAGGCCTGAAGAAGAATGAGTAAGCGGCCGCCCGCAACCAGAGAGTCGAAATCGGCCGCACCGCGCGCCCGGCAGGCTGCCGTTCAGCGGCCGGACTGGCTTCCATACCTGGCCGCCGCCGCGATCCCCGCCCTGGTTCTGCTCTGGGCGTATTCGCCGGTGATGCATACCGGTTTTCTGTTCGACGACACCAACCAGATGTTCGCCCGTCCCGAGGCAGCCGAGCCCCTGCGCGCCTGGATCGGTCCGGTGCGCCCGGTCCTGATGTTCACCTACTGGATGAACGTTCAGCTCTCGAACCAGGACACATTCTCCTTTCACGCAGTCAACCTCCTGATCCACTCGATCGCGGCGGTGCTGGTATTTCTGGTGATCCGCCGGCTCATGGAATGGGCCGGCTCCGATCCCCGTCTGCGAACGTGGATGGCCGCGTTCGGTGCCGCGCTC
>DATJYJ010000282.1:0-10805 GCA_035578025.1 Verrucomicrobiia bacterium
TGGCTGTATCAGCAGTGGTCGCAGCAGTTACGTTCCTCCGGGAAAAACAAGGAGGCGCGCGATGCCGCGGCCAAGGCAGCCAGGTACATGCCCAGTGGCAACGCACAACTGAATGTCGGGCTGATGGATTACGAGTTGGGCGATAAGACCTCTGCGCTGGCCGAAATCCGCAAAGCGATCGAGATGGATCCCGCGATCCGCAAACAGCTCGAAGCTCCAGCCGCAGCGCAGGGCGGGCGCGGACAACGGTTGCGCGCCGTACTGGAAGACAAGGCGTTCCTGGCGGAGGTGCTGAAGTAGACGTCAGTTCTCCGTCGGCACCTTACTGATCGAGTCAATCACCAGAATCTGAATCGGCTCCTTGCGCGCTTCGAGCCGAAGATTCAGATCCCGCTGCACCGCAGTGAATATCGATGTGCCGCCCGGAACCTCCGGCTCGCGACCGTTGAATCCCAGGCCGGAAGTGTCCACGGTGTATTCATAGCGTCCCGTGAGCCCGCTCATATCCAAGACGGGGCGGTCCATGCGGCGCGACAGCATGAAGGTGAACCGCGAGATGGGTTGGCCGACGAAAGTCACGCTGGTTCCATCGCCGCGTCCCGTGGGTTGGACATCGGCCGCCACTTCCTTCACCTTGGGCGCGCCCTTCCCGGGAAGCAGCACGTAGACGGGCAGCTCCCTGGTCTCGCGATGCACCTTCATCTGGAAACGCTCCAACAGCAGCGACTGCAGCATCTGGCGCACTTCGGACTCGGGCGCCGGGCCGGCGGCTTTGGCGATGACCTCGTATCGTTCGTCGATCTTGATCCAGTCGGGCCCGCTGATCTGGTAATCCTTCAAGTCGTAGGCCCATTCCAGCAGCATCCGCATGGGGACGTTGGTCATGTGAAAATGCCCCGGTGCGGGATCTGCATTGCGCGGGATGTCTCCGGGAGGCCCGGTGGTATTGAGCTTTTTAACCGAAGCGACATCGAATTTCAGGGGCTGTGCCCATGCGGCCAGGGCCACCAACGCCACTGCCAGGATTCTGCTCAGAAGCATCGTTTCACCTCCACTTCCAGTCATGACGCACGAAGCGTGGATTTGTTGGCAAGGGAACCGCTCTCCATGCGTGCCATCACGCCCGCCCCTGCCACGAAGAACACCGCCGTGAATGCCAGAGCCACGCCGATCCCGTAGCGGTCCGAGAACGCGCCCACCGTGACTGGCGCCAGGCCGGCCAGCGCGCGTCCGATGTTGTAACAGAAGCCCTGCGCGGTGGTGCGTAGTTCCGGCGGAAAGAGGTCCGCCGCCATGGCGCCGAGCACGCTGAAGTAGCCGTGTCCGAAATAGCCCACCAGGGGGCCGAGCGCCAGCAGTAAACCCGCGCTTCGTCCCAAGAGGCCATAGACCGGCACCAGCACCGCCGTGGTCAACACGAACGCAAGGAACGCGCGGCGCCGGCCGACGCGGTCGGCGAAAAATCCGAACGAGATGTAGCCGAAGAACGCGCCCACCTGCAGCGGAACGATCCACGCCGAAGACCGCACGATGCCCAACCCGGCGCCGCCCTTCTCAATGGGGCTCGCGAGATAGGCCGGCAGCCACGTGAACAAGCCCCAGTACCCGAACAGCAGCGTGGAACACAGCGCCGCCATCAGGAGCACGTTGCGGCGCATGGGCTCGCGAAACAATCCGGCGGCCGCGCCGGCGATGGTGTGTTTCGGCTGCTGCCAGTTTGCCGGTTCGGGCACGCCGCGGCGGATCCACAGCGTGACCAGCGCGGGCAGCACGCCCAGGGCGAACAGGGGGCGCCATCCCCAGGCGGGGAGCACGACCGCGGCCATCACCGCCGCCAGCAGGTATCCGATGGCCCACGCGCTCTGCATCAGGCCGATGGCTTTTCCGCGATGGCGCTCGGGCCAAGTCTCCGCCACCAGGACGCTTCCCGCCGCCCATTCACCGCCCAGCCCGATGCCCACCAGCGCGCGCCAGAAGACCAGCTCAGCCACGCTGCGCGAAGTCGCGGTGCATGCGGTGAGGAGCGAGAATGCGAGGATGGACCACACGAGCGCCCGCGCGCGGCCATAGCGGTCGCTCAGCCAGCCGAAGAGCATGCCGCCCGCCGCGCTGGTCACCAGCGGCAGGGCTCCCAACGCACCCGCCGCCGCGCCCGAGAGCTGAAACTCGCCTTTGACCGCGGTGAGCGCGAAGCTGTAGAGCATGACGTCCATGGCGTCCAGCATCCAGCCCAACTGGGCCGCCACCAGGGTGCGCCACTCGTCGCGCGAGATCTCGCGATACCACGGCATGCCTCGCGGGGTTGGGTCAGATCCTGCCGAACTTGGCCACGGCCTCCTTAATCGAGCGGAACTTCTCGATGAAGGGGATCATGCGGTGCTCGGTGTCGTCCAGGTCCTGAGCTTTCTTCAGAACTTCCTGGGCCTTGGCTTTCGGTACGACGGCCACGCCGTCCTCGTCGGCGGTAATGATGTCGCCGGCGTTGACATGCACTCCGGCGCACGTCACGGGCACGTTGACGCCCGCGAACCGGTAGTGATTGATGGTGGTCGATGGCACCACGCCGCGGCTGAATACCGGGAATTGCAGCTTGCGGATCTGCGGCGTGTCGCGGACGCCGCCGTCGATCACCGCGCCGGCGAAGCCGCGATACTTCATCGCGGTGGCCATGAGGCCGCCGATGCCGGCGAAATCGCCGCCGTTTTCGAGCACCATCACGTAGACGCTTCCGGGAGGAGCCGCGTCGATAGCGTCCAGCATGCCCTGCGACGCGGCGGAGCCTTCTTTGTGCTCCTCTTTCTTGAGCAGCACGGTGACGGCGGGTCCGGCGAACTTGGTCGTGGCCAGCGGCCGCATTTCGTGCGACATGTACATTCGCTGCCCATATAACTGCTCCATCGCGTCGCTCACGCTGGCCACTTCCACCATGCGGAAGCCTTCGACCAGAGGGTCGCCGGAGGGTTGCGCCATCAGCCACGCGCCTACCGCCGCGGCGCCCATTGCGGAAAGAATGATCGCTCGTCGCATTGTTCGCTCCCTGGCAGGCCGGGAGGCCTGCGCTATTTACTACCAGTAATGATGGCCGCTGGGGATCGCGGCCGGAAACACGTAGGCGTACATCATGACGATTGCGCCCACCAACAGCAGCAGCCCGAGGCTGTGCTTCAAAACCGCGCGGAACAACGCGCCTTCCTGGTTCTGCTGGCCGGTGACGGCGCACCCGATCACCAGCGACTGCGCAGCCACCATCTTGCCCATGACGCCGCCGGCGCTGTTGGCCGCGCCCATCAGGATGGGGCTGAGGCCGAGTTTGTTCGCGGTGATCACCTGCAGGCTGCCGAAGAGCGCGTTGCTTCCGGCATCGGTGCCGCTCAGCGCCACGCCGAGCCAGCCGATCATCGTGCCGAAGAAGGGAAACAGGACGCCGGTGTGGGCCATCGCCATCCCCATAGTGGCGTCCATGCCGCAGTAGCGCGTGATGTAGCCCACGCCGAGCATCGCCATGATGGCCAGCAGGCTCAGGCGCAGGCGCCATAAGGAGCGTATGAACACTTCCAGAGTCCGCCGCATCGAAAGTCCCACCAGCGGCCCGGCAATCAAGCCGGCGATGAACGTTCCGGTTCCCGCGGTGGAGAGCCACGACACGTCGAAGAATGCCGGCTCCGCGAAGTTCTTAGCCACCACCGGCGGGGTGCGCACGACCATCATGTGCAGGCCCGGCACCGGCTGCTTCCAGGAGACCTTATCCAGAACCTTGGTGACCGAAGGCACGCCCCACAGCACGACGAATCCCGCCAGCAGCAGGAACGGCGACCAGGCGAGCAGGATCCGGCCCATGGTCAGCCCGGACGTCGCTGCTTTGCCTTCGCCGCCGTAGCGCCACTCGGTCTTCGGCTGCCACACGTAGCGGAAGAACACGGCCAGCAGCAACAGCGTGCCGATGCCGCCCAGGATATCCACCAGCGCCGCGTCCATGAAATTGGACCAGAAGAATTGGATGCCGCCGAACGAAATCCCGCAGGCGAGCAGTCCCGGCCAAACGGCCAGCATATCGCGGCGGCTGCAGAAGACGCGCACCAGCCAGAATGGCAGCACCAGCGTAGTCAGCGGCAGAATGCGGCCGATCATGGCGCTGAAATCGGCCTCCGGCAGGCCGGTCACGGCCACCAGCGTGCGCACCGGGTTGCCCAGCCCACCGTAGGCCACTGGCGCCGAATTGGCGATCAGGCACAAGAGAGCCGTTTGGAACGGAGGGAAGCCCATGCCGATCATCATGGCGCCGCTCACCGCGACTGGCGCGCCGCCTCCGCCCGCGCCTTCCAATAGCGCGCCGAAGGCGAACGCGATCAGCAGGACTTGAAGGCGCCGATCGCCGGAGATGTCGCCGATGGATTGCTTGATGATGGCGAACTGCCCCGATTCCACGGAGACTTCGTAGACGAACACGGCCGCCACCACGATCCACGCGATGCGGAACCAGCCGAATACCAGTCCGCTGCCGACCGCGCCAGCCACCATGTGGAGCGGCATCCGGAAGACCACGAGCGCCACGGCAGCCGCGGCTACAAAGGCCAGCACCGCCGCTTTCCAGGCGGGCGCGCGCCGCACCGCCAGGAAAAAGAACAGCGTGCACACCGGGATGGCCGCCGCCACGGTGGAGAGCCAGGGATTCCCCAGAGGGTCGCAGTTCTGATACCAGACCTGATTCATTTGATCGCCGAGAACACCACGCACACGGGCGAAAAGACTTCGATCGGATCGCCCACCGGACTGAGATTGCCCGTCTTCAGATCGATGCGAAACATCGTCATGTTGTCCGAATCCTGGTTGCCTGCGAACAGCCAGTTGCCGGTGGGATCGATGCCGAACCCGCGCGGCGTCTTGCCGCGTGTGGAGACGTTACCGATGGGGGAAAGCTTGCCGCTGGTGAGATCGATGCGGAACACGGCGATGGTATCGTGCCCGCGGTTGGAGGCGTAGAGGTAATTGCCGCTGCGATGCACTGCGATCTCGGCGCCGCTCTTGGTGCCGGTGTAGTCGGCGGGCAGCGTCGGGATCGTCTGCATCTCCTCGGTGGTGCCGCGCGCCGCGTCGTAGCGGAACGCGGTCACGTTGCACAGCATTTCGCTCAGCACGTAGAGAAATCGCCCGTCGGGCCGAAAGGCGAGATGCCGCGGTCCGGTGCCCGGCGCGAGCTTGGCGATGGCCGGGTCCTCGGTGGCCATTCCGCCGCGGCCTGCGTCCACGCGATATCCCAAGACTTGGTCAAGCCCGAGGTCGGCCACGAACACGTAGCGGCCGTCAGGCGAGATGACCGTATCGTGAGCGTGCGGCCCTCTCTGCCGCTGCGGATTGACGCTCGACCCGGTGTGCTGCACGAAGGCCGAGGACTCGCCCAACGATCCGTCGTCGTGGATGGGGAACGCCGCCACGCTGCCGTTGTTGTAGTTGGCCACGTACAACCACTTGCCTGACTTGTCGGTCGTCAGGTGGCAAGGGCCGCTGCCTTTCGAGGGCACCTGGTTCAGCGGCTTCAGCTTGCCGGCGGCCTCGTCGATCTCGAACGCGCTCACCATTCCCGAGTTGACCTCGTTCACGGCATAAAGGAAGTGCTGATTCGGGTGCACCGCCAGATACGAGGGACTGGTGGTCTCCGCCACGAGTCCGAGCGAGGTCAGCTTCCCGGTGGCGGGCTGAAAACGCCAGGCGTAGATGCCCTTGCTCTTCTGGGGCCGCGTGTAGGTGCCTACGAAGACGTTCCACTCCGGCGGCGCCTTCTTTTCCTGGCCGCATAGCAGCGACGCCGCGGCCAATAGCGTAAGTATGGCTTTCATAGTAAGACTCCACTATACGCCGATTGCCGGCCTTCGGCCGGTGGGCGGACGACACAGACCGATCGTCCGCCCCACGCGGCCCTACTTGCCGCCCAGCAGTCCCTTGAGAATGCTCCCGGCAGCCTTTCCTGCCTCGCCCTTCACCACCGCCTTCACATCGGGCCGGAACACCGGATCTTGCGCGGTACCACCGACCGTGAACGGAATGGGCGTGTTGCCCACCGCCGCCATCAGGCCGGAGGTGTGCGCCGTAGCGACCATCTTGAAATCCAGTGCGTTCGCCGGACTGACCGTGCCGTTGCCGTTCACCGTGCCGATCGCCGGCACGATGAGTTGCATGTTGCTCGCCACGATGCCGTCGGGCCCCATTTGAATGCCCGATGCCAGGGTCTGGATCTCGGTATCCGGCCCGCCCTTGATCCCCGCGAACTTTTCAATCGTGGACAGTTTCTTGCCCATATCGAAACCGGCGAGTTTGGTGTTGTCGAACGAAATCGAGCCCGAGGTGACCAGCTTGTCCAGAACGCCTTCCATGGTGAACTTCAAAGTCGCCGTGCCGCCCTGGAGCGAAGAGCCATTGGGAAGCACGATGCCGGCGGGCGGCAGCATGTCGGCCAGGTCCGGAATGGGCATCTTGGACCCCTCCAAGGTCATATGGACCGAGGTAAGGCCGTTCTGATCGGCATAGGTTCCGGTGAGGTGCGCCACGGCCGAGCCAAGGTGGATATCGCCCTGTTCGATGCGGCCCGAGCGCGTGCGCAGATTGCGAACAGCGGCCATCTCCAGTTCCACCGTTGGCTTTGCGGCGGTCCCGGTCCTAGCGAACTTCAGCTTATCGCCCTTGAATTTGGCCTTGATCTGCCCTGTCTTGCCGTCCGACTGGAGCGTGCCCGCGAGCGACACGACGCCGGCGAGAGCTGGCGCGTCCTGCGCCGCGCCGGTGCCCACCAGGTCGAGCTTAGCGATGTCGAAGTTCACCCGCACAGGGCTGGCCGAAACGTCGTCGGAGTCGAGCGGGCCAGCCGTTCCGTCGACTTTGACAGTGCCGCCCCCGATCACCTGCGCGGTGAGCGTAAACGGAAACGCGGCGCTGGGGGAAAAGTCGTTCACCTGGAAATTCACGTCGTCGAGCACCAACGGCTTGTGCCGGCCGCCGCTCCGGTCCAGCGAGAAGCGCCCGCCCGTGATCTTCAGGAGCTTGACGGACAGGTCGAGGCTGCCCGTGGAAGATGCAGTGGCCGCGGGCTTGGGAGCGGCGGCCGAGCGGCGGCCGAGATTCGAAAAATTCCACTCGCCGCCGGCCGATTGAATCAGCGCGATCGCCGGATGATCGATGGCGATTCCGGTGACATGCACCTGCCGCGACGCGATCAGCGGCCAAAGCTCTACGGATACCGCCAGAGACTTCGCCTGAACGAACGGCTGGCGGCTGTACGCCGGGTTGTCGGCGATCGAGAGGTCGTCCGCGGTCACGGCGCCGGCCAGGATGGAGAGCTTGAGATTCCCCACCTTTACATCGCGCGCCAGTGCCTGGGTGAGTTGCTGCTCCAGCAGCGCGCGGAAGCGGTTGGGGTCGATGAAGAACGGGACGGCAATGGCTGTCACCAGCAGCAGGGCGACGATGCAGCCAACGACGAGAGCCAGGCGTTTCATAGTGCGAGTGTACTACCTTCGTTAGATAGCGTCATGAGAGTTCGACATCCAGGAATCGTGGTGGCCGGGATCTTCGCACTCGGCTTGGCTGCATGCGTCGTCGCGTCCTACCTGACCCGCGAGCCGCCTCCCGAGCGGACGGTGGTGCAGGCATCTTCCATCGACCGGCGCCTGCTAGACACCGCCCGGCAGGTATCCACGCTTGCCGAGACACAGCGCGAGCAGGAACTGGCCGCCCAGGCGGCGCGGCTGGCCGATCACGAGCTCGACCAGGCGTACGCCAGCGCGGTGCGGGAAGC
The DNA here is from genome assembly GCA_035578025.1 of Verrucomicrobiia bacterium. GTDB lineage: Bacteria > Acidobacteriota > Terriglobia > Bryobacterales > Bryobacteraceae > Solibacter. The sequence goes on from DATJYJ010000282.1 coordinate 7,787, forward strand.
GGCGGCCGCCAAGCCGCCAACCAGCGGCCCGGTGCCGCAGATCAAAGCGCGCATCGCGCAAGCGCAGCAGCGCGCCGCAGCCGATCAGCAGCGCATCGCCAAGCTTTCGAAAAGCGGCCGCGATGAAGCGCAGCTCGAGGTCCTGCAAGCGCAGTTGGAACTCGACCAGGATGAGCTGGACGACGCGCAGCAGGACCTGATCCGGCAGGGCGGTGACGAGCGGATGCGCCTCGAGCAGGCGCGGCAGCAGCACGCCGATGCCGTGAAGGCGGCATCGCAACCTGTGAAGCCGGCGGCATTGGGCGACGGGGGGACTCTGGCGTGGCTGTTCCAGGCGTGGCTGACGCTGAGCGATCGGCGGACGCAGTTGCTGGCCGCGCGCCAGCAGGCCGCTTCCAAAGCGTCGGCCCTGGAACGCGAGCACAACAGCCTGGAAGCGCTGTTGGCCAAGAAACAACCGCCCGAGCCGGCCGCGGATCAGGACGCGAACGCCGACGACCAATCCGAAGACGAAGAAGATCCCGCAGCCATGCTGGCGCGCCTGCGCCAGCTCTCCGACCAGCGCAAGACCCTCACGGAGCTGGACCGCCGCATCCAGGACTGTCACCAGCTTGCCGACTCCTACGCTACGTGGGCGGCAAGCGTGGACGCGCGGCGCTCCGGCGTGATGCATCGCCTGGCCCGCTTGCTGGCGGTCGCGTTCGGAGTGCTGCTGGTTGTAGCGCTCGCCGATCATCGCTTGCGGCGCGCCTTCGCCGCCGAGCACGACCGGCGCCGCGGCCATCGCGAGCGATTCCTGGTGCGGCTGGGTTTACGGATCTTCGGAGCGGCAATCGTCCTGCTCATCATCTTCGGCCCACCCAGCCAGACGCCGACCATGATCGGCCTTGCGACCGCCGGTCTCACCGTGGTGCTCAAGGATTTCGTGGTCGCCTTCTTCGGATGGTTCGTGCTGATGGGACGCAACGGCGTGCGGGTGGGCGATTGGGTGGAGATCAAGGGTGTGGGCGGCGAGGTAATCGAGGTGGGGCTGTTCAAGACTGTGTTGCTGGAGATGGGCAACTGGACGAACACGGGGCATCCGACCGGCCGCCGCGTCTCGTTCATGAACGGTTACGCGATCGAAGGCGTTTACTTCAACTTCTCGACTGCCGGGCAGTGGCTGTGGGACGAGTTGCAGGTGACGGTCCCCGCGGGCGCCGATCCTTATGCCGTGGCGAGCCGGATTCGCGAGATCGTGGAGGCCGAGACCGAGTCGGATGCGCAGATCGCGGAGCAGGATTGGGAGCGAATCACCAAACAATACGGCACGCGTACGTTTTCCGCGAGGCCGGCAGTGGATCTGCGGCCCGGCACGACCGGCCTGGACGTGCAGGTCCGGTACATCACGCGGGGTCCGCAACGGTACGAGGTCAAATCGCGGCTGCTGGGAAAGATCGTGGACGTGCTGCGCGGGCAGGCGGCTAACCACTGAATGCGGATGCTACCTTTGCAGCGCGGCCGCCGGCGCGTCCTCGTGGATCTGGCCGTCGCGGCGGAGCTGCAGCGTACGGTCGCGCCACTGAACTTTGTTCCCGCTCAGACCCGCAGCCCACACCGCGAAACCGAAGAGGTCGCGGAGGGGGATCATCCAGGCATTCCGCACCACTTCCGTGTCTCGCAGAATGCCCGCGCCGACCCAGATGCCGGCGAGCATGCGCAGGGACATCGCTACCGCCGCGGCCCACCATTGGCCCCCAGCCAGCGCCACGATCGACCACAACGTGGCATGCGTGATCACGTAGCCGTAATAGCCTGAGGGACGTGAGACCCGGATGGTGCGGGACCAGCGCAACTGGTGCCGCCAGGTCTGGAGCCAGCTTTCCCCACCCAGGTCGGTCTCCACGACGACCGGGGCGAACTCGATCCGGTACCCCAGTCCGGTGATGTGGCAGCCGAGCTGGTAATCGTCGGCAATGTAATTGGCGATCGTCTCAAAGCCGCCGAAGCGCTTCAGGAGTTCGGCATGGAACACCATGGTGCTGCCGAGCGCAAACTCCGCCACTCCCAGGAGCCGGGCCACCAGGACGCTGGGAGCAAACTCGGTAGCCACGCCCAGAGCTTCGGCGGACGAGGCGAACGATTCCGCCCGCGCGCGGTATAGACAAGTGACCAGTCCCACGCCCGGGTCTTCCAGCGGAGCCGCGGCCGCGCGCAAGTAACCGGCGTGGACGACGATGTCGCTGTCGTTCACCAGCAGGACGCCGTAGCGCGCCCGGCGCGCGAGCTCCGCCAGCACCCCGACCTTGGCATTGGGCGCAGCGGTCTCCGTGACCACAATCTCGATGCGGCGATCCGGGAATTCCTCGCGGAGGCGCCGGATATCCTCTAACGCCGGATCGTTCGGATTGGTGAGGCCGAAGAGAATTTCAAACTCGGGATAGTCCTGTGCGGCGTGACTGAAGATTGCTTCGTAGAATCGCGGGTCGCGGCCATGTATCGGCTTTAGAACGGAAATCGGCGGGAGGCTCGTGGACCGGCTGAAGCCGGTCCCACGCTGGCTTCTCCAGCGCGCGGCGGCTACGACCGCCAACAGGTAGTAGGCACCAGCGGCCAAGGCGGGAAGCGCGAGCCAGATCACAGAGATACCAACATAACTCCGCACACCACCAGGGTGGCGCCGGCCCATCTCAGAGCATTGACCCGCTCTTTCAATATGTACTTGGCGAGCACTGTTTCCATGGCATACGTGACGGCGGAGACCGGAACCGCGAAACTCAGGTCCGTCATGGACAGCAGTTTCATGAACGCAAAGAAGGAGATCGCCATCGCGATCACGGATCCAATTACGAAACGATTGCGAGCCAGCAGCGAGAGCGCGCGTCCGATGGCGCCCGGACGGAAATCGTGGATCTGCCCGTGATGCCGCATGCCGGCGGCCTGCAAGATCTCCCCCACCGTGGTCGAGCCGACCATCAGCGCCACCAGCAGCCACTTCATGATTTTGCCTTGTGGCGGTGCACCGTGGAAGGCGCGCTCC
>DATJYJ010000283.1:0-27204 GCA_035578025.1 Verrucomicrobiia bacterium
CCGTCCGACTGGCGCAGCACCTGGTAAAGCGGCCCGTTATAGGAGGCGTACAGCGCGCGCGTGGTGCTGTGGGCGGCCACGCAGGGGTTGCCCGCGGCGGCGTAGATGTCGCACGGACCTTGCGGCCGGGGCGGAGCCTCCCCGGCCGGCGTGGCTGTCGTCAACGCGGCGCCAATCACCGTGAGCGCCAGTGCGGAAATGAGCCCAAGATTGATTCTCGTTGTCATGCTTACCTGATCGACCTTTCTGGTGTAATGTCAGTAAATCACACCGCTCGCTCCCGGTGCTGCACGGGTTGGCGCCCTGTCTCGCTGAATCCTTTACGAATCTCGCGCCGGCAAACCCCGGAGCGTGACGAAGCTCATTGATTCATGACCACGGCGGGAATCGCCATGATCGGGTCGCCGTATCCGTTGGTTACCAGAGCCAATCCCTGCGCCTTGAACCCGCAGACCGCGAGCACATAGCCGTTAAACTTATACAGTTCGATAATTTGAAAATTTGCGACCGAGCCAGCCGGTATAGTTGGAATAACTGTCGACGGATATGGCGCGTTGTCTCCGTAAAAATATAGTGTGCAGGCGCCGGTTGTTCCCGTCGATCCCGGCTCCTTGATGTTCGTGATGACGAAGTTACTTCTGATACTCTTGGGAGTGCCGCCGATATTACTGTCGTAGTTGAACATAAATTGAAATAGCAAAGTTGTCTGCGGCGGTGCGGCCTGCGCCGCTACTGTCAATGGAAACTGCGCGAAATTATTCGGGTCGGTTGTCACTGACCAGAATTTGACTTGGATGTTATAGTTGCCCGGAGCCAGGGAAGATGCAGGCGAAGCCCCGGGGAAACCGGCCGTGATCGATGTGGCGGAAGATGCGAGCACGGTCAGCGCGATGCTGCCGGATAACGGCGCCATCGCTGCCAGCGTCACGGAGAATACGCCGGCTCCCTGTGTCCCGAGCAGATCGGTCCCGGTAATCAGCAGCATATTCCCGGGTACGTTTAGAGTCGCACTCGTGATTATTGGTGTCCCGGCGAAGGCGAGCGCCGAAGTTAGCAGCATGACGGCTGCTACAGTCGCTATGTGTGGCATGGGCGGAAAACGTCCTGGCATTTGTAAATCCTCCTGACAGAGCATATGCCAAGACCCGTACAAAAGGAACGTTTTTGACGGCCGCACTCTCTATAATGGTTCAACCGCCCGATCAGAGTAGTCTGCCGGCTTAGTCCTGACGACTAAGTGCTTTCGGCACGTCTCTTGAGGACTTTGTCATTGACTCCGCTTCATCTTCGATAAATCAAACTTACCCAGGTACATCGGTTCTGATACTGGCGGCTCGGGCTTTGTTGTATCGACTGGATACGGCGCGTCGGACAGCGTCGGGAACCCCCAGATGTCCCCGGTACGCAGATCGATGAATACCTTGCCCTGCATCTGGCCGGTACCGTTCGGCTTCCGGAGCATCGTGGTTCGAGGCTCGACATAGATCCAGGAGGTGTCTGATTGCGCGTGGACGGTGACGGGATTCGTGGTCGGCCGGAGCGCAATCATTCCGAGCAGGAGAGCGATTGCCGTGAGCACGCACTGCGTATAGGTGTTGGCTCGCATACGAGATTCAGACGTATCCGCGTGGGTTTCCGTGTATGCCCTTACTGCGGGAAGACGCCAGAAGCGCACGCCTCTGTAGCGGACGGGCGCCGTCTTAGGTAGAAAAGGTCCAATTTGTCGACCTTGTGCCGCGATAATCTCGGAAACCGGCCACCGGCGCGACGCAGGAAAACGCCGGCCCGGGATCGGTCCGCTCCCGCCCGGTTGTTTTTCGCCTCTTGAAAGCCGCTACAATTGCGGTCGCATGCACAAGCCAGTTCCGCTGGCGCTGCTGCTGTCGTTCGTCGGGATTTCATCGGGAGCACAGGCGCAGTCGCTCGAGCCCGGAGGTGAATCGTTCACCCTTTCGGCCCGCTGGTCGCAATATCTGCATCGGACATTCGGAGCCACGCGTTTGGGCATTCTCGCGGCTGAAACCGCTGTTGACCAGGGCCTCGGCGATCCGGCCTGTTGGGACGATTCGGCCACCTCCTACGTGCAACGGTATGCCCGGGCGTTTGACCGGCGATTGATCAAGAACACGGTCGAATTCGCCACCGGCGTACTGACCGGTGAAGACCTGCGGTATCGGCAATCGCGATCCCGATCCACCCGGGCGCGATTCTGGAACGTCCTCCAGTCTTCTGTCACCGCGCGGATGCCGGATGGAACCCGGCGGCCTGCGTATTCGCGGTTCTTCGCCAGCGCTACCACGGAGCTGTCCACGGCTCACTGGACTGGACAACGGATTCAAACCGTCTGGTTACTCCAGTCCCTGGGATGGTCCACTCTCGACCAGGTGCAAACCAACCTGCTCGACGAATTCGGCCCCGACCTTCGCCGAACTGCCGGCCGGATATGGGACGCAGCTCGCAATCGAACTCGGATCGGACCCGCGACAGTTAGGGATCGGTCCCGGCCCTGATAGCGCGGAGTCAGCCGGCCTTAGACCTCGCCGCCACGATCACTCCAAGGTCGAACTGCCGGCGCAAGCTGCCTGCCGGGCGGATACGATTCTCAGCGCTTCCTCGAATCGCGCTCGCCGCACATTGTGCAATAGCCGTTCCCAATGAACCCTCCCATAAACGACTTTCATCCGGTTGTCCTCTAAAGTGACCTCGCCCGCCCAGTACCGCCGCTGAAAGTCCCCGAATGCCGGCACCCTCTCGTTCCAATCGATCGGCTTGCCCGGCGAACCCATGAACAGGAACGCCATCGCGTAGAAGATGTGCGCGATCTGCTGCATCAGGAACAACCGGGCCAGTTGGTACTCGTCCGGCGGCTCTCCAAAATACTCCTGAAGATAGGCCCTTTCCTCTTCGTCGTTGGTAACCAGCATATTCGCAACCACCGCCAGGTCGGCATACCGGTCGTTCCGGAAAGCCGCCTCCCAATCCACCAGCCACACGCGGCGTCCGTCGAAAATCATGTTGTCCGGCTTGAACAGGTCGTTGTGGCTCGACACCATGTCCCCATCGTCGTGCGCGTAAGCCGCCGCCACCTGCGCGTACCGGGCGAATAGCTCCTCGCACTCGCCTCCGGGGAAAATGTTCGCCGCCCGAAACTTCTCCAGAAATCCTTCCAGGGCCGCGCCTTTGTTCATCAAGAACATGCACGAGGTGTTGATATGGCCTGGCACTTCGGGAAACGGCGGCAGCCTGTGCAGCGACCGCAGCGCGGCGGGAACCCGAACCAGTGCCTCGCCAGCCGGAAACGGGACTGTTTCCACAAAATCCTCGATCGAAATCCGGTCTGCCGTGTTCGTGTACCAGACCCGCGGCGCCAGGCCGGCTTGAGCCGCCGCCTTCATGCAGCCGTAGTGGCGCGCCGGATCGTTGGTCCGCTTGCTGATCTTCAACAGAAAGGGAGATCCTCGCACCACGATGCGAAAGACCAGCGACGCCGCGAGACCCTTCATCATGCGGACGTCTTCCATCTCTGTTGCCCCGAAAGCCTCCTGCAGGCCGCGAGCCACGGCTGCACGGTACTCTTGCGGAATCATGAAGTCCTCCGTTTGGATTGATAAACGAAAAGGATGCGTCGAAACCGAATTCGTCTGGTCGATCCTAACCCAATTCGGAGTTGAGATCTAGTCTTGTTTTCAATAGATTAGCGTGCTACCCTGAAAATAGAGGAGGTGAAATCGCCTCCTTCGCTTTGTGCTTGGCGCTTCGCCGGCGTCAGAAGCGGATCGTATACCCGATCAGGAGCAGGTATCTGGCGAGGTCGCCTCCGCCCGCCGCGCCATGTTCGATATCCAACCATACACATGGCCGAATGTGCCGCCCACGATCTTGCGGTACCCCTGCAACTGAAAAATGACGCCTACCACGCCGTCTCCAAGTTGAATCGACTGGTCCACGGGGTTCTTCGTCACTGAGCCGTCGGCCAGAAAGAAGTTGTCAACTACATCGTTGTTGCCGCTGTTCGTCTTCAGGCCCAAACCGAACGCGATGTTGCCGGACATCTCGGCGGACGGCCGGCGCAGCCAGACGTTCGCGATGCCGCTGATGTCGCCCAGTCCCGTCGCTTGGACCGTGTGTCTCTGCCCGTCCGCATAATACCGGGAGCGCCAAGGCCGCAATGAGGTGTCGTTTCATCCCGTTGTTCCCGCTCTGCCGCATAGTCTCCTCCCGTCTGAGTCTCCGCCGAACCGCGGCTCAGTGTACCCCCACCCGCCGCTGCGTCAGTTGTTCCCTAGGCCGTCCACGCCGGCCCCATCCGCCGCGCCCGCGATGTACGCCGAAGGGGGCGATTGCTGCGTGAGCTTTCCGGAGACGTTGAGCCGATACACGCCTCCGGGATGGCCCAGCAGGTACATCTTTCCGTCGATCTGGAAAGTCTTGGCGGAAGTGATCGTAATTTCGAACGTAGTCGTGAAGTAGCCGGTCGAGGTGTCGATCACCACCTGGTGCCGCAAGGTGTAACTCTGGACGGGTGTCCCGTTCCGGAACGAGTTGGGATTCGCGAAATCGGCGCTCCCTGAGCCGAAATAGATCGTTCCCGTTCCGGTTCTGTCCACAGTGCGCATCGGCCCGTTGTTGATCACCCGCTCCGTCGCCGTATCGTTATAGAACGTAAGCAGCGCCGTCAGCTCCGAGACCACGGCGCCGGATGACGTAGTAATCCGGTCGAGGCCCCGCACAAAATTCAGGTAGCCGTACTGTAATGATTGCTGAGCCGAGGGATTCAGCACCTGGCCGACCACCTCATATCCGATCTGCGGGCTCGATGGCTGTTCCGATCGAAGACACGGAGTAAACAGCAGCAATCCCGCGCAGCCGAGGGATGCCGTCGTTCGCTGAAAGAACGTCTGGATTTTCATGTGGGTCTCTCCTCCTTTTTTTACTTGCGGCCTGCTCTTGAGCAGTGGCCGCCAGGACCCGATCAGATTGCCAGTCATTCGACATTCACGCAATGGAGGTGATCTGAAGATTGCCTGAAGACGTAGCCGCCTGTATAATCAGCCGGTTAAGGCCTGGGTGAGTCTGTGTCGGTCCGCGATTACCAGTTCGGCCAGTTCCATCTGACTCCAGAGCTGTACGAGCTGACGCGCGCGGGCCGGCCGGTCCGGCTGGAGAAGATCCCGTTCGACCTGCTCGTTCTGCTCGTGGAACACCGCCACGAGCTGGTGTCTCGCGACCTGATCACAGCCTCTCTTTGGGGTAACGGCGGCTTCCGGGATCTGGACCAGAGCCTCAACACGGCCATCCGGAAGGTCCGCCAGGCACTGCGGGACAGCGCCGAGGAACCGCGATTCATTCAGACGGTCGTCGGACGCGGATATCGCTTTCTCCCTGACGTCGACGTCAGAGAACGTCCGATTTCGCCCAAACCGCCCGAGCCGCTCGAACCGCCCGCGCCGCCGCCGCCCGCCGTGCCGAAACCCGGCGTCTCGCGTCTCCGGGGCCTCGCTCTGTTCGCCGGTGTTGTAGTGGCGCTGTTCACCGCCGGCTGGCTTGCCTTCCGAGGGCCGCACGACCCCGCGCTCATCGCCGTTCTCCCGTTCGATGACCTCAACGGAGACCCCGCGCAGGCATATTTGAGCCGCGGGCTTACCGAGGAGGTGATCACCCAACTCGGACGTGTGGTGCCCGCCGGATTCGGTGTCATCGCCGGACCTTCCGTCTGGCGCTACCGCGCATCGCAGCTCGCGCCCCAAAAAATCGCTTCCGAGCTGGGAGCCGGCTACATCCTCACCGGCGGGGTGGAGCACGACGCGTCCCATGTGCGAGCTTCGGCGCGCCTGATTCGCGCTCGCGACGGATTGCAGCTATGGGCCGACACCTTCGACGGACCGAGCGACGCGGCCTTGCCGCTCCAGGCGGATATCGCTGCCTCGGTTGCTCGTGCCATACCTGGCCGTCTCGCGCCCCTGCCCGCGCCGGCCAGCCGCCGGCGAATCGACGGTGAAGCCGCGGACCTTTATCTTCGCGGCCGGTTCTATTGGAACCAGCGGACCGAGGTCAGCCTGAAGCAGGCCATCGAGTATCTGGAGCAGTCGATCGCCCGCGCCCCCGCCTATGCGCCGGCCTATGCCGCGCTGGCCGATTGTTATGCCGCCATGGTCTATAGCTGCTATTTGGCGCCCACCACGGGATTCGCGCACGCGCGCTCTGCGCTGGAGCGCGCCGCTCAGCTCGATGCGCAAGCGCCTGAGGTCTTGGCGTCGGAAGGCTATTTGAACATGTATTTCGATTGGGATCTGGCCAAGGCCGCCCGCAACCTCGAGCGGGCCGTCGCCGCCAATCCGAACTACGCGACTGCGTATGACTGGCTGGGCGTACTGTACACGGCGTCGAAACGATTCACCGCCGCGCAAAATGCCTTTGATCGCGCGCGGCGCCTCGATCCGGCTTCTTTGCCGATCCGCACCGATCTGGCGTTCCAGCTCCACTATAGCGGCCGGAATGAGGACGCACGCCAGGAACTGCAGAACATCCTCCGGGTGGATCCGAATTTCCCGCTCGCGCATTTTTGGATGGGACGGGTCTTGAGCTCCGAATCCAACTGTCCCGGCGCGCTTTCCGAGCTTGAGGCCGCGTCGTCGTCCTCCCTGCGCGATTGGCAGCCGGTTATCGCCGCTCACGGCCACATCTCGGGTATGTGCGGCCAGGCGTCGCGAGCCCTCGAAGACCTGCGGCGGTTTGACGATATTGCTCGCGGCCGTTTCGTTACCTCCTACGGCTACGCGCTGATCTACGCGGGGCTGAGGGAAAAGGAGCAGGCTCTCGTCTGGTTACGGAAAGCGGTCGAAGAGCGGTCACACTGGCTGGTGTGGATCCGGGTGGATCCGCGTTTTGACGCCCTCCGCGGCGATCCCCGCTTCCAGCAGCTCGTCGGGACTGTGTTTCCAGCCAATTGAATCCCCTGTGCCAAAGGAATGGGAAGCGCGGGACCAACTGGCGGGCGCCGCGGCGGAGTGGTCAAACGCGACGGCGTTCACGCCGCGCGCTGACTCAACGCCCAGCCCTCATCGCATATCCGTGAACCTCGGATCGATCGCCTTTTGCACCGCCGCGCGGAACGCTGGCCATGCGCAGCCGCCGTCCGAGCGCGCAAAGCCGCAAGCCGGAATTGCCACCGGCACACGGGCCGGCGGCGAGTCCTGCGTCAGCGGCTCCAGCCGGCGCATCTGGTCGAGCGACGGCGTCACAAACTCCAGCTTCACAAACCACTCCCCGCTCTCGCGCCACAGCGAAAACACCAGCGCCGATTCCGGCGGTGTATCGTCGGCGGCCTGTCCCGGAACACGCCACGAGAGGTCCAACATTCCCGACAGGTTGGAAAGGTTCGTGTCGTGTCCGGCTAGCATCGCGAGCGCGCCGCCCGGTTGCCCCAACGCTCCCGCCACCGGCTTGCCCGATGCCGCCTGCTCCAGCGACGCCAGTATGTGCGCCAACAGATTCGACCCCCGCGCCCGCGCGAGATAGGGTGTGCGTCGCGCCAGGTCTGAGTAAGCCGTGTGTAATTCGAGTATCTTTAGAAGTTTCTCCTTGGTAAGCCGCCCCCATCCCAGAGCAGACTCCGGCATACCCTCCGCATATTCCAGCAAAAACACCTCGCTTAACGTCGACGCCGTGGCCAGCGGACGCGGAACCTCCGATCCGGCCCCGTCCTCGTCCTGCGCGCCTCCCATCACACTACGGCGAGCCGTCCCTCCGCCGGTCAGGATCGACGTCAGCGTGTCGAAGGCCGGCGCGTACTTCGCCAGCACGGCCGCGGCCGGGCCCATGCGCTCCCGCACCGCCTTTCCCGCCGCTTCCGGGTCCACCTTGCCCATGCCACCGAAGAGCGGGTCCTTCCCCGCCGCCTCCATCGCCACCCGAATCTCACAGCCCGGCAGCAGAGATTCGGCGAATGCGCGTCCGGTCTCCCGCGTGCGCTGGCCCGCGTCGGCGCGAATGTAGATTCGCGCGGCGTCGCGGCAGCCGCCGCCGTCGAAGAGCCCTGCTTCGGATAGCCAGGCACGGTAATACGCGCCCATGAGCTTCACGCCCGCACGGCCGTGGTCGGTAAGTTCCCCTGGTCCCACGCCCCAATCGGGCCACGGCTCGGTCGAGTATTCGTTGAGCCGCGCCATATCCCAGGTCGGCGAACGCACGCCGTGCCGGCTCACGATGAGCGCGTACTTGAGCTCCGGTTTCGGGCCGTCGCTCGCGCTCGCAGCCGAGGCGGCCGGCAGCGCGTTCAAAACCACCATCGCGCCGGCCGCCCATCTTAGGTAACATCGCCGATTCTGAGTCACGATCGCGGCGTCCTTTCGTCTCCCCCGCCGATACCGGCCTATCGCTCGTGGAGGAAATCGTACTTGAATCCGATTGCGATAGTCGTTCTGAAAAAGCTCATCTGCTTCAGGTATATCGGCTGGCCTGTGTAGTACCAGTCCACGGCGTTGTTCAGATTGAGCCCATACGCGATCGCAGTCAGGCCCTTATATATCCGGACACTGCCTTGCGCATCCACCTGGAAGTGCGAATGGAGGTACACGTCGCCCGCCGGCCCCGTCGGTCCCGCTCCGGTCGGATCCGCCGCGGAACTGTACGCGTAGGAGTAAATGCTGGCGCCGTTGTAGGTCATTCCGACCCGGATCGAAACACGCTTATAGTCGTATGTCGGGCTGACGTTCCACGTGTGCGGCACCTGCCATTGCAGGGCCGGGCTGTCCGGCCTGCCTGGCAGGCTCTTGACGCGGGAGGTCGTGTAGCTGTAGTTGGCCATCGCTCCCAGCGCCTTCAGAGGGCCGGGCAGAAACGTGAAGTGCTGCTGGTAAGAGACCTCGAATCCGAAGATGTGCGAGTTGGTTCCATTCACTTCCTGCGTGACCGGCACGCCGGCCCATTCACCCGTGGTCGGCGTGTACAGTGTCTTGACCAGCGGCGAGCTGAGCTGCTTGTAAAACACCCCGGCCTGCAACATCCCAATCGGGTGAAGGAAGCGCTCGTAAAGCAGGTCGTAGTTGTTGGCGTGCGTCGGCCGGAGATTGGGATTCCCGATTCCCACTTGGGCCGGATTCGTCGAATCGTCTTGTGTCACATAAGGGATCAATTGATAGGGATCCGGGCGCGAGATGCCCCGGCCGTATACCGCGCGGATATCCGAATCGGGCGTCAATGCGTAACGCAAAGTGACGCTCGGCAAGGGATTGAAATAGGACTGGCTGCTCTTCACCGGGACCGGCGTGCCGCAGCCGGTGCTCGTCGGGCAGTTCGGGCTTCCCGGCGGGTATAAGGTGACGTTGTATCCGAATGTATCCATGTTCGTGTTTTCGAAACGGAGTCCGGCCATCACCCTCAACTTGCCGATATCGATCGTGTTCATGAGATAGCCGGCGGTAATCCGCTCGATCAGGTCGAATTGGTTCGGGTAATTGTTCTGGGCGGTCTTATAGCCGTCCACGAAGTTCGAAAGATTATTCAGAGTGTAGGTCTGAAGCTGTCTGAAATCGGAGACCGGACCGTAATGGCCGCCGAAATAGGCGCCCTCGTAATAATTGTCGTTGCTGAAATTGCTCTGGAATTGAGTCATCGGATACTTGGACGCGGTCCATCCGTCGTATACAGTCTCCGTACCTTCCGAGAACTTATGTCCGTTGCGCACTTTTCCGCCGGCTTCAAAAGTCGCGCGGTGGCCGCCAAGCGAATATGCCTTCGTGTACGAACCCGAGGCGGTGAGATTGAGTTGCGCCGTGATTCCCGATGAAGTCGTGATATCCGCGAAGCCCCAGTTGCTGGCGTTCAGCAGCGGGGAGTTCGGACCCTCGCAGTTACTGCCGAATATGGGCACGTTCGGATTGGTCTGCGCGGCCGGATCGTAGCCGCAGGTCAGCTTGGCGCCGGTCCAGGAGAAATCCGCTTTGGGATTCCCCGCCGAAGCCGTCTGAAAAGACCGTCCGGCAGCCACTTCCCACGAGAGCCAGGACGAGTTCATGTAGTGGTGCCCGCCCATGTTGATGCTGCCGATCGAATATTGCGGGCTCTTCTGGGAGGTATAAAATTTCGCCGCGCCGGTGGCGGCTGGCGAGTAATACCACTTCTCGCCGTAGTCTTTGATCTCCGAGTAAATGCCTCGGATGTAAATCTCCGTCCTGTCGGTAAACTTATAGTCGATCGCGCCGGAAATGCCCCATCGCGTTCGATAATATTTGTACTCGCGGTCCGTATCGCTCTTATAAAGGACACGGGACGGCGTCGAAGTCGGATCGATCGCCGGGTCGATTTCGTCGATTCCCCGTCCGTTCCAGTCATACGACGCGCCGATCAGGGTCCCCAGCCGGTGCGTCGCCCCGAATCGCTTGCCGAGAGTGGCGTCGAGCTGGTCGTTATATCTTCCCCCCAGGATGGTGTTGTAGCCGCCCAGCGCGCTCAGTGTGGCGATGGGCGAATCTCCCGCTGTTTTGGTCTTTAGATTCACCGAGCCCCCGATTCCATCCCCATCCATGTTGGGCGCCAGGGTCTTATTGATTTCCACCGATTCCATCAACCCCGCCGGCAGGGCGTCCAGGCGAACCTGCCGCGCCGTCGCCTCCGGCGAGGGGATCGTCACGCCATTGATCATCATGTTGGTCAATCGCGGCTCTGTCCCGCGCACCAGCACATACGCGCCCTCGCCTTCATCCCGGAACAGCGTGACCGAAGGAAGGCGCCCCAGGGCATCGGCGACATTGGCGTTCGGCAGCGACCGGATCACCTCGCCCGACAATACCTGCACCACGTTGTCGGTGTTCCGGCTCCGCTCAATGGCTTCCACTTCTCCGTGAGGTCGTTCCGCGGTGACTACGATGGACTCAGCCTGGCTGGCCACCTCCATATGAATGTCGACCTTCTTCACGTCGCTGGCTTGCACTGTGACCGGCGTCTCGGAGATCTTGAAGCCGGTATAGTTCACGACGAGCTTGTAATCGCCGGGGGCGAGGTCCACGACGCGGAATTCGCCCTGTGCGTCGGAGACTACGGTCACGCCCTTCGGCAGAACCTGCACCTGGGCTCCCTGCAACGAGGAATTGGTCGCGTCGATTACGCGCCCCGTAATCGTCGCCCTGTTGGTTTGCGAATAGAGGCCGCCGCCCAGCACCAGGGCAATCGCCGGCGCCAGAATCACTCCGATCTTTGTTTTTCGTCTTGCGGTGGTCATAACCATCCTCCCTTGGATGCCTTCCCAAGGACGGGGCGAAGGCGTTACCACCGCATTGAAGCATGCCATTCTGAGGACAATCTGAGGAACCGCGTGCAACCACCAAAATTCATCGCTTCGTCATTAGAAATTAACCCGGCCGCCGCAAAATTGGGACATTCGTACCCTCGTTACAGAAGACCGACCGAAGACAGCCGACCTCCTGCGCCGCGCCCTGGAATCCGAGGGTCACTCGGTTCTGCTGGCCTACGACGGAGAACGCGCGCTCAAGCTCGCCCTGACGGCGGAAATCGACGTCATCCTGCTCGATCTCATGCTGCCCCGCATGGATGGCTTGACGGTGCTCCGGAAACTGCGCGATGCCCGGCTGAACACTCCCGTAATTATTGTGTCCGCCAGGGACGCCGGGCCGGATATCGTGCAGGGCCTCGACTCCGGCGCCGACGATTATCTCACCAAGCCCTTCGAACTGGACGTTCTCCTGGCTCGTGTCCGCGCGGTTTCGCGCCGTGCCCCCGCATTGCAGCCGGGCGGCCTCGTGTTCCGCGATCTGAAGCTCAAGCCCGCGACGTATCAGATCGAGCGCGGCGACCGGACGGTGTCGCTGACCCGCACCGAGTACATCCTGCTGGAGACGCTCGTCCGCCGTGCCGGCACGGTGGTTCCCAGACAGGTATTGATTGAGGAAGGTTGGGGTCCTGGATCCGACGTCAGCGACGCCAACCTCTACTTCTTCGTGCGCGCCCTGCGCTCGAAGATCACGGGTCCCGGCGAAGAGGAGCTGCTGCACACGGTTCGTGGCGTAGGCTATTCCATCCGGAGCCAGGACTCTTGCTAGCTCACCGTTCCATCTCCCTCCGGCTGACCATCTGGTACTCCGGCGTTTCCTTCGCGGTCCTGCTCCTCTTCGGCTGCGGAATGTGGTTCGTCCTCGAGAGCACGCTCACCAGCGGCCGATCGCGAACCTTGGAGCGGCGCGCCGACCGCCTCAGCGATTTGTTGGCCGGCACGCAGGGACTCCCCGCGGACCAGAGGGCCCGCAAGTTCCAGGCATTTGCCAGCGCCACCGGAGGCGGGCTGATCGAGGTCTTTCGCGCCGGTGGCGAACGCGCCCTGCCCTCCCCGTCGGCCGACTCGCTGGTCTTCCCCTGGCCGCGCGCGGCAACCATCGGCCGCGGCCGCTTCAGCGACACCGCCTTTCAGGGCCAGCCCTATCGCGTCCTGGCGCGCCCCTTCTCCTCCGATCTCGGTGAGGTCGTTCTGTGTATGGCCGCGCCGCTGGAGAACAACCGCCAGGTGCTCCGCGCGTTCACCGTGGGCCTGCTCTGGACCGTCCCCGCGCTGCTGGCCATTTCCGCGCTCGGCGGCTATTCCCTCAGCCGGCGGGCGCTGCGCCCGGTGGACGAGATAACCGCGG
Source organism: Verrucomicrobiia bacterium (assembly GCA_035578025.1). Lineage (GTDB taxonomy): Bacteria > Acidobacteriota > Terriglobia > Bryobacterales > Bryobacteraceae > Solibacter. The sequence continues at coordinate 12,636 of DATJYJ010000283.1, forward strand.
CTACGCGCTCCATCAGCGTATCCAGCCTCTCCGCGAGGCTGCCCGTGTCCCAGTCGCGCGACGAGCTGCAGCGGCTTTCGGAGACCTGCAATGAGATGCTGGCGCGCCTGGAATCGGCCGTCAACGAGATCAAACGGTTCACCGCCGACGCGTCTCACGAGCTGCGTAATCCCATCTCCTTCGTGCGCACCACGGCGGAGCTGGCACTGCGCAACCGGCAGGCCGATCCTGCCAGTCGGCGCGCTCTCCAGGAGATCGTCGCCGAGTGCGGCAAAGCCAATCGCCTGCTTCAGGACATGCTCACTCTGGCGCGTGCCGATACCGGCCACTCGCGGCTCGCCTTCGAGCCGGTCGACCTGGTCGAGATGCTTCGTGCCTTCAGCCGCAAGGGCAGACTCCTGGCCGAAGAACGCGGCCACACGTTGACCATCGATTTCGCCGGCAACCGCCACGCCACCGTCCTAGGCGATTACGCCAGCCTCCAGCGCCTGCTGTGGATCCTCCTGGACAACGCCGTCAAGTATACGCCGCCCCCGGGCTCGATCCGCCTGAAACTGGCCGTGGACGGCAATCAGGCCGTCGTGACCGTCGAGGACAATGGCATCGGCATCTCGAGCGCCGACCTGCCCCACATCTTCCGCCGCTTCTACCGCGCCGATAAGTCGCGAAGCCAGGTGGAGGGCGCCGGGCTCGGACTCTCTATCGCCCAATGGATCGCCGATGTTCATGAAGCGTCCATTTCCGCGGAAGGCCGGGAGGAGCAGGGATCCGTCGTCCGCATCGCGTTTGCCTTGCTCGCCGCTGAGAAGACGTGCGCCGAAGTTCGCGGCGTGAATGGAGAGCTTGCCCGCTCGAGCTGACCGTTTAATGGCAGTGTCGATAGGCCATCACTTCGCTGTCACATGAAACAGTCCGCCCGGATTCGCGTCCTCCAGCATCCATAACGACCCGTCGGGCCCTTCTTCGACATCGCGTATGCGATGGCCCACGTCCCAGCGCTCGGCTGCCTTGGCGCCCCCGTGGCCGTCGAAGACCACGCGCGTGAGCGACTTGCTCGCCAGGCCGCTGATCAGCCCGTTGCCGTTCCATTGCGGGAAGATCTTGCTGCCGTGGTAAAACATCAGGTTGCCCGGCGCGATTACCGGCACCCAATACAGCACCGGCTTCGCCAGGTCCGGCCGCGTGTCCGGTCTGTCGATGGGCACGCCGTTATAGTTCTCGCCGTACGAGACCAGCGGCCATCCATAATTCTTGCTCTTCTCGATCAGGTTCAGCTCGTCGCCGCCGCGCGGGCCATGCTCCACCTCCCACAATTCGCCGGTGGGCGAAAACGCCAGCCCGTACGGCGTGCGCACGCCGCTGGCCCACGTTTCGGCCGGCGTCAGGTTGGGACCGTCGAAGGTATAGGTCCTGACCACCTTCGCGGTCTTCGCGGCTTCCGTGTCGCGCGGCGGATCGATCAGCGGAATCGTGGCAGCGCCGGTCTTGCCGAAATTGGGATTGCCCGGAGCAGGTTTGCCGTCCAGCGTCAGCCGCAGGATCTTGCCCTCGGGCTGATCTGGATCCTGGGCCGGTGTCATGCGCTGGCGGTCGCCCACCGCCAGGAACAGATACTTGCCGTCCGGCGAGAAAGCAATCTGCGCGCCCTCCTGCCCGCCTTTGCCCGTCGGCCTCTGGCGCCAAAGCACCTCGAAGTTATCGAGCTTCGCCGAGGTGGCGGTGGCGTTCAGCTTGGCGCGCGCCATCGCCAGCCCTCCGCCATACTCGCCCGGTTCGGCATAGGTGAGGTAAATACTGTGGTCGGTCGCGTAATGCGGCGAGAGGAAGACGCCGTGCATCCCGCTCTGGCCCTGCCAATAAACCGCGGGCGTGTTCTCCACCTGGATCTTCTCTCCCTGCTGGGAAACCAGCCACACCGGCCCGGGCTTTTCGGTGATCAGCATGCGGCCATCGGGCAGGAACGCCAGCCGCCACGGCAGCTTAAACGTGGCCACCGTGGTCATGGTGAAGGGCAGGCTGGCTTCCGGTTTCTGTTCGCCCACATTCACCTGCGCCCAGGCCGTCGACGCCACTGAGAGAAGTAGCGCCGCATTCGCCAATTTCATCGTCATTTCTCCTCGCTTCTATTGAGCCCCAGCCCCAAGCCGTCCGGCGCTGAAGAATTCACTATATTCTGACAGTCTATCCTTTCACGCTTCGAACTTTGGGACTCCCGGTCAGGCGAACGCGTACTTCAAAATGGTATTTTCCTCCTGTGGACGAAGCACAGCGGCTGCGCGAAATCGTTCTTGATTCGCTCGATCGGGAGCAGGATGCGAGCGGTTTCGCCCGGCACGCTTATCGAAGCCGGACACAGTTTTATCGCGTGTTCCGCGCGATGATCGAGGAGACGCCGGTTGCCATGCGCCGGCGGTTGCTGCTGGAGAGGGCGGCCTGGCAGTTGTCTCGCACCCGGCTCTCCGTGACAGACATCGGTCTCGACGCGAATTACGGATCGCTGGAAGCCTTCACCCGGGCATTCCGCAATGCCTTCGGCGTTTCGCCGAGCCTCTATCGCCGCATGGGCGCAACCTATACTCACCTGCATTCCGCCAATGGAATTCACTACTGTTCCGGCGGGAATGACACGAAAGGAGCAGCTCGATTTATGGATCTCTTTGACATCTTCTCGGGCCAGGAGTCCTGGCATACCCGGCGTCTTCTCGATCTGGCGAAGACGCTGAACGACGAACAGTTGGACCGCCCTCTGAAAAACCGGATCCACGTATTTCCATGGGATGGTCCGGATCAGAGCCTGCGCCAGCTTCTGGACCGCATGGTGCAAACCAAGGAAGCCTGGGCCGCGGCGCTAACCGGCGGCAGCGCGCCCCTGTTCGACAATGCCCCGCCGGAGGAACGGACGCCTTCGGCCATGCTGGCGCGCCTGGAAAAAGCCGATGGGGCGTTTCACGGCGTTCTCGCTGACGTTCGCAATCGGAGTGCCTGGCAGGACACGTTTGTCGATGCGCTGTGCGAACCCCCGGAAACCTTCACCTTTGGCGGCATGTTCGCGCACGTGATCACCTTCAATGCCTACCGGCGGATGGTGGCCATCGATGTGCTGCGCGGCCTTGGAGTGAAGGTTGAAGGCGTTGGCTGTCCCATGGAGTACCTCGACAGCCTGGCGACGCCGTGAGATCCGCGGGCGGCGGTCTCCCTCCCGCCCAGTTCCGGACTTTGAACTTTTTATTCCCCCTCTCTTGAGACACTTACAGTTTTCTCCCGCTGGCCCGCGCCGTCACGCCTGTTAGTTTGGCCTTGTAAGCGGGACCTGCACTCCCCGGCGATTTCGTACCGCGGGACCTGCCAATCCCCGCGATTTTCGTAACGCGGGCCTCCCGGCCCGCAATTTTTTCGAAAGGAGTTCCATCATGTCTACCCCTGCGCAAATCGCAGCCAACCGCGCCAACGCGCAAAAGTCCACCGGCCCCCGCACCCCCGAGGGCAAGGCCGCCTCTCGTTTCAACGGCCTCAAGCACGGCCTCGACGCCGCGTCTGTCGTCATCCCCGGCGAAGATCCCGCCGACTACGAGGCCCTCGCCGCTGATTTCCGCCGCGAGTTCCACCCCTCCTCGGCCCTCGAGCACCACCACGTCGAGACCATCATCCGCTCCGCCTGGCTCAAACGCCGTCTTCAGCGGACCGAAGCCAAACTCTACCGCGCCCTCTTCGCCGAAGGCTCCGACCCCGGTGAACTGGACGTCGCCGTCCTCTGCGATTCCCCCGTCGCCCGGCTCATCCACAAAGTCTTCGCCCAGATCGCTTCCCTCGACCGTGCCTTCTCCCATGCCGTCAAGGAGTTGCGACGCATTCAGAGCAGCGCTGAGTCCGCGCTCGATCTCCTCCTCGATGCTCCCCTCCCGGTCGATCTCACGCGCTTCCACCGCCCGCCCGCGCCCTCCGAGCCCCAGGCCCCTGCCGTTCCCGCATGCGATGTCGATCCCGACCTTCGCCAGTAGTCCTCGCCGCCGCTCGCCGAAACCCGAATTTGACTCCATGCCACCTCACACCGCCGTTTTTGTAGGGTAGGCGTCCTCGCCTGCCCGCGCGCGCAGCGCGCCTTCGGTTTTCGATACCATAGACGGAACATGAAATCCGCCAGGCGAATCAGTCTTGCGCTGTTTCTCAGCGCTCTCGCTGCCCGGTGCGCCGGGCTCTGGGAAGGCGCCACGTACTCCGCCACCTCCCGGCTCGCGACACCAACTGACTATGTTTCCCTATGACCCGGCCCTGCTTGCGGCCGTGACGCCGCCGCCGGCAAGCATCGATGATGTCATCCGCGCCATGGAAGCCATCGACGCGGCGTGCGTTGATACCGACGGCCTGAAGTGGTTCAACTGGCTCTACCTCGCGGTGACCCGCGCGGTAGAGTCGCGCGTCGCCGCCGGCGGCTTCCAGGACCCGGCGTGGCTCGCCGTTCTCGACGTCCGGTTCGCGGCTCTCTACTTCGGGGCGCTGAAGGCACAGCTCTCCGATGAGGGCAGCGTACCCGAATGTTGGCAGGTGCTCTTCGAGCGGCGCAACCAGTCCGCCATCGCCCGCATTCAGTTTGCGCTGGCCGGCATGAACGCGCACATCAATCGCGACCTGTCGGTCGCGCTCGTCGCCATGGGCAGCGCTCCCGTCCACGGCGGAGCGCACTACCTCGACTACACGGCGGTGAATACGACTCTCGATGCATTGGTGGACACCGCCAGGCAGACCCTGAACGTGCGGCTTCCGGGTGACAAGCTGCCCGAAGTCTCCCGCCTCGAGGACACCATCGCCGCGTTCAGCCTGAGCGCGGCCCGCGAGAACGCCTGGAACAAGGCCGAAGTGCTGTGGAGCCTCGGCGGATTGCCGGATTTACGTGCCCGAACCATGCAAGCCGTCGATGGCGTCGCAGCCTTGGTCGGCAAGACACTGCTCGTGCCGGTTCCGTAGTTACACCGCCAGCATCCGCACCGCTCCGTACACCGCGAATGCAGCCGCGCAAGGAGCCCACAGCCGTGCGAGCCGCGGATGTCCCCACGCCATCCCCACCAGCATCGCCGCGGCCAGCGGACTGAGTGCGTGCAGCCGCATCGCCTCCGCGAACTGCCCCCTGCTGAGCGCCGCCAGGGCGTGGGTCAGCCCGCACAGCGGGCACGGCCTGCCGGTCAGCCAGCGGAATCCGCACAGCGGAAGATCGGGCGGCGTGATCAGGTAAAGAACGGCGAACACTCCGGCGACGGCCGCCACCCGCACCGCGCGCGGGCTCATGCGATCCGTTCCGGCGTTTGCGGATCGAATCCGACCAGTTCCTGGTAGGCGATCGTGATCGCCGCGACAGTCAGCGGAATCGTCACCAGCAGCCCGACGATGCAGCACACGAACCCGAGCAGGTTGACCAGAGCATTCAGCAGCAGGAACATCGTGAAGCCGAAATAATCGTTGCGCGTGACCGCGTGGCTCGCCTGCATCGCGGGCCAGAAATCCATCCGCTTGTCGATGATGAAGAGATAGGTGAACTTGTACATCGCGGCTACTACTAGGCCGGGAATGATACACAGCAGTGTGCCCAAAAATACAAATAGCCCGATCAGCAGAGAAGCCACCAGGGTAGGGATGAAAAAGTTGAAGCCCTTGAACAAATCGGCGAACTCGGGGTTGCGGCCCATCAGCTTCTTCAGGAAGTAAAAGTGGAATCCCGCCATCAGCGCGCCCTGGATCAGCGGGACCCCGTTCAGCAGAACGAATACCAGCGCCACCAGAACAATGTTGCCGAGATCCGCCTTCACCACTTCCCATCCGGCGCCGATCCATCGGCCCGGCGCGGCGGTGATCCCCGTCCGGGGCACGAAAGGCACGTCGGCCGGGACGGCCGGAGCAGGGCCGGCGAGCGATTGTCCGCAGTTCGGGCAGAACTGCACGCCGGCGTTTACTTGGGTACCGCAGCTATGGCAGAACATGATTGGGAATCATAGCACTTGGACGAAACGGACGTATCACGCCTCACACCGGCGCCGGTGGAGCGGCAGCCGCCGCGTGCTACATCACCGCGGGAAGCGTCAGGCCGGCCTTCGACAACGACCGCTGGAGCATGCTCTCAGCCGTGATTTCCGGTACGTTTCGCGAGATCGAGATCTCCGAAACCAGCATGTGCCGCGCCCGGTCCAGCATCTTCTTTTCACGGAACGAGAGCGGCTTGTCCACGTGAATCTGCAGCAGGCCCTTGAAAACCTCCGCGGCCTTCAACAGGTTGCCGCTCTGCATCTTGTCCGTGTTTTCCTTGAACCGCAGCTTCCAGTCGGACGCCATCGCGCACCAGCCCGTAGCCAGAAACGAAAGCACACGCGAGACTTCGCGGTCCTTCGTTACCCGGCGCAGGCCGATGTTTGCCACGTTGGAGAATGGCACCAGAACGGTCATGCTGTTGCAACCGAATCGCAGCAGATAGAACCTTTCGAGTGCGGCGCCGAAAGTACGGCAGGAGATATTCTCGATCGTCCCAACACCTTGGTTGGGATACACTACCTTGTCACCGATCTGAAACGTCATAGACGGGGTCCCCTCTAACCACCGTTGTTGAGTGCTGTTACAGAATATATGCGACGACCATAAATACTACGCCGTACCGTACACCCTGTCAAGAGGGTTGTGTGTCGAAAACCCGCACGGGATGCGGGTTTTCGAACCAATCAGGGCGGTCCCCAAAACCATGGGCGCAGAGCGGCAGAGGGCAACACAAAGACCTCCTACACTCTCTCAAAGTGTACTGTTGGCCTTGGTAGTACTGCGAGCCTATTCCCCGGCGGCTGCCACCTCCGCGTCTTCCTCGCCCTCCACCAGCATTCCGCGCTCCGCCAGAAGGAGCCGCCGCAAGGTGCGCAAATCGTTGAGGATTCGGCGGCTGCTGGTGATGTGGAGGTTGAGTTTGGCGAGATTGTAGGAAACCAGAAGTAAAGCTTCTTTGCGGCGGTCCGCCTGATCCTGCTCGGCGGTGGCGATTTCGGCCTCGACTTCGCGCCGGGCCTCGTCTACCGCTTCCGCCAGCAATCGCACGTATTCGTGCGAACCTTCTATGTTGTCAAATGGAGTCTCGGGCTGATAGCTCACGCTCTCCCTTTCTGACCCCCCTGCTGGCACAGGTGGTCCTGACAATTGTTGGTGCGTTCCTAATTGTTACACCAAAAGCCGCTCGTTGCAAACCAGTTAAACTTGGATTCTTGGACGGCAACCCCACCCTCAAGGCGGCCATCGTCGACGATGAGGAACTCGCGCGCGGCTATCTGCGGGAGCTTCTGCGCGCCCATCCCGATATCGAAGTGGTGGCTGACTGCGCCAACGGCTTCGAGGCCGTCAAAGCCATCGCCGAGACTCGGCCCGACCTGCTCTTCCTTGATGTCCAGATGCCCAAGCTCGACGGCTTCGAGGTCCTGGATCTCATCGACCCCTCGCAGCTTCCCGTCGTCGTCTTCGTCACCGCCTACGATCAATATGCGCTGCGGGCCTTCGAAGCCCACGCCGCCGACTATCTCCTCAAGCCCTTCGATGCCGGCCGTTTCGAGCGCGCGCTCGAGCGCGCCCGCTCGCGAATCGGCGACCGCCGACCGCTCGCCGCCCTGAGCGTTGAGGCGCGCGCCGCAGGCGAGCGGCCGCGCCGCATCGTAGTCCGGGACGGAGTCCGCGTACACGTAATCCCGCTCGCCAAACTCGACTACGTCGAAGCGCAGGACGATTACGTAGCGTTGCACTCCGAAGGCAAAAGCTACCTCAAGCAGCAGCCCATCGGCGATTTGGAATCGCTGCTCGACCCGGCCTGTTTCGTCCGCATCCACCGTTCCGCGATCGTCAATCTCGAGCGCGTATCCCGCATCGAGCCCTACGGCAAAGACAGTCGTGTCGTGATCCTGTCCGACGGCACCCGTCTCCCCGTCAGCCGCGCAGGGTATTCGCGGTTAATGGAAGCCATGGGGGAATAGCTTTCAGCCATTAGCCATCAGCCTTCAGCTACCCCATGCCCCTCTTCGGTCGTCGCACTTGCCCGCGTAGGAGCACGAAAAAGCTGAAAGCTGATAGCAGAAAGCTGAAAGCTATAAGCCTATCCGCACGCGAGCCGGACTTCCACCCTATATCGACCGTCTCTCGCGAACGTATCCACCCTCCCCCTCCCCTCAAACCCCACTTCCACCCGCCGCCGGACGTGCGCCAGACCGACACCCAGCTTGGCAGCAGGCGTGGCATCGGGATCGAAGGCGTTCTCCACTGTGACCACGACCTGCTCGTCCCGGCGCGTGACCGCGATGCGGATCTCGCCGCCTTCGAGCAGTCCCGCGATGCCGTGCTTCACCGCATTCTCCACCAGCGGTTGCAGCAGCAGGGCCGGGATCGCGCATTCCTCGCAGCCGGCATCGATCTCCTCCACCACCTTGAGGCGCGCGCCGAAGCGCACCTGCTCCACCGTCAGGTAGCTGCGCGCCAGGGCTAGCTCGTCGCGCAGCGGGATGATTTCCCGTCCGCCCAGCGCCAGGCTGCTGCGCAGGAAGTCGCTGAGCCGGACGCACATCTCCCGGGCGCGCGCGCCGTCCTGTGTGGCCAGGGCGGCGATCGAGTGCAGGCTGTTGAAGAGGAAGTGCGGGTTGATCTGCATGCGCAGCGCCTGCAGCTCCGCGTCGCGCGCCAGAGTCCGCGCTTCGGCGGCGCGCTGCTCGGCCTCGCGCGAGGCCTCGGCCGCAAGGCCGGTGTAGTGCAGCCCCGCCGATAGCAGGTAGAGAATCACGCCCAGTGCGAACAGCAGGCTCAGGTTGGGAACAGGCTGCTTGAAGAGGCGCGCCGCCAGCCACGCGCCGCCGGCCAGGACACTCGCCGCGCAGGCGGCCGCGGCGGTCCAGGTCCCGGCCAGCCGCGTGACTTCGGAAAGTCGCAGCGGCTGCACCCGGCAGATGTACCACGGCGAGAGACACTCGAAGGCGAAAACCAGGCACGCCGGCAACAGGGTCGCGGTGACCGGCAGCAGAGCGCTCCCCTGCGCTCGGGAGAGGAACGCGAGCAGGCCGGCCAGCGGGACCCACGCGGCCACGTAGAGGACGAGCCGGGCTCGTCCGGCGAGAATGGGATGCATGGAGCAACCGTCGAGCTAGTTCTTGATATCGACGCCGCCGAAGATGGCTTCACCCTTCACGATGAGCTTCTTCAGTCCGGGTTTGTCCTCGGACGGCTGCGAGGTGGAGTCCGAAAATCCTCCGAAGATTCCCGTGCCCTGCGAGATCACCAGCCAGTTCTGCGGAACCTTGATCTCAACGCCGCCGAAGATGGCGCTCACCTGCACCACCGCGGAATCGCCGGCCATGCCCGCCTGCCGCAGGTTGAGCTCTCCTCCGCCGAAAAGCGCGGTGATGGAGGCACCGCGGAAATCTCCGTCCGTCACCCGGCGCTTGAACCCGCTGAAGACCGCATTCGCGCTGAACACGCCTTCCGTGACCTGGGCGTTCGGACGCGGCGCCCACAGTTGGGGACCCGAGAGCCGGTTGACCAGCATCAGCAACCCCACGCCGATCAGGATCAGCGGCCAGAAGTCGTCCCACGAGAGACGAATCAGGTTCATGTTGTCGGCCAGGAACAGTGCGCCGATCCCGACCAGGACTCCGCCGAACACCCGCGGACCCGTCCCCGGTGCGTCCACCAGCCGGGCCAGCCCCGCCGCGATCAGGATCACCGGCCAGTAGCGATACCACTGGTCCATGTACAGCACGTGCAGGTTGTTCAGCAGAAACACCAGCCCGATCGCGATGATCACCAGCGCTGGAAGCAGTCCGGTCGAGGAGCGCCATTGGTGAGGCCTGAAATCGTCGTTTCTCATGAGTTCAGAGTATGGCAACGCCGTCCGGCAATCACCGCGAAATCGGTGAACGGCGGTTGGCTACCGGTGAACCAACGATGCGCGGGCATCGAGTACCGCGCTCATCTGGCGGCGAAACTCCCCTTCGGAAAACCGCTGCGCCCACGATTGGAGCTCCGCGGGCCGAAACTGGGGCTCCAGCTCCTCGAAGCGCGCAATGGCTGCCTCCATCGCGCCTGCGTCCGGCTCGGAGTAGAAGATACCGCCGAAGGAAGGCACGGTTTCCAGTGCGCCCCCGCGGCCGTAGGCGATCACCGGCTTGCCGCTCGCCATGGCTTCCACGGGCGTGATCCCGAAGTCCTCCTCGCCCGGCAGCAGGAAGGCGCGGCATCGGGCATAGAGCTCGCGAAGCTCACCATCGGAAACGCGGCCCGGGAACTCGATATTCGGCGCTGCCATCGCGCGCAGCCGCGCATACTCGGGGCCGCCGCCCGCGATCTTCAAACGCCGCCCGCTGCGCGCAAAGCATCGCACAGCCGAATCGATCCGCTTATACGGCACCAGCTCGCTGACGATCAGGAAGTAATCGTCCGGCGGCCGCCAGTAGAAGGAATCGACGTCCACCGGCGGGTGGATCACCATCGATTCGCGGCGATAGGTCTTCCAGATACGCGTCTGCACGTTGCGGCTGTTGGCGATGAATTCGTCGACCCGCGCGGCGGAAGCATAGTCCCACAGGCGCAGATAGTTGGCCAGCGGCGTCATCACCGCGCGCTTCCATCGCGCGCGCGTCCACTCGTTGCGGTAGGCCGGGTAGAGGTCCCAAAGGTATCGCATGGGCGTGTGGCAGTAACAAATGTGCCGCGTATCGCTGGACGCGATCACACCTTTGGCCGGGCCGGATTCGCTGCTGATCACGAGATCGTACCCGCGCAGGTCCAGGCTCTCCAGCGCCATCGGCATCAGCGGCAGCAACGACCGGTGCCAGCGTCGCAGCGGATCGAGAAAGGACGCGGTGATCTTGTGACTGCGCACCTCCGGGCTCAGGTTCGCAGGGTCGCAGAAGAGTGTGAAAATGTCCGCATCGGGCATCAGGCGGCAGAGCGCGTCCAGCACTTTCTCGCCGCCGCGGCGATTGAGCAGCCAGTAGTGGACGATGGCGGTTCTCATCCAGCGCAACTTCAGCATACAGCGCACGTCCCTCTGCCGGGCGGTTTTACGAGATTTTTGCGAGTGTTTTACCCCTGTAACAGGGACCGCATGATATCCAGGTTTTATGGGGATGCGGGCTGCTGTCTCGGTGAAAAGATTCGATCCGCTGCTGTGCGATCTCGACCTGCCGCACACGGCGGCATACTATCCGGCCGGCTTCCCCCTGGAGCTGGCCACCAACTCGCGCGACGTGATCGAAGCGGCAGAGGAATCCTGGCGCTACTGGGATCGCGAGTTCGATGTCGAGCCGGTTCGTTTCCATGTGATCGTAGAGCCCGAGGGCGAGCTCGCCGGCCCTCCTGCCTGGCGCATGCGCGGCCACGTGGTGCAAGCCGTGTCCGATGCCCACAATTTCGCGGCCACGGATACGCGCTCCCTGTTCGGGAGCATCCACGTATCGCAGAAGACGGCGGCGGACCACCCGTGGCTGCGATGGTTCTACGTCGAATCTATGGCGTACATGATGCTCGTGCAGCGCTACGTCGTGGCCGTGCACGCGGCCTGCGTGGCTCGCGATGGGCTGGGGCTGCTCCTCTGCGGTCCGTCGGGAGCGGGCAAGAGTACCCTGGCGTTTGCCTGCGCCCGCGCGGGATGGACCTATGTCGGCGACGATTGCTCCTGGCTGCTGGCCGATTCCGCGGATCGCGTCGTCATCGGCAAGCCGCACCAAGTGCGCTTCCGCGACGATGCGCCGCATCTCTTTCCGGAATTGGAAGGACTGATCGCGCGCGCCAGGCCGAACGGAAAGCTCTCCATTGAAGTCCTGACCTGCGCGCTTCCCGGGATCGCCACGGCGCGGCGCTGCGAGGTGCGGGGCCTGGTCTATTTGCAGCGCGGGAGCGGCGCAGTGCCGCGTCTGGAACCGATGCTATCGCCCGATGCCGTGGCCCGGATGCTGCTTGACATGCCCAGCTACGGCGAGGATGTGAACGCGATGCACGAGCGAACCGTGTGTGGGCTGCTCGGCGTTCCCGCCTGGCGCCTGCATTACGATTCGCTGGCCGACGCCTTGACCCTGCTCTCCGGGATTCAACCAGAATGAAGAAACTCACCTGCCTTGTTTTACTGGCCTCCGCGGCAAGCGCCCAGGTGGCCTCGGGAGTCCTGTCGGGAACCGTTACCGACCCCTCGGGTGCTGCCATTGCGGGCACCCATGTCAGCGCGACCCAGGCCGGCACCGGACTGGTACGCAGCACCATCACCGACCCGCACGGCAACTATGTTTTCGATCCCCTTCCGCCGGGTGCCTACACCATCGCCGCGCAGCACACCGGGTTCCGCGGCTACGAAGCTTCGGGCGTAACCATCGAGCTCAACCAGCGCGCGCGGCACGATATCCGGCTGGCGCTCGGCGCCGCGCAGGACCGCGTCACCGTGAGCGCCGCCGTTTCGCCTCTCGATCCCGAATCGGCCACCGTCGGCTACCGCATGGACCAGTCGAAGATCGCCGGTCTGCCGCTCGCCCAGAGGACCGCCATCGCGCTCGTGACTCTCGGGCCGGGAGCCATTCCGCGGCAGCTCGGCGGATTCGTTCACGATGTCAACAACGACGTCCAGGAGGGCTCGCGCGGCAGCGTGGCCTTCAACCCGCCGATCAACGGAGCGCGCTCCACCCAGAACACCTTCCTCCTCGACGGGTCGTATGACACCGACCGCAACACCTTCGCCATCGCCGTGTATCCACCAATGGATTCGGTGGCCGAGTTCCACATCCAATCCTCGCTGGCGCCGGCCGAATTTCCGCAGTCCGGCGGCGGCGCCATCGACCTCGTCACCAAGGGCGGCACGCGCAATTTCCACGGCAGTGCGTTCGAGTACTTCCACAACGAGGCGACCGACGGCCGCAACTACTTCGACGACCCGGCCCTGCCTCGCCCCATCTACCGGCAGAACCAGTTCGGCGGCTCGGCCGGAGGTCCCGTGCCCAGCTTGCGCAACACGTTCTTCTTCGCGGCGTACGAGGGCACGCGGTTGAAATCGGGCACCAGTGCAGCGGCCATCGTGCCCGCGCCCGCGGTGCGCGGCGGCGATTTTGCAGGGCAGAGCGCCATCTCCGATCCACTGACGCTGGCAGCGGGCGTGCGCACGCCGTTCCCCGGAAATGTGATCCCACAGAACCGCATCGACCCCATCGCCACCCGGTTTCTCACCACCTACGAACCGTTGCCGAATTCGAATTCCGCCTCGGGCAACTACCTGGATTCGACGCCCAATCGCAACACCGGCGACAGCGGATCCGGGCGCGTCGATCGTCAGTTCGGCAGCCGTGGCACGCTCTCGGCCCACTACACCATTAACGACGAAAGCAACGTGGTGGCGGGCAGTTTTCCGCTGCTCCCGTTCAGCGAGCAGGTGCGGGCGCAGCAGGCGGCCGTCGCATACCTGGCCGGCGCGGCGGCCTGGACCAACGAAGCGCGCGTCTCCTTCACGCGGCTGAAGGTCTTCGGCCTGCCGGAGACGGCCTATCACGTGAACGTCGCCGAACAGCTTGGCCTGGCCAATCCCCCCACCGATCCCTTCAGCTACGGATTGCCTTACTTCAACGCACAGAACTACTCGATGGTGACCGATTCTCCGAGCCTGCCGCAGTCGCAGCGCGACAACCTGTGGCAGTTCGGCGATAACCTGGCGCTCGTGCGCGGCCGGCACACGCTGAAGTTCGGCGGCAGCGTCATTCACTACCAGTTGAACTACCTGCAGAGCAACCTGACGCGCGGCCAGTACAACTACACCGGCGTCTTCACCAGCCGGGACGGCACGGCCACAACCGACGGCGATCCGTTCGCCGATTTCCTGCTGGGCTTCCCGCAGACCTCGACGCGCACCGAAGGCTCGGGGCAGGGCTACCTGCGCCAGAACGTCTACGCCGCCTTCGCGCAAGACGATTGGCGGATCTCGCCGCGGCTGACCGTCAACCTCGGCCTGCGCTACGAGTATGCGGCGCCGTACACCGAGGCGCGCGGCAACTTCCTGAACCTCGACTATTCCACCTTGCCGGCACCGCCGCGGCTGATCCCGGTCACCAGCGGCACCACGCCCGACCGCAACAACTTCGCGCCGCGTATCGGGCTGGCCTGGCAGTTGGCGCCCAGGACGGTCTTCCGCGCCGGCTACGGAATCTACTTCAGCCCGGAGATCGCGGTGGAATCGTACGATCTGCTGCTCAACCGCCTGCCCAACCAGATGAACGAGACGCAGGGCACCAACCCGCCGGTCCTGACTACGTACAACGCATTTCCCAAGACCTCCGACACCGGCTTTCCGAGCTACTATGGGCTCGACCCCGGAGCGCGCACGCCCTACGTGCAGCAGGGGAACGCCAGCCTGCAGCGCGAGCTGCCCGGGCGGATTCTGCTGGAAGCGGCGTACATCGGCAGCAAGGGCACGGACCTCGGGCGCTACCGGCGCTTCAACACGCCCGCGCACGTGGAGACGGGCGAGGACCTCCCGCCGCGGCCCGGAGACTTGCAGTCGCTGCGCACGTTTCCCTCGCTGGGGCCGATCATTCAGCGCCAGCAC
>DATJYJ010000284.1:0-14586 GCA_035578025.1 Verrucomicrobiia bacterium
CGCGCTGCCGGCGGAGGAGAAGACGAGCTGCTGGGTGCCGTCGGAGTTGGTTTTGACGGAAGCCGAGATGCCGGCCATCTGGAAGTTGGCGTCCGAGTTGGCGGCGGCGCCGATGGCGCTGTTGATGGCGTCGGCCACCGACTGCGGCTTGGTCATGCCGGCGATATTTACATCCAGGTGGGTGCCGGCAAACCCGGGACCAGACAGGATGAAGCTGGCCAGCCCGGCATCGGCTGTAGCGTTGGCGGTCTCGATCGCACTGACACTGGTGGCGGATCCCGGGCCGATATCGACACCCGTAGCCGAATCTACCTCGAAATCCGCGGTTCGAAGGCCGAGTGCTTTGGTGTCGACTACCGAGTTGCTCAGGTCGAGATCGACGGTGCCGTTGGCCGTGTCCGCGGTTCCGGCGGCCGTGGTCCCGCCACCGATGTAAACCCCCATCTTGGCGGCGAAGTGCCCGCCCGTCGAAAGGCCGATGCTCTGCGCCTGGCGGTCGATCTCCGAAATCAAACTCTGGTATTCGCTGTTCAGCACGCTGCGGTCCCCGGTGAAGGTTGCCGAGGCGGATTGCGTGGCCAGGGTTTTGAGCCGGTCGAGCATCTTGCCGATGTTGTTCATGCCGCCGTCCATGATTTGGAGCTGGGCCACTCCGTCGTTGGCGTTGCGCACGCCCTGGGTCAGCTCCGCCGTATCGCTGCGGAACTTGTTGGCGATGGCCAGGCCGGCCGCGTCGTCGCCCGACGAGTTGATGCGGTAGCCGCTGGTCAGACGCTGAATGGTCTGGTTCTGGAAATCGCTGTTGACGCGCAGATTCTCCTGCGCGATGAGAGAGTTGACGTTGGTTTGAATCGAAAACGGCATTGCCGAAATCCTTTCTTCTTCGTTGCTGACATCCTGTGTGGGATCGGCCGCGTGCTCAGCGCCGCGGCGGGTTAGCGGTTCTTGGGTTGAGGCGCGCGATCAGGCCGGAAAGCGCCGGCGCGTCGGAACCGGCGGCAGCGGCCAGATTCTCTTCGCGGACCAGTTTCATTTCGCGGGCGATCACCTGCAACTGCCGTGGAGCGCGAATGCCTACCTTCACGCGGGAGCGCCCTATGTGTGTAATCGAGATCTCGATCTCGTCGCCGATGAGGATGGTCTCGCCCTGCCTCCGGGACATCACGAGCATATTGGCGCCTCTTGGGCGAGGGCCTGCGGGGTTTCTGTCTCTTCGGCTAGGATGGCGTGCTGGTGCGAATAGCCGGGCTCCTGGACCACGGCCTGCACGGCTTTGCGGTTGCGCAGGTTGACCAGAACGGGCGCCAGAAGATTTGCCGTGGGACCGGATTCGTGGAGCGAGACCACGGTCAGGGCCATGACGTCCTGCCCGATCTTTGGCTGGCGGCTGGATGGCAGGCCCAACTGCTGCAGGTCCTCCCCGGCCACTTTCAGGCGATACTGCGGATCGGCGACCAGGATCGGCATCGTAATGAAGCAAAGGCCCGGGTCTTCCAGGCTCTGCAGGTAGAGCAGCGGATCGCTCTCGACGAACCGGACCGCGACGAATCGCTTGCGGCTCTCAAAGCCGGGCAGCCCCTGCGGGAATTCCAGTTCGGATTCCGGCTCGAAAGAGATCTTTCCAAAATTTTTCGTTTCCATTGCTGGCATACCACCTCGTTCTGTGCGGAGATCGGCTGAGACGGGAAAATCTTTAGGGGCGGATCAAGAAAAGTCGCCTTACGGCGGCGGCGAAATGATGGCCGCCCTACTCGGAGTAGGGCACAATACAGGTATGTCCTATACTGCGAGCGTTGCCGAAGAGAGCGATTGGAAATATCCCGAGCCCGATGAAATGGTGGGATCGGGGTGGCTTCCCGTAGCGAGCGGCCACGAGATCTACTGGCACGAATACGGAAATCCGCTGGGTGAGCCGGTCATGTTCCTGCACGGCGGGCCAGGCGGCGGCACAAGTCCGAAGCAGGCCCGGTTCTTCAATCCGCGGCGCTACCGGATCATCCTGTTCGATCAGCGCGGCTGCGGAAAGAGCCGGCCGACCGTGGCAAGCCCGGACCCGCAGACCGCAAGCGCCGCCCTCGTAGACAACACCACCGACCACCTGATCGCGGACATCGAAGCGCTGCGCGCGCATCTCGGTGTGAAGGGGCCGATGCACGTCTTCGGCGGCAGTTGGGGCAGCACGCTATCGCTCGCCTATGCAATCAGGTATCCGGATAGCGTCAAGACCCTGATCCTGCGCGGCATCTTTCTGTGCCGCAGAAAGGACCTGGACTACTTTTACCAGGGCAATGCCCAGGTCTGGGATCCGCAAACGGGCGACACCAGCCTTCCAGGAACCTATCTCTTCTTTCCGGAAGCGTGGAAGACCTTCGTAGAAGTGATCGAACCGGCAAAGCGCGGCGACATGGTGAAAGCGTACGCCGAAATCTTTGAAGACTCGAAGCACCCGAGACTGCAGGAGGCGGCCACGGCATGGTCCGTCTACGAGGGCAGCACCAGCTACCTGGCCCCCGAAAAGGACTTGAGCAGCTACGCCGAGCCCGAGTTTGCGCTGGCATTTGCCAGGATCGAGAACCACTATTTCATGAACGGCGCGTTCTTGGGCGGAACCAATCGCGACAATAACTACTTGCTGGAGAACGCCGGCGTGATCGCCAAAGCGAAGATCCCGGTCTACATCGTGCAAGGACAGTTCGATCAGGTGTGTCCGCGATTCCAGGCTGACGACCTGTATGCCGCGCTCAAGGACAAAACGAAGGTGACTTACGTTGTGACCACGGCCGGCCACAGTCAGTTCGATCGGGAGACGGCGAAGGCGCTCACCGAGATCATGGATAAGCTGTCCGGTCCGGTGGCGAAGGGCTGAACACGGCGGCGCGCTTGCCCGCGCCGGCCGAACGGCGAACAACCACCGTCCGTCCCACCAGCGGTTCCCTGCTTTTCGGGCTACAATCACATGTTCATGCACTACCGCCGCATCATCTGCCTGATCCTCGGAGTGTGGTTCGGGGGCGGGCTCATTATGGCCTGGTTCGGAGCGCGCAGCTTCCAGACCGTCGAGAGCGTCATGAACCAATCCAATCCGGGATTCGCCATGCAAACCAAGCCGCTGGGAACCGCGGTGACCCGTGCGGTGCTGCGCCATGAAGTGGCGGAGATGAACCGCTGGCTGTTCCAATCCTGGGAGAACCTGCAAATTCTCATTGGTGTCTTCTTCTTCTGCTACCTGTTGTTTGGCACCATGGAAGGCAAGTTCACCCTCCTGCTGGCCTTGCTGATGGTCGTGCTGGCGGCGGTCCAGCGTATCGCCATGTCGCCGGCCTTGGGAATGCTCGGCGGAAGCCTGGCCTACCTGCCCCCCGAAAGCGTGGCCACGGAACGTGCCAAGTTCTGGATGTTGCACAGCGCGTATCTGGGGATGGATTTGGCCAAGCTTGGGCTCGGTGGGATTGTGTGTGCCTTGGTTCTGCGCCGGACCCGAACGGTTGACCCGCTCAATCAGTTGGATACGGTCGACAAGTCCCGCCACCGCCACGTCAACTGGTAATTCCTCAGCTCCGCCAATCACCTGATACCGGATACGACCGTCCTGGGGTACTTAACTTTCGTTATGGAGACCCAAGGACCGTAAGGAAATCTCCCTGATTTAAAGTCCTCCAGTCGTACACGGGAACACCGATGGATTTTCCCACAGGTTCCTGGGAGGCCTTCCTCGGATGCGGGTAGGCCGGAGGCGATGAGGGCTTGATACCGACAATCACCAGTTCCAGCTTGCAGCGCCGCAAGCGGTGGCAAAAAGGTGCGGAGGTCTTGGAATTCACCATGGCGTTTTTGCCGCTACTGGTCATTCTCTTCGCCCTGCTCGACATCGCCTGGGCGGTCTTTTCCAAAGCCACGCTACAGTATGCGGTTCGTGCGGGAGTACGCCACGGAATCACGATCACCGGAACCCAGGCGACGGCCGCGGGCGGATGCCTTACCGACATAGTGAAATCGACGGTGCAATCGAACTCGCTGGGCCTGCTGAGCGGGTCTTCCGGACTGGCCAAGATCAAGGTCAACTACTACCAACCCCCGGCGCCCGGATCCACATCCGCGGCAACGGATGTCTCGACGCAGACGAACGGGAACGCGCCCCTCAACATCATGATGGTGTCGGTCCAGGGCTACTCGCTCAAGGCGCTGGTGCCCCGCATCTTCGGCTGGAGACAGGCGGTGGATACCGCGGCCACTCCGATCAGCGTGGCTTCGGCAGACCTGATCGAGCCGTCGCGCGATATTCCCTGCATCGGCACCGCGCCCTAAGGAGAGGAATCATGATGCGCAAGAAGAATCGAGGGGTGGCCATCGTCGAGTTCTCGTTTGCCCTGGTCGTGCTGATTCCATTGTTGCTGGGCACTTTCGCCGTGGGGCTGAACCTGATCCGCTCCCTGGCCACGATCCAACTGGCGCGCGACGCCGGCCACATGTACGCCCGCGGGACCGATTTCTCGCAGCCCGGCAATCAGACCATCCTGGCAACGATCGGGTCCAACGTCGGCTTGAGTACCACCGCCGGCTCCGGCTCCGCGGTCGTGATTCTCTCCACCGTGACCTACGTCGACAAGGCGCTCTGCGCCTCGGCTGGCAAGGTTGACGCGCAAGGGAACCCTTCGGGCTGCACGAACTACCAGCAGTGGGTATTCACGCAGCGCATCACCATCGGCAAGTCGAGCATTCGATCGAGCATATTCGGCTCGCCCACGGGATCGGTGGTTGTGAATTCCACGACTGGAAAAATTTCCCTCAGCGATCAGGTCACCAATACCGGAGACGTGGCCAATTTCAGCGTCGGCATCAATCCATATGCAAACGTGAACGGGACCGTCAGCGGCCTGCCTTCGGGGCAGGTGATCTACATCGCCGAGTCGGCATCCACCGGCCTCAACCTGGCTCCCTACGTCCCCAGCGGTGTCGTGGATTCGTACACCATGTTTTGAGTATCCGGAGAAGAATCTGAAAATGATCGCGAATTCTCGCCGAAACCATCGCCAGCGCGGCAACACCATGGTGCTGTTCGCACTGATGCTTCCCACCCTGATCTGCCCCCTGGTGGGCCTGGCCATCGACGGAACCGTCACGTACGCGGTGCAGGCCAAGCTGAGCGCGGCGGTAGACGGCGCCGCGCTGGGGGCGGGCCGGCTGTTGGGTACGCAGGCCGACCCCTCCGAAATCGCGGGCGAGTTCCTGGCCGCCAATTTCCAGACCGGCGTCAAAGGCTTCTGGGGTGCCAACAACCTGATCAAGACGATTACTTACACTCCGGGGACCACCAAGACCATCAAAGTCGATGCCCGGGTTGACGTGCCCCTGCTGTTTCTGAGAGTCATCGGCAAGACGAAAGCGACGGTGAGCGCAGCCGCCACCGCCACTCGCCGCGATTCGCGCATGGTCTTCGTGATCGACCGGTCGGGCTCTATGAACCAGACCCAGACGGATGGAAATACGGCCATTGTCGACCTCAAGAGCTACGCCCAGGGTTTCACTCAGAAGTTCACTCCGGGAACCGATGAGGTGGGTTTAGTTGTCTTCGACGGCGCGTCGGTGGTCGGATACCCGACTACCCGCCCGTGGGATTCGACTACCACCAGCACGTCAACCGGCGGCCCGGATACCAGTTTCCTCTCGCAGGGCGGTACCTCCTGCTGCGATATGGTCTGGCAGATCAAGGCCATCAATGCCGGGGGCGCAACCGGCATGGCCGACGCCCTGTCGGTCGCCTATATTGAATTGCAGAAGGCCCATCTCCGGGACCTGGCTGCCAACGGCGTGGATACCCGGATGAATTCGATTGTTCTCTTCACGGACGGCATCCCCACCTCGCTCACCATGGACCTCAATAACTCGGGTTGGAACGACATCGCCAGCAGCAGCACTTGCAGCAACAAATCCAAATGGCCCAGCCCCAAAATGATGGGTTGGATGGCGGTCGCCGGAAATCCTCCCTTCGGCAACACTACCCTGCCCGATACCACCTATTGGCCACGGCTGCTTCCGACCACTGATCCCAGCAGCAGCCACACGGCCAACTGGTATATGGGCAACGGTGCTTCGGACGCCACCTATCCCAATCCCACCACGCCTTTTTCGGGATGTAGCGGGTTGCCCGGCTCGAGCAGCGGGAATTCCTCGTCCGCCCTGGCCGATATTACCGGCATTCCGACCAACGACGCCTACGGCAACGCCATAAATATCACGAAGTATACCGATTCCGAGATTCTGGACAGCTCGGGCAACGTGGTTAGCCCAAATCCGCTGTACAACGGAACCGCGCTGGACTTGACCAAGAAAACCAGCTCCTATCACTGGGGCCTCGCCATCTGGAACGCGGTGTACAGCGCGGCCAACAACATCCGCAACGACAGCAATCTCGCGAATCGGACCGGCGACACCCAGAACATGTCCGTCGCCATCTACACGATCGGCTACCTGGGCAACGGAGGCGTTGACCGGGGTCTGCTGAGGGATGTCGCCAACGACAAGTCCGCGCCCTCCTACAACTCGGCGCAGGCGAGCGGAATGTTCGTCTCCGCCGCCGATCCAACCGGGCTGGCGGACGCCTTCAACGTGGTCGCCTCCGCAATCCTGAGGCTGGCGTACTAGCTGACGCCGTCGATCAGCTCGATGTGGTCGATAAATCCGATTACAGCCATATCGATGGGTGAATTGGGACGGCCCACCGCGGTCATCGCCGAGAAGCCCTCGGTGGCCACCAAAACCTTGTCGCCCACGCCTGCATCCACGGCATCCAGCGCCACCACGGCATCTCCGCGATCCGTGCCGTCCAGGTTCAGTGGCTGAACCAGCAGAATCTTGCGGCCTTCGTGGCTGGGGTGCTTCTGCGTGGCGACCAGCTCTCCTACAACGCGGGCAATCAGCATCGGTCTATCGCTTTTTCCGGGCCGCAGCCGGGCGCGCCGCGCGGGCCGGACCGCCCAGGTGCACTTCGTCGACAATGCCCACGATCGTGGCGTCGAACGGCGGTGCCTCGGCAAACGGAAAGCTGGCTTCCTTGCCCCGCACCCAATAGATCAGCTCGCCTGCGCCCGCCCCGGTGGAATCGCCGCAGATCAGCGGTTTGCCGGTATTCTTTAGCTCCGGCGTCAGCGGCTGGATCACCAGCAGGCGGTGGCCGTCCATCCGTGAGTCCTTCACGGTCGACCAGACACGCCCCACTACGCGGCCAAACTGCATGGCTCAGTCCATGGCCACTTCGTCCACAATGCCGACGATGGCGTTGTCGACCGGCGTGTCCTTGCAGCCCTCGGCCATGCGGGCGCTGCTGCCGGCGACGGCGATGACGCGCTCGCGGTATCCCGCACTCACGGTATCCACGCTCACCACGTAGCCGGCCTCGTCCTTTCCATCCGGCGAGACCGGCTTCAGGATGAGCAGCTTCTTGCCTTCCAAACGAGGGTCTTTGCGTGTGGCAACCACCGTGCCCACGACGCGGGCGAGAATCATGGCGCTCCCGACTTACTTGCCGGCGCCGGCCGGCTGGCTCTTGCCGATCGGCAGCACGTCTTCCAGGCTCTGATGCGGGCGCGGAATCACGTGCACCGCGATCAGCTCGCCGACGCGGCGCGCAGCGGCGGCTCCGGCATCGGTCGCCGCGCGGACGGCCGCCACGTCGCCGCGCACCAGCGCCGTAACGTAGCCGGAACCGATCTTCTCCCAGCCTACGAGGGTCACCTTGGCGGCTTTCACCATCGCGTCCGAGGCCTCGATCATGGCCACCAGGCCGCGTGTCTCAATCATTCCTAACGCTTCACCCATCTGTCAGCTCTCCAAAAAACTTCGAATTCTCAGGCCGTCCCGCGCGCCTCGATCGCGTCTTGCACCATGCGGATCAGCTCCGAACGGGATACATAAAAATGCTCTTCGTCCCTGCCGGATACGGGCGCGGATTTGGCTGAACCACCGAGATCCTCCAACACCACGGGACATGCGGGCTCGCCGGCGTTGCGCGCCTTGACGCCGTAGCGCGTACGTGAATCGAGCAGCTTATCCACTTCGGTTCTCGGCAGCACCTTGGGCCCGCCGAGCAGCTCGGCCACCAACTGGATGCGCGCGAAGTGTTCCAAAGTCTCCATGCGAAAATAGGCCTTGAACACGTCCTCCCCATAGCAGACCGCGCCGTGATTCGCCATCATGAGGGCATCGTATTTCGGAATCAGCGGAAGCATTCCCTCGGTCAGCGCGGGCGTCCCGGGCAGGCCGTAATCGGCCAGCGGCACGCAGCCCAGCCCGATCACCACTTCGGGCAGCAGCGCCAGGTTCAGGGTTCGTCCCGCGGTGGCATATCCGGTAGCCACGGGAGGATGCGCGTGCACCACTGCCCTGATATCCGGGCGCATTTCGTAGATGGTCAGATGCATGGCGATCTCGCTGGTGCGCTCGGCGCGGCCGGAGATCTTGTTGCCCTTCATGTCGACGATGATCAGATCGTCGCCGCCCATCATCCCTTTGCACACGCCGGAGGGCGTCGCCAGGATCCGCTCGGCATCCAGCCGTATGGTGATGTTGCCGTCGTTGGCCGCCACCCAGCCCTTCTGAAACACGAGACGGCCGATCTGGCAGATGTCCTCACGATGCTCGCGCTCGGTCTTCACCATGCGGGATCTTCGATTGTAGCAGACTGCGGATCGCGCGCCCCGCTATGATGGTCCTGATGGATCCACGGCGCATGTGCCCGCACTGCAGGGCGTTTATCACCGTCAAGGACCGCGTCTGTCCTTACTGCAACGAGTCCCTGGCGCCGAAGCAGAGCGGCGATTCGCCCGGTATGTTCGCCGGATTCATCCCGCACGTCCGCTTCAACACCATGATCATTCTGCTGATCAACTTCGGTCTCTACATGGCCACGGTGTTGTTCAGTATGAACGCAGGGAACGAGAAGGCGTTCCTGGATATCGATCCGCGCACGTTGGTCGATTTCGGGGCCAAGTTCAATCCCTACCTGGCGGCGGGACAGTGGTGGCGCCTGGTGACGGCGGGGTTTCTTCACGGCGGCATCCTGCACATTCTGATGAATTCGTGGGTGCTCTTCGATCTGGGCGCGCAGGTCGAGGAGTTCTACGGCGCCAGCCGCATGCTCGTGGTCTATTTCGTGGGCACGGTCGTCGGGTTCTACGCCAGCGCCTGGTGGAGTCCGGCGGTTTCGGTGGGCGCGTCGGCGGGAATCTGCGGCCTCATCGGCGCCATGATCGCGTTCGGCACGCACAGCCGCACAGGAATGGGAGCGGCGATCCGCAGCATGTACATCCGGTGGGCGGTTTATGTCTTGCTATTCGGCCTGCTCACGCAGTTCACCGACAACGCCGCCCACATCGGCGGGCTTGCCGGGGGGTTCGGCGTGGCTTACATCGCCGGGACACCGGGACCCCAGCGTTCGCTCCGGGAGCAGATCTGGCGCGCCGCGGGCTGGCTGTGCATCCTCACAACCGCCTTTTGTTTTCTAAAGATGTACTTGTGGTTCCGGCTAAATACGCGATAATAAGAACGATATGCGTTTTCGTTCAGTTGCACTCGCGCTGGCCCTGGCGCTCGGCGCGGGCGCGGTCAGCACCGTCCACGCCGCGGACAGGACCGTCAAGCGCAATATGAAGCGCGGCAAAAAGCTGAACAAACAGCGCGCCAGGCAGTCCCAAGCCGCCAAAATCAAGCCCCGCAAAGCCAAGAAGTACAAACACGCATAACATCGCGCCCTACAGACACCACGGGTTCGCCACCGTCGAAAGATCCCCCAGCGCTTCCCCCAAATACTTCTGCCGCAGCAGACGGCGCACGATCTTGCCGCTCTGTGTCTTCGGCAGTTCCGCCACCACCACGATCTCCCGCGGCCGGAACGTCGGACCCAGGAAATCCGCCACGGTAGCGGCCACCCTCTCCGGCTCCAGCGCCACTCCAGCCTTGGCAACCGCGTAACCCACGATCGCCTCCCCCTTGATCTCGTCCGGCACGCCGATCACCGCAGATTCCGCAACACCCGGATGGTGTAGCATCGCCTCCTCCACCTCCGCCGGTCCTACCTTCCGCCCCGCGACGTTCATCGATTCGTCGGCGCGGCCGTGCAGGAACCAGTGGCCGTCCTCATCCACGCTGGCCCAGTCGCCGTGATACCACATGCCCGGGAAGCGCGACCAATACGTGTCGATGTACCGCTTGGAATCGTTCCAGATTCCGCGGGTCATCGAGGGCGCGGGCTTCGTGCAGACCAGGTACCCCGTGCGGCCGCGAACCGGTGCGCCCGTCTCGTCCACCACCTCGGTCGCCATCCCGGGAGCCGGTCCGCCCAGCGAGCAGGGCTTGAGCGGCTGGATGGGCAGGGGAAACAGAAAGCTGCCCACGATCTCCGTGCCGCCCGAGATGTTGATGATCGGGCACCGGCGCCGCCCCACGCGCTCGAAAAACCAGCGCCAACTGGCCTCGTCCCACGGCTCGCCGGTCGAGCCCAGCAGGCGCAGCGATTCCATCGGCGGCAGCTCGGCCGCGGACTTGCTCAGAACCCGGATCGCCGTCGGCGACACGCCGAAGGTGGTGATCCCGTGGCGCTCGATCGTCTCCCACAGTCGCGCGGGCGTCGGGTAGTCGGGCGCGCCGTCGTACAGGAAAATGGTCCCGCCAAAAAGGTGATTGCCGATGATGCTCCACGGCCCCATCATCCAGCCGATGTCGGACAGCCAGAAGAAACGGTCCGTATCGCGATGGTCGAACCCCAGCCAGATTTCCTTTCCCATCTGGGCGAGGCATCCGGCGTGTGTGTGTACCGCGCCCTTGGGCTTGCCTGTGGTGCCCGAGGTGTAGAGAAGGAACGCACGGTGCTCGGACGCCAGCGAGAGAGTGTCGAACTCCGGAAACTGGCCGGGAAACAGACGCCCGCTCACGATCAGCGTCTCTCCGCCGAAGGGCGGCATCTTCTCCGCGAGTGGCAAACGCTTGCCGCGGCGTTCCAGCTGATCGGCAGTGAAGAGGACTTTGGCGCCGGAATCGCGCAGGCGGCTTTCGATGGCCCCCGGGCCGAAACCCGCGAAGATGGGCACCACCGTCAGGCCCGCCTTGAAACAGCCGTAGAGCACCGGGAGGATCTCCGGGATCATCGGCAGGCAGATTGCCACGCGGTCGCCGGGCTCGAGGCCAAGGGCGCCGAGGCCGTTCGCCACGCGGTTCGATTCGGCCTGCAACTCGCGGAACGTCACCGTGCGTGTGGCCCCGGATTCCGATTCCCAGATGCACGCGATTCGATCGCTATCGGCCCAGCGGTCCACGCAGTTGTGCGCAATGTTGAGGCGGCCATCCAGAAACCACTGCGCCCATTCCGGCCCGTGGGAAATGTCCACAACGCGGCTGTAGGGCCGGAACCACTCGATGCCGATCTCGCGCACAAGCTCATCCCAGAACGGCTCCGGATTCTCCCTGGAATACGCCAGGAACGCCTCGCGATCGGAAAACCCCAGCCGCTGCATGAAGCGCCAGACGTTGGTCGATTCGATGAACTGCGGCGATGGGTTCCAAATCATGTCTACCTCGATTATGGCTAAATGGAGCTATCGACACCGGGCCGCCCAACGGGTTGAGACTTGGTCATAATAAGAGAAACCGGTGGAGAGCCTCGAGTCTCAAAGGAGTACCGTTCCGCGACGTGTTCTGTGGTGTGCGCTGGCGGCGTGTGCGCTCGCGGCCGGTGCCGATCCGCCGCCCATCGCCCCGGTTACTGTGTGTGAAGTCCTGGCCGACCTCCCGGCGCATCAGGGCAAGGATTTCGCCGTCCTCGGCCGGTACTCGTTCCGCCGGGACGGCCGCTGGATGGGGGAGGACGGCTGCGGAGGCTCGCCGGGCGTGCTGATCTTAAACGAAGATGCCGCGGCGCCCAAGCCGCCGGGAAACTTCGATCTCGACGCGGCCGTGCTCAACAAGAAGTTCGCCGACCTCGTCAAGCACACCTCGCTCGGAAAGTTCCGGTTCGGCACCCCGGAGTACGACCGCTGGGCGGTGGTGTTCGGGCGGATCGAGCCCAACAAAGGCGAGGACGCAAAGAAAGTGCCGGTCGAACTGGCATTCCGGGGGAGCGGCGTGGTCATCTTCTTGACCATGGAGAAATAGGCGCGCTACTTCAAGAGTTTTTCCAGGCTGGGTAGGGCGTCGAAGAGATTCTGAGGTTCATCGAGCACGCCGCGAAACAGATCGCCTTTCGCCCCGAACCGCTCGCGCGCGTTGCCGATATGGAACTGCTTGGGGTCCAGGCCCGGCGCGACTTCGCTCCACTCCAGCGGCGTCGCCACCGGCGCCCCCGGATATGCCCGCAGCACGTAGGGCGCTGAGATCGTCTTCGACTTTCCAATCTGCAAATAGTCGAAGTACACGCGGTTGCGCTGCCGCTTGGCCACCGATCGCGGCGTGGTGAACATCTGCGGGCGTTCGTGCACCACCACCCGCGAGATCAGCTCCGCAAAAATCCGGGCCTCCTCGTAGCTGTAGACCGGCTCCAGCGGAATGTAAATATGCATGCCGTCGCCGCCCGTGGTCTTGGGATAGCCGGCCAGGCTGATCTCGTCCAGCACCCGCTTCACCAGCAGCGCCGCCTCCACGATCATCTCGTAAGGACACTCCTGCGGATCGAGATCGATCAGCACGTAGTCGGGGTTGTCCAGCGAGCCCGCGCGGCTCATCCAGGGGTTGTGGTCGATACAGCCCAGGTTCACCAGGTACAGCAGGCTGGCGCGGTCGTCGGCAAAGACATAGTTGATCTCGTCAATCACCTGCGTGCGCAGCCACGAAGGATAGGAATCCGGCGTGTCCTTCTGGAAGAAGTACGCCTCCTTGATTCCGTTCGGATAGCGCTTCAGGGAGAGCGGCCGGTCGGTGAGATAGGGCAGGATCAGGCTGGCGACGCCGGCGTAGTAGTTGAGCACATCGCCCTTGGTGACGCCATCGTCGGGATAGTACAGTTTCTTCAGGTTGGTGAACTTGAGCGTGTGCCCGTCGATATTGATTGCCGCTTCCTTCGCGCTCGCCGCAAGCAGTTCCCCCGGCGCCTCGCGCGTGACCTCCGGGGCTGCCACGTCGTTGCGCAGGCCGAGAAACACCGGCGCCCGCAGGCGCTCGTCGGGCGTCCAACTGCCGAACTTCACCTGGCAAACCAGTTCCGGCTTCACCCAGGTCATCCCGCGCTCGGGCTTGGGGCGCTCGTCGAACGGACACTTCGTGGTAATCAGCGGCTTGAGTCGCGCGAAGATCGTAGCCAGTTGCCGATGGTCGAACCCGGTGCCCACATTGCCCACCCAGTGCAGCTTACCGTCTTTGTTCACGCCCAGGACTAGCGCTCCGAAATACTCGCGGTCGCCCTGCGGCTCGGTGAAGCCGCCGATCACGAACTCCTGCTCGGTGACCACCTTGATTTTCAGCCAGTCGCGGCTGCGCCGGGATTCGTAGCGGCTGTTGGCGTGTTTGGCGACGATGCCCTCCAGCCCGTTCTCCCGCGCGGCATCCAGCAGTTCTTCCCCGGCGCCCGGGAACGCTTCGGAGATGCGCACCACCGTGCCCGGCTCCACCACCTGTTCCAGCAGCTCGCGCCGCGTCGCCAGCTTCACGTCGCGCAAATCGTAACCATCCAGGTAGAGCAGGTCGAACACGAAATACACCACCGGCGTGGACCGCACCAGGTGCGCGACGGCGTTGGGATCGCTGTTGGCGATGCGCGGCTGGATCAGGTGAAACCGCGAGACGCCCTTGGGGTCCAGCACCGCGATCTCGCCGTCCAGGATGGCCTGCTTCGCCGCCACGTGATGGGGCAGCACGGCGAGTTCCGGATACTGGCGCTCGCATCGCAGACCGCTGCGCGCCTGCAGGCGGACCTCCTCGTCATCCACGAAAGCGATGGCGCGCACGCCGTCCCACTTGACTTCGAAGAGCCATTCGCCGCCGCGCGGGGGCCGTTCCGCGATGTTGGCCGACATGGGTTCGATCGACGCCGGCATCTCGGCCCGCCGCGCGCCCTGGATCGCGGAAGCATCAATCTTTGGTTTTTTCTTAGCCGGCGCGGACTTCGCCGCGGCGGCCGTCTTCGCCGAACGTTTCGCGGGACGGCTCTCCCAAACGCGATCCGCAGCTCCGGCGGTTTTTCGCTTGCTTTCGCGCGCCGGCAGGTTACGCGCGATCTCCTCCTGAGTCCGGCCCGAGAGCACGCTGTACGCGTGCGCTTCCACATCCCATCCCGGCGACGCGAACTCGTCGCGCTTCTTGATGATCAGCCACTCGTTGCCCTTGCCGCGGCCTTTCATGTGGACGAGGGCGAACTCGCCGTTCAACTTCTCCCCATGCAGTTGGAACTTGAGATCGCCCCGAGCCACCTGCTGATCGCCCGGGACGCCGCCCATCAGCTCGAACGTCCCGCGGTCCCACAGCATCACGCTGCCCGCTCCGTAGTTGCCCGCCGGGATGTTGCCTTCGAAGCTCCCGTACTCGACAGGGTGATCCTCCACGTGCGCGGCAAAATGTTTCAACCCCGGGTCGAGCGTCGGCCCCTTCGGCACAGCCCACGATTTCAGC
>DATJYJ010000285.1:0-9348 GCA_035578025.1 Verrucomicrobiia bacterium
TGATCTGGCCGGTGCTGACGAACAGAAGCGGCGCCTGCACGCCGTTGAACGTCACGCTCACGTTGTTGAGGGTGGTCGAGAGCGGAATCGTGTCGGCCTGCGCCAAGCCGGCTGCCAGACCGGTCCCGTAGATCGAGACCAAGGAACCAGGAGTTACCGGTGTGATGCCATTGGCCGCGTTGCTTACGCCGCCGCTGCTCACTGCCGGACTCTGCGCGCCGGCGGCGATGGCTACCGCTGCCAGCGTAATCAGTCTTACGAAA
This sequence comes from Verrucomicrobiia bacterium, assembly GCA_035578025.1. Taxonomy (GTDB): domain Bacteria; phylum Acidobacteriota; class Terriglobia; order Bryobacterales; family Bryobacteraceae; genus Solibacter. The sequence continues at coordinate 264 of DATJYJ010000285.1, forward strand.
CCGGGTTGCACTGTCCCCCCTCCACTTCAGATTCTAAAGTGCGCTCCTTGCGCGGCCCAAGCTTTGCGCGAAGAATTTACTCCTGCAACCGCGCCCGAATTTGTTGCAGCGTGGCAGCCACCTCCGCATGCTTGCCGCAGTCGAGATCGGCGGCGAGAGCCGCTTCGCGCGCGGCTTCCGGGACATGGCTAGTGAAGGCCAGCAGACGAGCCAGAGTCCAGTGCGGTTTGAACCACGCCGGGTTGGCGCGAATCGCTTCCCGCAGGCTGGCTTCGGTGCGCGGCACGTCATTCTGCGCCGCATACAGCGCGGAGAGGTTGTACCAGGCGTTGAACGGATCTTCGGCCGTCCACGTGGCGCCTATTCCAGCGGCAATCGCCGGCTGCAAGGCGCCCGCGCGAATCAGGGCGCGCGAGTACCACAAATCGCTCGAGGCGCCTGGGATGTGTGCGGACTCGTAGTGCCGCGCCGCACCGGCGATATCGCCCGCCGAAAGACTTCGCTGCGTGAGGGCAAGCTGGTGGTCGGTGAAGGTGAAGCACGCCGCGAGGTAGAGCAGCGGGACCGCGGCGATCGTCCAAGCGAAAGAGCGGGGCCGCACAGAGTTCTCGGGTGAATCCTGGGCAATCGCCAGAGCCGCCGTCGCGAAGAAGATCACGGCCGTCGGAATCGTGAACGCCGTGAACTGCTGGCTGACCATGCCGGCAGCCAGAGCCGCCGCCAAAGCCGCCGCCATCGCCGGATCGCGCGTCCGTGCGCGCCAGGCGGCGCGCAGCGCAACCGCGCAAAATCCGGCCAGCAGCAGCGCTCCGGGAATACCCTGGGCCGCGAGAGCGTCCAGAAACATGTTATGCGGCGATTCGTGGGCAAAGTCGGGATAGGCGCGCGCCAACTCGGCCGACTGGTAATGCGGGAACACCGCGGTGAAAGTCTCCGGGCCGAAACCAACGGCCGGCCGGGCGCCCGCCATGCGCAAACTGTCGCGCCACAGCAGCGGACGCGCTCCGCCCCAGGGATCTTCTACGAACCAGCGCGTCCGGCTGCGAAGCGGCCAACCCACCGGCGAGTAGTAGAAGATCGCCGCTGCCGCGAACACTGCGCAGGCTATCGCGATGCTGCGCCGAGAGACACGCCATCCGCGCCAGAACAGCCACACCGCGCCGCCCGCAATCAACCCGAGCATGGCCGCGCGCGTCCCCGTGGCCAGCATTGCAGCCGCACACACGAGAGCAATTCCCCTCCACGTACGACCGGGGATCGCGAGGCTCAGGAATGTTACAAACAGCAGCCAGGTGGCGGAATAACTCGCGTACCCGAGGGTTCCCGGCGGCCGCACGATGGTCCACACGCCTTCACCTACGTGATATGCCGCCGCGGGCAGGATCGGATCCCATCCGAAATACTGCGCTATTCCGTAAAGCGCCGTCATCGCGCCCGCCGCCACGATGATCCGCAGCATTGCGACCGCACGCCCGGCCTGCGCCGAGACAAACCAGGCCAGCAGCAGGATTGCCGCCTGCGGGGCCGCGCCGAAACGCCGCCAGTTGGAGCCGAACGCCGAAATCGCCGGCGTCCCGCTCAGAGCAGTGCTGACGGCAAGCGACGCCAGCGAGAGCAGGATCAGCCAACCGAAGATCGACCACCTCGCCGGACGTGCTCCCAAGCAGCTCACCGCGGCGGCAAGCAGCAGGATCGCCAGCTTGGGCGTGACATCAAAGTAAAAAGAAAAGCCGGGTGTGAGGATCAGCGCGCTCATTGCGATCGCAGCGGCCTGCACAAGAGCCATATCAGGTACACTAACTCAGGAAACGCGATGAGCGAGCCGTTCGACGCAGTTCGTTACATAAGTTACCTGCGCTCGCGCTGGCGCTGGATCGCATCCTGCGCGGGCATCGCCGTGGCGCTCGCAATCGTAGTGAGTCTGCTGCTCCCCAACCAATACACCGCCACCGCGAGGATTGTGATCGATCCTCCCGCCGGCACAGATCTGCGTGCCGCCATGGCGGTGAGTCCGATCTACCTCGAGTCGCTCAAGACCTATGAGCACTTCGCAGGCAGCGACAGCCTCTTCCAGAAGGCCGTGGATCGGTTCGCGCTTCACGGCTCCTCGATCGAATCGCTCAAGCGGCGCGTGCTAAGAGTGCAGATCGTTCGCAACACCCGCATCCTAGAGATTGCAGTTACGCTTCCGGATCCCAAAAAGGCACAGGCCATGGCGGCCTTTCTGGCCGAAGCCACCGTGGATCTGAATCGCGCGTCGGTCGCGGAGAGTGATCAGGACCTGCTTCGCGGCATGGCCGAGCAGGAGCGCCAGGCGCGCGAACACCTCGCCGACACGGAGAGGTCCTGGGCGCAATCGATGGCCAATGAGCCGACCGCCGGGCTGCAGGCCGCGATCGAGCAATCCGCCGACACGCGCGCCCGGCTCGAGCAGCAGGTGCAGAGTGTGGAACTGGAGATCGCCGACCTCGGCGAGCGCCTCAAGCAGGCCGGCGCCGAGCAATCCGAACTTCGCAGGGAGGACTCCAACGCACGCGCGCGTCTCGCCGAGATGCGCAAACAGTTGCAGGACTTCGACCACCAGACCGCCGCTCGCGAGCAGCTCCTGGCCGCGCGACAGTCGCACCGCGATCGTGCCGAGGCCGAGCGCAAAGCCGCCCAAACCGAATTCCTGGCCGTCGAAACCCGGCTGCGCGAAGCCCGCGGCGAAAGCGGCTATCGCGGCGAGCGGCTGAAGATCATCGACCCGGGTATCGTGCCTGAGCGTCCGTCTTCGCCCAACCTCCCGCTGAATGTGGTGGGAGCGCTGCTCGCCGGGCTGGTGTTGCCAATTCTCTACCTCACCATCGAGATGAGCTTCCAGGAGCAGCGGGCCGCTTCCCGGCGCTCGGCGTTACGCGTCGGATGAGCCCCGCAGCGCCAGTCCAACGCCCCGCGCCTTTCTGGGCCGCCCTGGCCTTCGGCGCCTGGGCCGCTGCCATCGCATTTCAACCGCTGTTGGCCCTGCCTGTCGCAGCCGTTCTGCTGGTTTGGTGGACCCTCCGGACGTCCACTCGATGGCTGGGGCTCTTCCTGGCCGCGGCCCTTCTGCTTCCGCCCCTGCCCATACCGATCGGCGATTCCGGACCGCACCCCAGCCTCATCTTCGCCGCTCTGGGGCCCTTCGCAGGGATTCTATGGATGAGCGAGTGGCGCTATCGGCCGGATTCTCTCAACCACGCCTTCATCGCGCTGTTCGGCGTACTGCTCGCCAGCGTCGGTGCGGCGGCGGTCTATTCCGGCGAAATCGCGGCCGCGGGCAGCCTCACTCGCGTGCTGCTGTTCGGCATCTCCGTGTACGTGTATTTCTACACGGCACACGGCCCCGGCCGCGGCATCGACTCGGCGCGCAGCGTGCGCCTGCTCTACGCCGCCGCCGTTGCCGCCGCGCTCTTCGCCTGCGTGGATTTCTACTTTCAGTTTCCAGCGCCGGCTGGATACGGCCCACAGTTTGTCTGGCTCGACTCTGGAATCTACCGGCGCGCGCAGGGCCTGTTCTACGAGGCCAGCACGCTCGGCAACTTCTGCGCGTTCTTCCTGGTGATGGCCGCCGTCGCTCTCTCGCGCCCGCGCGAGCAATCGCCGGTGGCGCGCAAGTGGCTGGTGCCGGGCGCAGCGGTGCTGCTCGCGGCGCTGGTGCTCTCCTACTCGCGGGCATCGCTGCTCAACCTTGCCGCCGGGCTCGCGGTGCTGGCCTGGCACAATCGCCGGCGCGTTCCGCTCTGGCGCGTGGCGGCGCTCGCGGCGGCCGCCGGATTGGCCACGTGGCTGGTCTTCCCGGTATTCGTCGAGGCCTATTGGCTGCGCCTCTCGGCATCGGCGAAGTACTTCTTCAGCGCGACCGAGGGCGTGCTCTCCGGCCGCGTGGCGAGCTGGCGCACGCTGGTCGATTGGGCCGCCGCCAATCCCTGGCAGGCGCTCAGCGGCATCGGGTACAAGACGCTTCCGTACACCGACTACCTGGGCGCACCCGTGGTCGCCGACAACATGTATCTCAGCCTGCTGGTGGAAACCGGAGTGGCCGGCCTCGCCGCGCTCCTCTGGCTGAACGTGGCCATCGTGCGCACCGCTCTCCGCGCGCGCGATTCGCTGCTCGGCACCTGGATGCTCTGCTTCTGGTCCGGCCAGATGGTGCAGATGTTGTCCGGTGATCTGCTCACCTACTGGCGCGTCCTGCCCGTCTATTTCTTCGTGCTGGCGCTCGCGCGCACATGACCATCCTCTTCCTCGATCAGTTCAGCGACCTCGGCGGCGCGCAGCAGGTCCTGCTCGAGCTTCTGCCGGCGATTAAGCAGCGCGGATGGCACGCGCTTACCGGCCTGCCGGGCGATGGACCGCTTTTCTCCCGCGTCCGCGCTTTGGGATTCGAGGCCGAACGCATCGATTGCGGCCCGTACTCTTCCGGCAGGAAGTCCGCGGCCGATCTCGGCCGCTTCGCCGCCGGCACGCCGCGGCTGGCACGACAGATTCGCGCGCTCGCCGACAACGCGGGCGCCGATCTCGTCTACCTCAACGGACCGCGCCTGGTGCCCGCGGCGGCGCTCGCCGGGCTGGACCGCCCCGCAGTCTTCCACTCGCATAGCTACCTCGCTCCCGGCATAACGCGCCGCCTCACGGGAGCCGCACTCCGCAAGATGAACGCCCGCGTGATCGCGGCGTGCGCCTTTGTCGGCGAACCCTGGAAGCGCTACGTCGATGCCGCGCGCATCCACGTGATCTACAACGGCGTGGCCGGCCCGGCGCAGGCCCCCGAACGCTCCACCGGCGACGCGCCCCGCATCGGCTGCATCGGCCGCCTCGCTCCGGAAAAAGGCCAGCTCGACTTTGTAGCCGCCGCCTCCATCATCCATCGCGCGCTGCCCGGGGCGCGCTTCGTCATTCACGGTGCTGCCCTCTTTCACAACGCGGCCTCCGGGCGCTACGAAGCCGAAGTCCGCCGTGGCGCTGCCGGACTGCCGGTCGAGTTCGCAGGATGGACTGCCGACGTCCACTCCGCCATGGCATCCCTCGATCTGCTACTGGTCCCCTCGGCACGCGTCGAAGCCACCACCCGCGTCATCCTCGAAGGCTTCGCCGCCGGCCTGCCGGTGATCGCCTTCCGCTCCGGCGGCATTCCGGAGGTCGTGGAGCACGGCGTCAACGGCCTGCTCGTGGACTCCGCGGAAGAGATGGCCCGCGAATCCATCCGCCTGCTGACCGCCGGCACGGCTCTTACCGGTGCCATCTCGCGCGCCGCGCGCGACACCTGGGAGCGCCGCTTCACCATCGCGCGTTTTCACGACGAGATCGCGCGCGTCCTACTTCATATGGTGTAAGAACAACGTCAGGGCGCGGCGCAGGGTGCCCGTAATGAGGAAGTTCTCGCGCACGTGCTCATAGCCCTGCTCTCCCAGCTTGCGGCCGATCTCCGGGTGCGAGAGCAGAAACCGGATCTGGTACGCCGTGCCCTCCACCGAATGCGCCAGCAGGCCCGTATGCTTGTGGATGATCTGCACGGGGATCCCGCCCACCGCCGAAGCCACCACCGGCTTCTTCTTCCACAGCGCCTCGGCCACGGTGAGGCCGAAGCCTTCGCGCAGGCTCTTCTGGATCACGATGGTCGAGGCGCGTTGCAGCGCGTTGACCTCCAGCGGGGCCACGGCGGGCAGCTCGAGAAGATGGATGTCCGGGTCGTTGTTCGCTTCCGCCCGGGCCTCGCCCAGAACCGCGGTGCCTTCGGGATCGTCCGTCGCGCCGCCGCCGGCCAGCACCAACTGGCAATCGTAGTAGCGCTTCACCAGCCGGTAGGCGCGAATCACCCCGACCGGATCCTTGAGCCTGTCGAATCGCGAGATCTGTGTCAGGATCGGCCGCAGCGGATCGATGCCGAAGCCGGCAACCACGCGCTCCACGAACTCAGGTTCGAGCTCCTTGTTCTTGTCCGCCAGCGGATCGATCGAAGGATAGAACAGGTACTGCGGCACCGGCAGGTGGCGCGCAAACGATGGCGACGAGAAGATCGTTCCGTCGTAGCGGTCCACCCAAGGCTCGAGGAACTCCCACACCGCCGGATTCGGATGCGAGAGATCGATATGGCATCGCCAGAACCAGCTCGACCCGTTCTCCGGGCGCCCCTCGATAAACGGCGCGGGCTGTGGGTCGTGGATCACCACAAACCGGCCTTCCAGTTTCAGCCGTTCCCGATTCCAACGGTTGCACTCGCGAAATATCTCGAAGCCGGCTTCCCCGCCCCGCCATGCCGCGCCGTGCAGCGCATTGTGGAACGCCTTGGTCACTTCGAAGAACTCGGCATTGCCGTCCATGACGTGCCAGTGCGCCTCGAGGCCCAGTTCCCGCAACAGCGGCAGGATGCGGTTCAGCATCTCCGCCACCCCGCCTCCCACCGCTGTCGAGTTCACCATGTCCACCGTGGCGCCTTCCAAAGGACGCGCCAAAGTCCGCAGCTCTTCCACTTCGGCTGCCCCCAACGTTGACGTATATCCATCCAGGGTCAGAGTGGGCGGTTCCAGTACGACGGTCATGAGCCTATCTCCGCGTCTACCAGCCCGATCAATTCGCGCCGGGCGCTGTCGAGGGTATTCGTATAAACATCGATCCGATCGGTCCGGTCGGCGAGGCGTTCCGCGCCCATCTCGATCCGGAACCAATTCGAGAAGTCGTTGGTGCGCAGTCCCAGCCGCAGGCGCGACGCAATGAAGTGGTAGTAGAACGACGAATGGCTGAGCCGCTCCAGCCCGGCCCGCACGCCCGCCAGGGTACGCGCGTCCCACGGCAGCGGCAGCGTCACCTCCGTCGCCGAACAGAAGTAGAACGGCTCGAAGGCGCGCAACTCGGCGCACCCGGCCTGCTGCTCACAGAAGTCTCCGAGGATCCTGCGCAGGTCCGCGCGCACCTCCTGAATAGTCATGTAGTCGCGTACATCGATGCTGGCCAGCCGCTCGGCCAGCACCGGCTGGTTGAGCGATGCCAGCACCCACTGCGCGAAGTCGTTCGAGAACCCTTCCGTCAGAAAATGATGGCGGCCCAGGGTCTGAAAGGTGTGAAAGAAGATCGCGGAATCGCCCGCTTCGGCTAGAGCCGCATTCAGGCCCGCGATGGTTTCCACTTTGAAGTTTTCCACGCGCGTGAGATAGCTCGCGGTGACGAACTGGAACGGTTGCTGCGCGGTTGTCATGAGATCTCCGTTGTGAGGCGGGCTCACCCTACCTCCGCTGGAATGCGCAACGGCGACTGATCGTTTTCCGTGCGCACCGCGCACAGCTCACCGATCAGGTTTGCCGCCCACCGGTAAATGTTCCGCTCCCGGACCACTTCCCGCATGCGCCGCATGCGCGCCGCGCGTTGCTGCGGCGGCATCTCCAGCGCGCGGCGGATCGATGCCGCCAGTGCCCCGGTATCGTAAGGGTTCACCACCAGCGCGTCCGAAAGCTCGTGGCAAGCGCCGGTGAAGCGGCTCAGGATCAGCACGCCCTGATCGTCCTCGCGCGACGCGACAAATTCCTTCGCCACCAGGTTCATCCCGTCGTGCAGCGACGTCACCATGCAGAGATCGGCCGCTCGGTAATACGGCAGAATCTCCTGGTGGCTGTGCTGGCGCTTCAGCAGCACGATCGGCCTCCAATCGCTGGTCTGGAAGCGGCGGTTGATTCGATCGGCCTCCTGCTCCACGTCTTCGATCAGGTCGTGATACCGCTCGATCTCGGTCCGGCTGGGCGAGCCGATCTGTACGAAGGTGAACCGCCCGCGATAGGACGGGCACATCTCCAGGAACGCCTCTATGCCGCGGAAGCGCTCCGGGATGCCCTTGGTGTAGTCGATGCGGTCTACACCGACTCCCATGAACGCCGTCCCGCGCACCCCTTGCGCCGCCAGCAGCTCGCCACGCTCGATGTGGGGCAGTTCGCCCAGCTCGGCGGCGTGTTCCTTACCATTCAGGGCGACGCTGATGGGGAAAGGCCTTACCAGCGTCAGATGTCCGCCGCGCGTCACCGCGAAGCGCTCCCACTCGGTACGCGCCTCCAAGGCGGCATCCACGGTTTCCAGAAAGTTATTGCAGTGGGCCTGAATGTGGAATCCGATCAGGTCGGCGCCCAACAGTCCTTCCAGCAGTTGTCGCTGCCACGGGCAGATGCCGAAAGCCTCCGGGTTGGGCCACGGAATATGCCAGAAGATGGCCACGCGCGCATCGGGCCGCCGCTCCTTGATCATCGCGGGCAACAGGGCGAAGTGGTAGTCCTGCACCAGAACCACGGGGTTCAGTTCGGAAGCGATCTCATCGAGCAGCACATTGGCGAAACGTAGATTGACCTGCTGGTAGCGTTGCCAGTCGTCGCCGCGAAAGATCGGCCGCGTGTGCGCGATGTGGCACAACGGCCAGATGCCTTCGTTGGCAAAGCCGTAATAGAAGCCGCGCTCCTCTTCGGGAGTCAGCCAGACCCGGCGCAGGGTGTACTGCGGAGAGTCCGGGGGCACGCGCACGTGGTCGTGCGCGTCCACCGTCTCGCGGTCGGCGTCGCCCGTCCCCTGTGCCACCCAGACGCCGTCGCAGGCGCGCAGAATCGGCTCCAGGCCGGTCACCAGTCCGCTAGCCGGCATCGTGCTTTCGATGCCGCTCTTGCCGTGCCGGTGCTCGTACGGCTCGCGATTGGACACGGCGAAGAGGCGCGTACCTCCCAACCTGCCTTCTACAAAGACGCGCAGGCGCTCGTTGGTCCACGTCGATTCCGCCGAGTTGCGCAGGCGCGCTTCCTCTTCCGCGGCCGCGCGCGCCGCGGTCAGGCTGGAGGCCAGTTTGGTTGCCTCCTTCGCCAGCGGCTCGAAATCCCCCGGCGGCGGAAGAGCGGAAGGCGCCGCCCCGGTGCGCAGATCGCGCAGCCATTGCGTCATGTGGAGAATGGGCCTGCCGATACTCAATCGCACCGAGAGCAGGACGATCGCCACAATCACGATCGTCTGAACCGCGACTCCCTCCAGCTCCCGCTTCCACAGGGCGGTCGTTCGCGACTCGATATAGCTGGTGTCGTGCAGAATGGCCAGGATGCCGATC
>DATJYJ010000286.1:0-17521 GCA_035578025.1 Verrucomicrobiia bacterium
TATCTGGCTCGGTTATGGGATCTCCCGGCTGCAGATCAAACATCCGGCGTAGCGTGGCCAGTTGTCCAGGTCTCGGCAATAGACGGAAACATCGGCAGGAGCGGCGCACCCGCGCAACAACGTGCGATTGGATGAACCCGGTCTCTCAGTCAAACTAACTCAGCGAAAGGCCGCCCATAGGACCACAGTACAGGTGAACAGCACGCCCGCCCAGATTCGATAATCCATGCTCCCCGGACTCTGCTTCGGAGCCGAAGCGAAAACATTGCCGATCACCTTGTACGCAGGGGGTGGCGCAGTCAGAAGGCTGACTATAACCATCGTGATCGCTGCCAGGAACCACACCAGGATCGAACGGTGGAGGAACGAGGTCAGGTAGGGGTGCGCTACCAGCCCCCAGCCGAGGGTCTCGTCCAGGAACAGTAACAGGCCGAAACCGAAGCCTGCTGCGCCTCCGGCGATCGCCCCGGCAGTGTTGCCGCGCTTCCAGAGCAGGCCGACGAAGATCACCGCACCCAAAGGTACACTCAGGTACGCCGAGACCATCTGCAGGTAATGCCAGATCGTAACCGAGAGTCCCACTAAAGGAGCTGCGAAAACACCGAGCAAGGCCATCAGTACCGTAATCCTGCGCCCGATGACGACCTGGTCCTGATCCGAAAGCCCGGGCTTCCAGTGCATGAAAAAGTCGCGAACCACGAGTGTCGCGCTGGCGTTGTAGCAGGCGCTCATCGAGGACATGAGGATCGCGACCAGGCCGGCCAGCACCAGTCCCCTGAGCCCCACGGGCAGTAAATCGCTGACAAGCCGTGGATAGGCCATGTCCGCTTTCGGGAGGTCGGGATAGAGCGCATGGGCGATCACGCCGGGAAGCACGAGGATGAACGGGATGAGCAGTTTGAGAAACCCCGCGAAGATGGCGCCCTTCTGGCCCTGGTCCACCGAGCGCGCGCCCAGGACGCGCTGCACGTTGGTTTGGTCCATGCACCAATAGAACATTCCGCCAAACAGGTTCCCGATGAGGAAGCCGGTGATGGGAAGTTCGGAATCCAGCGGCTTCACCATGTGGAGGAGAGACGAATCGACGCGTCCGGTCAGCCCGGTCCATCCACCCGTAGCTGCCAGCCCGGCGATTGTCAGGACAATGCTGCTGACAATGAGCCACGTGCCTTGCACCATGTCCGCGTAAACTACGGCACGCAATCCGCCCTTCATCGTGTAGAGAGCCGTAAAGATGGAGAGGCCGATCATCACCGCCACCTGGTTCCAACCGAAAAGCAGCGCCAGGAGCAGCGAGCCGGCCCAAAGATCGATGGCGTTCTTGGTGAGCACGTTCATCACCAGCAGGTTGCCGGAGAGAAAGGCCCGTAAGCCCCATCCGAAACGGCGCTCGAGGAATTCCGGGATGGTGTAGATCCCGCTGCGCAGATAGAGAGGGGCGAACAGAGAGGCGAGAATGATGAGGCACCAGGCGGCCATCCATTCAAAACCGCCGGTGACCATGCCGACACGGTATCCGTCGCCCGCCAGGCCGACCACGTGTTCGGCCGAGATATTGGAGGCCACGAGCGACATGCCGACAAACGGCCATCGCAGGTCGCGCCCGGCCAGGAAGTACTCGGCGTCGGTTTGCTTCTTGCCCGCCGCACGCAAAACCGCGCCCACGACGAGTGCCAGGCTGATCACGATGACAGCCGAATCGAGGATGCCTAACAGGTTCGAAGTTCTCCCTTCTGGCAGCGGGTTCCTGGTCCCTCCAATTCTAATCGTTGAGCGGAACCGGCGGCCTGCTCCTGTCTTACAACATGTGGGGCCGCCATTCCTGGCCGCAGCCGCCTTTCAGGCGGCCTTGCGTCTCGCATGTTGTTCGCACCGCGGACGCTGACGCATGGCATCCCCGCAGTTTACAACCATCGCCCGTGATTTCGCCCAAAAACGAATCTTAAGATCCGCTACCTCTTGTTTTCTACCTCTGATGGGTTCACAATCGTATACGGTTGAGATTTCCTTCGAACTCGTTTGCTTCGGTGGTTTGGGTTGCTTAACAGGAATCTGAGGTCCCGTCGCGGTAGGGGACCGAAGCCAGGCCAGGTTTGGCTTGATCTACTGGTAGCAAGGGGTTACACTCTCCGTCAGAGGTTAGGACTATGAACAAGTACGTGCGGTCAAGCGCCTTCGGTTTGTCCCTCGTAGCCGTAGTAGGGCTTTCTCTTCTCTTTTGCGCTTCTCTGTTCGGCCAGGCCGTCAACTCGACGGTGCTTGGAACCGTAACCGATTCAACTGGTGCGGTGATTGTAAACGCCAAGGTCACGCTTACCGAGGCCAACACCAACGTCATGCAAGACCGCCAAACCAACGAGAGCGGAAATTTCGTTTTTTCTAATGTGCCGCCGGGGAATTACTCGGTCACGGTGGAGATGGCCGGATTTAAGAAAGAGGAGCGAAAGAATATTTCGCTGCTGGTGAATACCACCCAGCGCGTGGACATTCAGCTTCAGCCCGGCAGCGTCTCCGAAAGCGTCGAGGTCACCGCCGCCGCACCTGCGTTGCAGACCGACAGAGCCGATACCGGCACCAAGGTGGACAGCGTGGCCGTAGCGGAGCTGCCCGTTCTGGTGAGCAACCGCAACTATCAGGCCCTCTTGGCCCTCGTGCCCGGCACCTCCCCGCCCACGGAGCAGCACTCGCAGTTTTTTAACGCTTCCAGTTCACTCCAGACGCAGGTCAACGGAGCCCCGCGCGTGACCAATAACTACCAGATCGAGGGCATCGACGACAACGAGCGCACCGGCATCCTGCAAATCCTCATCCCGCCGCTGGAAGCCATCCAAACGGTGGACATATCCACCAGCAACCACTCCGTGGATCTGGGACGCAGCGCCGGCGGCGTCACCAACGTGATTCTGAAGTCGGGAACCAATTCGTTCCATGGCTCCGCCTACGAGTTCGTTCAGAACAACGCCTTCGACGCCCGCAACTTCTTCCAACCGACGGTGGCCGCGGTCCACTACAACTACTTCGGCGGCACCATCGGCGGACCCATCCTGAAAAACAAGCTGTTCTTCTTCGCCGATTTTCTGCGTACCAGCGATCACGAGGCCAATGCCAACACGGAGACGATTCCGTCGCCCCTGTCGCGCACCGGAAATCTCAGCGAGGCCCTGGCCGGATCCAACCCCGCCCCCGTTTACGATCCGACAACCGGTGACACGACCACCGGCGTGGGAAGGACTCCATTCCCCGGCAACATCATTCCCACCTCGCGCCTGAACCCGATCGCGCTCAAGATCCTGGCGCTCGTGCCCAACCCGAACCAGGCATACAGCACCCTGGCGCCGACCAATAACTATTTCGCCCTCCTGCCCTTCACCAAGGACAGCAACCTGGTGGACGGGAAGGTGGACTTCAACCTCAGCACCAAGGACCGCCTCAGCGGCCGCTTCAGCTTCCAGCGCCCCGTGGTCTACCAGGCTCCTATTTTCGGCACCGCCGGCGGCAACGCCAACGGCGGCTTCCAGGGTACGGGTGTTCAGAACACTTACAGCAGCGGCATCAACTGGAACCACGTGTTTACGCCCACCTTTCTCAACGAATTCCGATTCGGTGTGGCGCACTACCGCAACAAGGCGCAACAGAGCGACTACGGAACCAACGCCTCCACGGCCATAGGAATCCCTGGCATCAATATCAGCGACTTCAACAGCGGCCTGGTGGGCATCGGCATCAGTTCGTTTACCAGTCCGCTGGTGGGTTATTCTGCCAGTCTTCCGTGGGACCGCGCGGAGGCCAACATCGACTTGGTTGACAATGTGACCAAGATCAAGAACAACCATACCTTCACGTTCGGCTTCGACATGCGCCGTATCCGCGACGAGTTGTTGCAGACGCAAACCTACAGCCCGCGCGGCTTTTTCCAGTTCGGCGCCAGCCAAACGAACTGCGCCGGTAGCTGCCAGCTCCCCAACGGCACGACGACTTCGGCAACCACCCCGAACAGCACCACTTCGTGGGCCAACTCTCTGGCGAGTTTCCTGCTGGACATGCCCCAGTCCGGCAGTACCGGCCGCGACTTCAGCGGCACGTTCCCGACCTTCCGGCAGTGGTACTTTTTCCCGTACGTCTCCGACAGATGGCAGGTCTCAAAGAAGCTGACCGTCGATATCGGATTGCGTTGGGAGCTGTATCCTCCGCCCACCCCCCGCTTTGACGGCCAGTTTACCAACTACCTTCCGGCGACCAATACCCTGGTGGTTGCCGGTGTGGGCGGCAACCCCAGGAACGGAGGCATGACCAACCACCTGGACTACCTTGCACCGCGTTTGGGCATGGCCTACCGCTTGACCGAGAAGACGGTGATCCGGGCCGGTATCGGCGTCAGTTATACGCCGTTCGAGGACAACACATACCTCACCTACAACTATCCGACCAAGGGTAACCTCGGAGCAACACAAGGCTTGAGCGCCTATACTCGCGCGTTCTACGGCGGCACCCCGCTGAGTTTCGAAAGCGGCCTGCCTGCGCCCTCGCCCGTCCCCATCCCGTCCAATGGGATTTACAGCGTTTCCGCTCTCGGCCAGAACGGTACCTCGGAATTCTATTTCCCGACGGACTACAAGAACCCCCATATCATCGGCTGGAATTTCTCCGTCCAGCGGACGTTGCCCCTGAACCTCACGATGGACGTCGCCTACGTGGGCAATCACGGCGTGGATATGGGCTCGAATGTAAATGTCAATGCCAGTCCGGTGATCGCGCCCACATCTACGAACAACAACCTCTATCAGCCGTATTACCCGCATACCGGCACCATATCGCAGTTCTTCCGCCCGTTGTCCTCCATGTACAACGGCCTGCAAGTCAAGGTGGACCGGCGATTCACCGGCGGCCTCAGCCTCACTAGCGCCTTCAGCTACCAGAAGGGCATGGCTTACTTCAACGGCGGCGACGACGATGGATTCTACGGCTTCTATCTCAACGGACAATTCCACCGGAATTGGGCCAAGACCGATTTCAATCGCACCCTGACCTACGTCCAGAGCTTCGTTTATCAACTGCCGTTCGGCAGGGGGAAACGGTTCGGGCGCGGCGCTTCCCGCGCGCTCGACATGTTCATCGGTGGATGGCAGATCCAGGGCATCCTGACCCTCATGACGGGAACCCCCTTCACCGTGACTTACAGCTCGACCTATTTGAACCTGGCCGCGGGCGGCAACAATACGCCGGTCCAGGTAGGTCCGGCCACGAAACTCTACGGCGTCAATACCGCGTCGAACGGCGGAAGCCCGTGGTTCGATCCTAACGCGTTTGCCGCGCCGCCCTGCCAGTCGGCGACGCCGAGCGCGTCCTGCCCCACCGGAGCGCCCGATCAGATCAACGGCGCTGCGCAGCAGGTCGGCAACGTCGGACGCAATTCCATGGTCGGGCCCGGATTCTTCAACATCAATTCCTCCCTGTCTAAGACCACCCAGTTCACCGAGCGTCTGGTGATGCAGCTTCGGCTGGAGACCGTCAACACCACCAACACGCCGCAGTTTGCCAATCCGAACGGCGGTTGCTGTACCGCCAACAACGCCAACTTCGGATACGTAACCGGCACGGTCAGCAGCGGATCCGGCTCGGTCAACGCCGGCACCGGCGGCCCGCGCAGCGTCCAATTGGCCGTAAAGTTCACCTTCTAGGTGAAGCCCGGCTAACCGGGGCGGCCCCATGCCGCCCCGGTGCCTATCGCTCCCTCTCGAGACGATCGAGCATCTGCCGGACCTCGGGGTCGGGCTTGATGCGCAACGCCGCTTCCAAGTGCCGCATCGCCTCCGGCCTTCGCCCGGGCATTCCCGATAACGCAATCCCCAGATTGACGTGCGCATCGGCGGAATTGGGATCGATTCTCAATGCCGTTTCAAAATGTGCGACCGCCTGCTGCACCCTCCCCCTGCCTGCCAGCACCACGCCCAGATTGTTGTGCGCGTCCACATAATCCGGCTTGAGCTCTAAAGCATCCTCGAACTGCGCAATCGCCGCGTCTGCCTCGCCTCTCTTCGCCAGGTCGACACCCTTGTTATAGTGCATTTCGGCGCGAATGGACTCCAGCTTCGCCAGGTTGTTTCGCGCTTCCTCATAATCCGGCTTCAGGCGCAGCGCGTTCTGATACTCCGCGAACGCCTGCGACACCCCTCCGGGCGTCGCGGCCAATGCGTTGGCTAGATCATTGTGGATGATCGGCGAATCGGGAAGCACTCGCAGCGCCGCCTCATAATGCGCAATTGCCTCCGGGATGCGTCCGGATTTTGCCAGGGCATTTCCATAGTCGGTTTGCACGTTCGGGGCATCGGGTTCGATCTGGAGCGCGGCTTGATATTGCTGGATCGCTTCGGCGAAGCGCTCCTCGTCCGCTAGAGCTACTCCCAGGTTATGGTGCGCCAGGTAGTTGCCGCTGGTCACATCCAGCGCATGGCGAAAGAGCGTTTCGCTGTTCCGCCAATATTGGATCTGCGCTTCGCACAGCACCGCACACGCCAGGCCCGCGGCCACGGCCCCGGCGATCGCGGCCTTGCCCGGAAGCAATTCCCGCAGGCCCCATGCCAACATGATGCCCAAGCCCACCATCGGGAGGTACGTGTACCGGTCCGCACGAGCTTGCGCGCCGACTTGAATCAGGCCGATGACCGGCACAAGCGTCCCCAGATACCACAGCCATCCCACCGCAAGGTAGGGGCGCGAACGCCGCTCCCGCAGCACAACCATCGAAATGCCCGTGAGCAGCAGCGCTGACAGCCCGATCTGCCATACCGGCAACTCGTGCGGATAGGGATAAAACACCGCCAGCCTCGACGGCCAAAACATCTTGAGGATGTAGGTCGCGCATGAGACCACGGCGTTCTCCACCCGCAACGCAAGCGGGAATTGCCCCACCTCGCGGACCGCGCCGCTGCTTCTTTGAACCAGGTACGTGGCGGCGGCGCTGGCTGCGGATAGTCCCAGCAGCGGAATCTTCACTCGCAGGCCGGAACGGAGCGGCTGGCGCAGCGGCCATCTATCGAGTAGGAACAGCACAAACGGCAGCGTCACCACCATCGGCTTGGACATCAGTCCCAGGCAGAAGGCCGCCAACGTCAGCCAATATTGCCGGCGCACATAGCTCCATAGCGCCAGAAACCAGAACAACGCGCTGAGCACGTCTTTTCGCTCCGCGATCCAGGCCACGGATTCCACGTGTAAGGGATGCACCGCGAAAAGCACGGCGACGAATGCGCTGGGCCACGCCGCGCCGGTGGCGGCCTGGAGAAATGCGAAGAGGAACACCGTGGCAAGCGCGTGAAGGAAGGCATTGGTGAAATGGTGTCCGCCCGGTCCGAGGCCGAAGATCTCGACATCGAGCAGGTGCGAAAGGCGCGTCGCGGGAAACCAATTCGCCGCCTCGGTGCTGGTAAGTGCCCAGACGACGCCGTCCATGGTGAGGCCGTTGCGCACGTGCGGGTTGTTGGTGACGTAGTCCGGATCGTCGAAGTTGACAAAGCCGAAACGGTAAACCGGCGCATAGACTAGCAGCGTGGTCAGGAAGAGCCCGAGACTGATACCTATTATGAGAAAACGGCTCGGCGCCTGTCGGGTCGTCCCCAGCGTCGCGTTCGAAGATGGCGCTGGAGATGGTTTGGACATGCTCCTGCTGATCTGGGGAGTTCTCTTGCTCAACAGCCCTGAAGGTCTCCAGCTATGATTCTACGTCCTCAAACGGATCACTGCGTAAGAACTGCACCCGCACAACTCCGGGACGGGCCGCGCGCGGGACATCGTCGAGTCCGTCCTCGCGGAGATGTCGCGATCAAGGAAGCGTGCTATCCCGACGTGGAGGGCAAGGAACCTCCGCCCGTCTCACCGGAGTGGATCGCGCGGTTGATGGCCGCCTCCGCCAGGCACGGCCAGACAGTCCTGCCGCCGGCGCACGGTTAAGACCTGCGAGTGCTGGAGCTGAAAACTCCACCGCCCATCGCGGCGTTCTCGTGGGTTGCCGATGTGGGGGCGCTGCGCATCTCGTGCCTGCGGTCCCCACCGCCCATGCGCCTCATGATGGCCGGCGGTGCGCTGTGTTCCGGTTGATCGTCGCGCTCCCGGGCTCTTCGCCCAGCGAGGACAACCGTCCGCCCGATTCATCCCGGAACAGCCGCATCCGTGCTAAGGGGTGGGATATACAGCCAGACGCGAGATCCCATATGCGCCCCACGCACGTTTAAGGCAGCATCCTCTCGGCAAACGGGTTAGCTGGATCGTGTATGTATGGTCGGCAAGCTGGCAGTTTGAGCGGCGAATGCCGCCGCCGCCCGTTTGCGCGTTTTCCGGCCAGACCGTCGCCTGCCTCACCAGAAACTACCGTCGTTGCTGGTGCGAAGGGGATTTATCAACAGGAAAGGCGGACAGACGTTCGAGGACTCTGAAGTATCTAAGTCGCGGTAAAACTCTTAGCAGCCGACCTGCTGCCGTCATGGTTGGTGACGATCACGCTGACTTGCCCGGTCAGGCCGTCGGGAAGAGTCACGGTCAACTTCGTGGGATCAACGAAGGTCGTCGGTGCATTGTGCCCGTTTAGCGAAACAATCGCCCCTGCAGCAAAGCCATTTCCTTGTATGGTAAGAACTCCGCCATCAACGTTAAGGCTTGTAATCGATGGCACGGACGTCTGGGCCGCGCCCGCAAGCTTGTCGGAGCGCGTATCCTGCGGCCGAAAGAGCTGTTCGACCAATTCCTTCAGCTTCTGCAGCACAGTATCGGCGAACAAGCCGACCATGCCGGCGACGAAAGCGGCTGTGAACGGGTCGGCGGGCGTACCACGCGTCGGTCCGCTAACCGCACCGATCCGGTAGGCGAAGAAGACGATCAGGGCCAGACCGGCCCCGAACAAAGGACGGAACAGATAGTAAAAGCTCCAGCTCGGCACGAAGGTGCGGCTTCCAACGAAGTTCACGAAACTGCGGACTGCGGCGAGTAAGGCGCCGAAGGCTCCCACCACCGCCACAAGCAAGAGCAAGGGGCCGTCGCGCGCCACATCTGCGGGCAAGAGCAGGATCACGGCGGCGGCCTTCCGACCTGCTGCGGGATCGATGGCCGTGACGACGGCTTGGGCGGCCGATTTTTCGTGGACCGTGTAGGTGCCGTCAGTCGCGATTACGCCGGGACCAGACAGATACCACTGCAGTCCGGTGGCGGGACCTGAAGGCCCCATGGCCTGGAAGAGGATCTTTTCGCCGTCTTTCATGCCGGATGCATCGACGACAGAGCGATTCATTATCAGTTGCGTTGCCCTGATAGTGACTTGTGCCGAGGCCGTCTGCGTGTGGTCCGAATTGCGAGTCGCCGTCACTGTAACAGGCCCGGTCTTGGGAGCTGCCGGAGCTGAAAATACGCCTGACGGCGTGATGTCGCCGTCCGTGGCCGACCAGATAACTGTGGTGTCGCCTGAGCCGGTCGCGGAGCTCAGAAACTGCAGCGACTCGCCGTTGATCAACGTTGCGACTAGGGGATAGACGCTTACCGACGCTGGTCTGGCGGGACGGGGCCACAAGGCGAAAATCCCAACAAGCAATCCCGAAGACAGGACGGCCCAGAAGATTCCGAGCAGGATCAACCAGGCTTTCGCGGAACTGACGGTAACGGTCGAGTGGCCAATCTCGTGGTCGGCGCCGTCCAGAGCCGTCACGGTCACTGTTCTGGAAAGCCAGACGGCGTTAGGTGCCGTGTAGAGACCATCAGATGTTATCGCACCGAAGTCCGGACTTATGCTCCAAGTCACTGCTGCGGGCTCTGTAAACTGCTGCCGGCACCGTGGCAGTAGCGTCACCGAGAGAGGCTGCATAATTTCGTTTCCTTTCGGCACAACCCGACATCCGCAACGCCGGTCTGCATTCGGTCAGCCCACGGTCTCTTAAACACGGGACGACGGAGGCTTGCCTTTTGTTGTCGCCCGTTTCGGCGGGACCGGCGCTCCCACGGGGCGGGGTGAACCGGGGCTATACCACCGCTTCAGCCAAGCGCTCAGCCCGTCGAGACCGGGCATCAGGACGCGCTCGGTCATGTTCATCTGGTCAAGCTTGTCACGCAGTTCCCATTTGAGCCGGGCGGGGATGATTAATTTACGCGCTAGTCCAGGGCTCCGCGTACACGCTTGCTCCAGCCATTCGTTGAGCAGAGTGTCCGGTCGATTGAGAAATGAGAACAGACCGAACTGGTTGATGATCCGTGGATCGAGTGACGGTGGCTCGAAAAACACGGCAAATGCATCCATGCCCCCCTTATGCAGTTCAACGTCCGATATCTTAGGAAACGCCCCTTCGAGCAGTTCCACGTTGAAGCCGTTGGCCGCATTCTTGCGCAGGGACGTCGACAGCACGTCTGGAAGAAACTCGCGGGACGCGATGAAATCGACCATCCAGACAACGCCGTCTGTATCCATCTTGTCGAGTTCATTCGTAGCAAAGTGCATCGCGACGAAGGGCGAAAACGTCCAATCGAGCAATCGGGTCGGAAGACCATGATGTTGTGCCAGAGAGAGCCACTCCCATTCCGACTTGATCGACACAGCTTCGTGATACGCATACTTCCGGAAATTCCGGAACATGACTCGCTCGATCGTTTTAAGCGTGCTTAAAGGATGTCGCAAACGCTGGAGGCTCGTGGAAAGATCCCAGTCGCCGCACATGCCTCGAAAAGCGAATGGTGATCGATATCGTCCGAGACCTCGGTCGTAGGAGCCAGTGAAAACTTCGGCCATCAACGCGTCGATCGACTCGACCACGTCAACCCTTATCCCTAAACCTCGTTTCCTTGCTGCCATACTGCTGCTCGTTACTCGAAAACAATGAATCCGGTAGCCAATTATGGTACCACGTGCCGGATCATTTCCTCGCCTTTGTAGTCCGATTGAACGAAAAGTGACATCTGAAACAAGTTGCACTTGGTAGTCCGGTGGTCCCGAAGAATCCATTTTCGGGTTCGGACAGGAAATTCCTATGAGCTGGCGATAACAGCCCTTTGCACTTGCGATCGATTTGCTGGTGCATAGGGGATTTCGCGACAACAGTCCGCCTCGTGAATTCTCGCCCGACCTTCAGTAGACAACCATTCCCCCTGATTGGCCATAACAGGAGAGTCCCTGTTCGTCACGCCAAAGGTATGCCGCATCGCGACCCTTGAGCGAGCAATTCTTAGTAGACTATCTCGGTATGCCGGCGACGGACATTCAGGCGTTCAAATCGGCGTTTCACGGGGCGGTTTCCGAGCCCGGGGATGCCGGCTACGACGACGCCCGCCGGATCTGGAATGCGAGCATCGACAAGCATCCACGGCTCATCGCCCGATGCTCGGGCCTGGCCGACGTCATCGCGGCCTTGAACTTCGCGCGCACCAACAACCTGTTGACTGCAATTCGCGGCGGCGGACACAATGTGGGCGGCCGGGCGCTTTGCGACGATGGCATTGTCATCGATCTGTCCGGCCTACGGTCCGTGTATGTAGATCCGGCGAGGCGGACGGTCCGAGTGCAGGGTGGCGCCACACTGGGCGACATGGACCGGGAAACCCACGTGTTCGGTCTAGCCGTCCCCTGCGGCATTGTCCCGAAGACGGGGATCGCAGGGTTGACACTGGGCGGCGGAGTCGGTTGGCTATTGCGGAAGTACGGCATGACCATCGACAATCTGCTCTCGTGCCAGGTAATCACTGCTGAAGGCAGCGTTCTCACCGCGAGCGCATCCGAGCACGAAGATCTTTACTGGGCTCTGCGCGGGGGCGGCGGGAACTTCGGCATTGTTACCTCGTTCGAGTTCCGAGCGCAGCCCGTCCACACCGTGCTGGGTGGTCTCCTAGTGTACCCACGCCAGGCTGCCATCGATGTGATCCGCCACTTTCGCGATTTCATGCTATCGGCTCCCGACGAGCTTACTGCTTATGCCGCGCTGCTTCACGGTCCGGATGGCAGTCCAATCGTTGGCGTGATCCCCTGCTATTGCGGCGACATTTCCGCAGGCGAACGAGTTCTCGAGCCGCTGCGCAGGTTCGGCAATCCCGTGATGGATGCAATCCAGCCGCTTCCGTTTCCGGCAATGCAGTCGCTCTTAGCTGCGGCTTTTCCAGATGGCAATCAGAATTACTGGAAATCCACCCTGCAGCGGGAACTTCCCGACGACGCGATCACGGCCATCACAGAGCAAGGGAATCGGATGAAGTCGCCGCTCTCTTTTCTCGTAATCGAGTGCTATGGCGGCGCTGCGGGCCGAATTGCAAACGACGCTACGGCGTACCCCCATCGGAATCTACCCTGGGACGTCATATTCGGCGCTCAGTGGACTGATCCGCTGGAGACTCCGATGCACCGCGAATGGGCCCGGAGCGGTGAAGAAATACTGCGTCCTTTCTCGGCCAACGCGCACCTGGCGTCGGCCCTCGATGTTGAAAGCGACGAAGTCATCGATACGGCTTTCGGCGTAAATCTGCCGCGCTTGCGCATGATCAAGCGCAAGTACGATCCAACCAACTTCTTCCGCGTGAATTACAACATCAAACCGGCGCCAGCGCAGGCCGGCGCAGAGGCGAATTCGTAGCAATCGCGTGACGAATACAACGCACTATACGCAGAAAGGCCTGCCGTTGCGGAGTTCCGAAATCGGGGGCGAGTCTCGCTCGAGCCCGCCGCGGACTGAAGTTGCCTTGCCGATGAGAGGCGAGGCCAGTGCGTGCCTATGTTCCCGTTCCGGCCAGATCGCACCCCGCCTTGACAGTGACGAGTTGGACGACGGCTGTGATGGTCGGGGGCGATAGCTGCCAATAACAGCCCCTGGCACCAGGAATCCACCCTCCGAATGGACCCATCCCCAACCCCGCAGTTGACGACTCCGCACCCGCCCGGCGACATCCGCCCCCAACCCCGTTCACAGCACTTTTTTGTTGCAAACAAACCACTTATTCCCCAAACCCTTGACTCCGCATTCTATCCTGGAATTGAGGATGCAAATGTCTTCTAATCGACAAATCAACGCTTCACGGGCCAACGGAGCTCTCTCCAAAGGTCCCGTCACCGCCGAAGGTAAACGGCGCTCTTCCCAAAATGCCATCACCCACGGCCTGTTCGCCAAACAGATCGTTCTCTCCGCGGAAAGTGAGGAGGGCTTCCGCATGGTCCTGAACGACCACCTCCGGCGCTTCGGTGGTGAGGAGGGCGTCCAATACGGTGTCATCGAAGAGATGGTCGCCGCCTGGTGGCGCCTCCGCCGCGCCTGGACCATCGAAACCCGAATGCTCGAAAAAGAAGCCGCCGCCCAGACCTCCGGCGACAACCTCGATCGCCTCACCACCGCCTTCTGCCATCTCGCGGCCAAGCCCGAACTGGCCCTCATGCACCGCTACCAGACTCAGCTCCACCTTCACTATCAGCGCGCCCTCCAGACCGTGCTCTTCCTGCACCCCGCAGTGCAAAACGAACCTAATCCCATTTCCGAACACCTGCCCGCCCTCGAACCCGCCCACCCGCCCCTGCTGGAAGCCCCAACCCTAGCCCCGCCAGAACCGGAACCCCCCGCTCCTGATAGCCCCTCCGCCCAACACCCCCTTGTTGACGGAGATTAGGGCGATTGCTATACTGGCGGTACGCTAAATCCCTTGATTCCAGCGGCCTGCGATATTCGCATCTTCGCTGTGCTGGGTTGAATCGAAAAGAGGTAGTGATGGCCAACGCACTCCCTGTCCCCCATGTCGTCCGCCCCGAGGCGGAGCCTTTGCTCGATACCATCGGCAATACGCCCCTGATCCGGCTGGAGAAAATCCCGCGCGACTTTCCGGGCGTCGAGATCTATGGCAAGGCGGAATACTTCAACCCCGGCGGCAGCGTCAAGGACCGCGCCGCCAAAAACATGGTGCTCGAGGGCGAGCGCTCCGGCAAACTCAATCACAACCGCACCATCCTGGATTCCACCAGCGGCAACACGGGCATCGCCTACGCCATGATCGGCGCCAACCGCGGATACAAGGTGAAGCTCGTGCTGCCGGCCAACGCCAGCCAGGAGCGCAAGCGCATTCTCAAGGCCTACGGCGCGGAGATGCTGTTCAGCGACGCCGGCGAGGGCAGCGACGGAGCCATCCGGTTGTGCCGCCGGATCTACATGGAAGACCCGGACCGCTATTTCTATCCCGACCAGTACAACAACTCCGCCAACTGGAAGGCGCACTTCGAAACCACCGGGCCGGAAATCATCAAGCAGACCAACGGCGCGATCACGCACTTCGTCGCCGCCATGGGAACCAGCGGGACCTTCACCGGCACCACCAAGCGGCTGCGGCGCGACCTTCCCGACGTGAAGTGCTGGTCGGCGCAGCCTTCCAGCGGCTTCCACGGACTGGAAGGCCTGAAGCACATGCCCACCGCCATCCGGCCGGGCTTCTATGACGACACGCTGGCCGATGGCAACCTCTGGATCGAGACCGAAGACGCCTACCGCATGGTGCGCCGCCTGGCGCGCGAAGAGGGGCTGCTCGTGGGAATCTCCTCCGGATGCAACGTGCACGCGGCTACCATGCTGGCGCGCGAGCTTTCCGCCAGGGGCGAGAGCGCGACCATCGTGACCATCCTGTGCGACAGCGCGGAGAAGTATCTGAGCGAGCACTTCTGGGACGAGGAATGATTCGCATCGAGTCCGGGCCCTGGGCGGCCATGGTGTCGCACGCCCGCGCCACCTACCCCAACGAATGCTGCGGAGCCATGCTGGGTGTAATCGATGGCGACACGAAAACCGTTCGCGAATCGGTCGCCCTCGAGAATGCCTTCCAAGGAGCGCAGGCGGCGCGCTACGAATTACGGCCGGAAGATCTGCTGGCGGCCGACAAGGCGGCGCGGGAGCGGGGCATGGACCTCATCGGGATCTACCACTCGCACCCCGATTGCGGGGCCTACTTTTCCCAGACGGACCTGCGCAATTCCTGCCCGTGGTATTCCTTCGTTGTACTATCGATTCAAAAGGGCGAGTTCGATCACGCCAATAGCTGGCTGCCCAACATGGATCAGACAGAGGCGGCAAAAGAGGAGCTGGTTTACTGATATGGCAAAGGTTTTGATTCCGACACCCCTGCGGCAGTTCACGGGGAAGCAGGATTCGGTTTCCGTCACAGGTGCGACGGTGGGCGAAGTGCTCGCCGCCCTGACGGCGCAGTATCCCGACCTGCGCAAACAGATTTTCACCGACGAGGGCAAGCTGCGCAGCTTCGTCAACGTGTATCTCAACGACGAAGACATCCGCTACATGAAAAAGGACGCGACCCCGGCGGCCGAGGGCGACACGCTGTCGCTGGTGCCTTCGATCGCGGGCGGGTCCACGGCGGCGCCTCCGGCTCCCCCGGAGGAAGTCACGCTCTCCAAGGACGAGATCCTGCGCTACAGCCGCCACCTCATCATCCCGGAAGTCGGAATCGAGGGGCAGAAAAAGCTCAAGGCGGCGAACGTGCTGCTGGTGGGCACGGGCGGGCTGGGCGCGCCCCTTGGCCTCTACCTCGCGGCGGCCGGCATCGGGCACATCGGGCTGGTCGATTTCGATACCGTCGATTTCACCAACCTCCAGCGGCAGGTGATCCACTTCACCGGCGACGTCGGGCGCAAGAAGCTCGATTCCGCCGCGGAGAAGATGCAGGCCATCAATCCGCACCTCAAAATCACGCGCCACGAAGTGGCCCTCACCAGCGAGAACGCGCTCGACATCCTCAAAGACTACGACCTCGTGATCGACGGCACGGACAATTTTCCGACGCGCTACCTCGTGAACGACGCCTGCGTGCTCCTCAAGAAGCCCAACGTCTACGGATCGATCTTCCGGTTCGAAGGGCAGGCGACCGTGTTCGCCTACGAAGGCGGACCGTGCTACCGCTGCCTCTACCCCGAGCCGCCTCCTCCGGGATTGGTGCCGAGCTGCGCCGAGGGCGGAGTGCTGGGCATTCTGCCGGGGACCATCGGGCTGATCCAGGCAACCGAAGCGGTGAAGCTGATCCTCGGAATCGGCGAGCCGCTGGTCGGCCGGCTACTCCTGTACGACGCTCTGGCCATGCGGTTCCGCGAGCTCAAGCTGCGCAAGAACCCGGAGTGCCCGGTGTGCGGCGAGCATCCGACGGTGACCAAACTGATCGACTACCAGCAGTTCTGCGGCATCCCGAAGCAGGAGACCAACGTGAACGAAGGCGAGATCGAAGTTACCGAAGTCAAACAGAAGTTGGACCGCGGAGACAAGTTCGTCCTGATCGACGTGCGCGAGCCGCACGAATACCAGATCTGCAACATCCCCGCCGCGAAGCTGATCCCGTTGGGCGAGATCGGCAAACGCCTGGACGAGCTCGATAAGTCCGCCGACATCGTCATCCATTGCAAGAGCGGCATGCGCAGCGCCCGCGCGTGCGGCATCCTCAAGGCGGCAGGCTTCGAGCACGTGCGCAACATGAAGGGCGGGATCCTGGCCTGGAGCGACCGCGTCGACCCGACCGTTCCGAAATACTAAATGTTCCTCGGGGCGCTGCTTGCCGCCGTTCTGGCCCTGCTTTGTGAGCGGCCCCAGGCGGCGATGCGGACTGCATTCAAGCAGCGGCCCCGGGTCCTTTGGGCCTTGCCGCCCCTCCTCACGGGTTACTTCCTGCTCGCGTCGTGGGCCGCGGGCCAGGCGAACCCGTCGCTGATCGCGATGGTTCTCGCCTACACCGTAGCGCCGGTCGCCTGCGCGTATTTCGGCGGGTCGGACTTCCTGACCGTTCTGCTGCTGTGGCTGCCCCTGGAGTTCCCGGCCCCGGCGGCGCGCCTGATCGCGAAGCACGCCCAGGGCTACCTCCACAGCGTGGCATACGGCATCGCGATCCTTCTCGGGCTCGCTCTGTTCGCCGGCTTCCGTGCGATGCCGGGTATGAAGTACAACCTGCCGCGAGCCTGGCGCGACCTGCGCCTGCCGCTGGCGGGCTTTGCGCTCACGGCGCCCGTGCTGGCGGTGGTGGGGATCGCCATCGGATTCATCCCCTATCCGCATTGGTCCACGGCGGGCGCGGGGCGGATGGCGTCGGCCGTGGCGATCGTTTTTGCCGGAACGGCGCTGCCGGAAGAGATTCTGTTCCGGTCGATGATCCAGAACCTGCTGATGCAGCGTTTCGGCGCGACCACGCGCACGCTGCTTGTCGCGTCGTTGATTTTCGGCGCCGCGCATTTGGACAACGGGCCTCAGCCGCTGCCCAACTGGCGCTACATGATCCTGGCGTCGATCGCCGGATTTGCTTATGGCAGGGTGTTTCAGAAGTCGTCGACTGTGCTGGCATCGGCGCTCTTCCACACGCTGGTGGACTGGACGAAACACTCTTTCTTTTGAATGCCGGATTAACATTGATGAGGGTGAGCTCGCGAGTAGTTGCGGTGTTCGGTCATACGCCTGACGTGTGTGCCAGGGCCGTGGAACACGTGCGCGCAGGCGCGCCGGAAACTCCCATCTGGCTCTTCGCCACCGTCCCTCCCCTGCCGCAAACCGCC
>DATJYJ010000287.1:0-3686 GCA_035578025.1 Verrucomicrobiia bacterium
GCCGCCGCTGTCTGGCTCTCCCCCCAGTTGCTTGACAGGTCTTGGCACGGAGGTTCGCCGGGCGCTTAGGGCCTGGCCCGTCGTCAGGGCCGCCGGGGTCGGCAGGCGTCTTCCCGAAGGACGCCAGTCACCGCGGCATAGAGGGTTATCAGAAACTTCCCATGGTGAGCTTTTGCTGATCTCCATCTAATAGTTGTTAAAGTTCCAATTTCGGCTCGGCGTGCCTAAAAGACAACGACTCCCCACATCGGTAGAAAGGAGGTGCTAACCAAAACCCTCAGCCGATGGAGGAGCCGTTGCGTTACCATCGTACCTTCGGACTGAACGCCGAACAACTCGATGAGCTCGAGGACCGTATCAAAGAAATCCTGCCCGCGCCCTGGGATAAGGGAATCGGACGGCCGAAGAGCATGTCGCTGCGGGAAGCGATCATGGTCACGCTGCTCTACAATCGGCAGAATATGATCGAAGAAGTCATTGCCGATCTTTTCGGCGTCTCCCAGGGCACTGTCTCGGACATCGTCTCAAAATTCACCCCGCTGATCGCTCAGGCTACTGAAGAATTCCGACCTGACGCGGAGGAAGCGAAGCAGATGACCCGGGGCCGGCTGGCGCTGGTAGACGGCACGTTGTGGCCGTGCTGGTCGTGGAAGAGCGCCCCCGAGCTGTGGGCCGGGAAATACAAGACTACCGGCCGCGGCAGCCTGATTATCAGCGATGAATTCGGGAACATAATCTTCGTCTCGGACCCGGCTCCCGGATGTGACCATGACATGAAGAAGCGGGAAGGTGAGGTAAAGGAGATTCTCGACCTTGCCGGATCGGTTATCGCAGACAAGGGATTTCAAGGGTCTGGCTACGTCACGCCGGCCAAGAAACCGCAGGACCGCGAACTCTACACGCGCGAGCACGAATACAATAACCAGGTCAGTTCCATCCGCGCCCCCATCGAGCGTGCGGTTGCGCACCTGAAAACCTGGAAGATCCTTTTCACCGATTATCGGCGGCCGCTTGACACGTTTCGTGATTCCTTCCGCGCAGCCGTCGGTCTCTATTTCTTTGAATTGAGTTTCTAATAACCCTCCATGTATCTTCCGCAGCGCGGTATGACACCCTCGCCTTTTCCGGAACCCGTGCGACAGGTCGGAGAACCCTGGTTCGTAGTACGCCTCAAGAAGCAGGCGCACCACTTCGCCGACGAGTTTATCGGACCATGACGGCAGGCCGAGGGGCCGTAGTTTCCCTTTCTTTTTAGGGATGTAGACACGGCGGGCCGGGGCGAACCGGTACCTTTCGTGCCGCATCGCCCCGATGATCTGGTCGATCTTTTCCTCGGACATGCCGTCGGCGGTTTCCGCGCTGGCCCCCGGCGTCATCGCCCCCTTGTTGGAGTAGATGTTCCCGTAGGCCAGCAGGTACAGATCCCTGTTGAACATCTGCCTGTACAGCTGCGTGAGCGGCAGGCCCTTCCTGCCGCGCTCGCGGAGAACGCCAAGCACCACTTCGGCTTCCTGCATTTCGCGTACCTCATGGCTCCTTTTTGTTCAATCGCCTGCGCCCCTTCGCCCTGTGGTCCGGCTTTCCCGGTCTCCAGATTGGCCGGACGTTACCCCGGCGACTACATATGGGCACTCCGTCGCCATAGGACTCGCGTCCCTTAGGCGATCCCATGTTCACACTGCTATACGTATCGAGCGCGACTTAGGCGTCCCGTTCGTCTCCTTGAATACCCTGACAGGGCATCGCTCCTGCGCCCCGGAGGATTGCGGTGAGCGATTCTTCATCCCACCGCAGGGGCCGGTACCGGTTACAGGTGTCTTTCCGGCAGGTGACCGCTTTCACCTTCTGGAGACTAGGTTTCAGGTAATCCAACTTTCGCCTTATCGCGCGGATCTCCCGGCACGCCGTCCCGGACACCTGGGCACGGCCGCCGGTTTTCTGGCATGCTATTTTCCCTTTATTGTCCTTTCGGACTCCGGTAAGCCATCAGATCCAGAGATATCTCCTCCCATCCCTGCCCGCTGCGCGGGCGATACAACAGTGCGCCTCATGGCGCACAGAACCCCCGGTCAGCAAGGTTGACGATCCCGGCGGTGAACGAGGCTTCGAGCTGGTCAGCGAGGGCGTTCTCGCCGTCGTGGTAGCCGCCGGCCGCCGCGGCGATCCACCGGCGGGAGCCGGTGCGCACGTGCGCAGCGATCCGGATCTTCGGCTTGGTCCCGCCCGCGGGCACCCCGAACGCGTCCGCGAGCTCGTCGTTGCTGAACAGCTCGATCGTGGTGCCGTCCAGGCCGGTGGTCTCCAGGCCGTGCCAGGTCGCGCCGATGCCCAGCTCCAGGTCGGTACGGGCGGCGTCGAGCTCGAAGACGCGGCGCATCACCTGCTCGCCCAGCAGGGCGCGGGCCTTGGACAGCGCCGGTCCGGACGGGGTGACAGTCCCCGGCTTGACCGGCAGGCCGGGCATCTTGAACGTCCGGGCGAGGGTCATGTCATAGCCCTGATCGGGGAACAGGGCGCCGGTGATGACGCACATCGCGGTCACCTCCGCGGTCAGCGCCCGGTCCAGCTTGTGCCCGTGGTCCGCCTCTGCCACGGCCCGGGCGATCACCCCGTCCGCCAGCAGCTCGCTGATCAGGCCCTCCCGGCGCAGCTCGCCCAGCCAGTCCTCCCAGAACCCCGGCCCGGCCGCCGCCTGCGCCAGCAATGCCGCCGCCGCATCCGCAACCGGCCCGTCACCCCCTCCCGGACCAGCGGGAACGGTGGACGCAGACGGAAGCAGCATGGCAAACTGGGCGGACAACGAAGCTCCTGGGTACGACGCTGATGGCTCGACACCTCACGTCATACCAGGGGCTTTGTTGCACTCAGGGCACGCTATGGCTCACAGACGGCATCGTGACCAACTCGCAACACACGCCGCCGAAACCGGACATCTAGCCACAGAAGTCCTGGAAGTTAAGGGCAGTGGGAAACGGCCGGATCGTATCCGCAATCGCCGGTGTCGGTGACCATTAAGAGTACTGGCGGAACGCTGGCCATCAAGAATCTCAACCAGGGGACCGCCGCCGCGGCATATGCGGCGTACGTGAATGTCCCTGCGATTCTGGCCAGCAGCTATGCCGACTTCGGTCTCGATTTCAGCATCAGCTCGCCTTCGCCTGCACCATCGCCATTGCCCGTTACGGTGACCGTCTTCCCGAAGAACAGCCCGATTCCGCAAACCGTGAGCGGCCTGGCCACCCAATTGCAGCAGGCGCTCAACGCAGCCCTCGCGGTCCAGATGCCGGGGGCTTCGGTGCAGTGCTCGACCTCCCAGGTGGGCAGCGCCACCTGGCCGCCGGCCAGCATGGGCATCCGGGTCAGTGCCCTGCTGCCGCAGTTGCCCGACGCCGTCGTGACGTTCAGCGCCCCGCTGGATTCGAGTGGACTCGAGGACGCATCCGATCTGCTCGGCCTCAGCACTACGCTCACGACGAGTCAACGTCGCGCACTACGCCCTCGGGACCAAGCTCGTCGCGGGGGCGCAGACCAAGTCCACCCCCGGTACGGACGGTTCCGGAGACCTTCCGCACAGCCAGGATCTCATCGGCGATCCGACCCTGTTTACCGGGATCTACGCGCTGCAGAAGGTGGACCTGTTCAACCTGCTGAGCATTCCCGATGCTACCCGTGCCCTGCCGAGCAGC
>DATJYJ010000288.1:0-5622 GCA_035578025.1 Verrucomicrobiia bacterium
CGGTTCCGAGATCGTCCGGCAGTTGATGATCTTTGCCGGCAACGAGGGTGGCGCGCTGGAGCCCGTTGATGTTTCGTCGCTCGTCACGGAAATGCTGGACCTGTTGAAGGTTTCCATCTCGAAGCACGCCGTCCTCAAAACCAGCCTCGGCAGCGGTCTGCCGGCGGTCTTCGGAAATCCGGCCCAAATCCGGCAGGTCGTGATGAACCTGGTCACCAACGCTTCGGAGGCGATTGGCGATCGGGACGGGGTGATCCGGGTCTGCAGCGAGCGCGTCAGCCTGGGCGCGGAATCGAACTTGCCGGAAGGCGACTATCTCCGGCTGGAGGTCGCCGACACCGGATGCGGCATGAGCCCGGAGATGCAGCGCAAGGTCTTCGATCCCTTCTTTACCACCAAGTTCGCCGGCAGGGGCATGGGACTCGCCGTCGTCCAGCAGATCGTCCGCCGTCATGGCGGTTCCATCCAGGTCATGAGTTCCGCCGGCAATGGCGCCACCATCCAGATCCTGCTGCCGTGCACCGCGGAGCCGGCGCGGACCGCTGACGGCCATGGGGACGCGCGATCCCAATCGCGCGAACCGGAACTGCCTCCCGGAAATACCATCCTGGTTGTGGAGGATGAAGCTTCGCTGCGGGTCGCCGTCTCGAGGATGCTCCAGCGGAAAGGCTTTTCGGTAATCCAGGCGGCCGACGGAGACCAGGCGTTCGAGTTGATCCGATCGGGTGACGGCCCAATCGACGCCATGCTGCTGGATATCACTTTGCCCGGCGTGTCCAGCCGGGAGGTGTTTCAGGAAGCCCGGCGGCATCGTCCGGATCTCGTGGTGGTGCTTACCAGCGCGTACAGCCGGGAAAGCGTTATGGCCTCGTTCGCGGGGCTGCCGGTGGAGCACTTCATTCGCAAGCCGTTTCGGATGGACGACCTGGTGGGCTTGTTCCGGAATACGCTTTCCGCCCGTTCTTCTTCCCTTACCTGAACATCGGTTTCGTGGTGCGCGGCGCCGGGCCTTCACCGCTGGCGCATATCGATGGCCGCCGCGCCCAGCAGCGATTGCAGCAGCGGCGACCGCGGATAGGCGTGTCCGAGGTATTGCCGGAAACCCTCGCCGTGCGCGACACCGGCCAGAGCACCGCGCTCCCGCGTCCACCGCTCCATTTCGAGCAGATACTCATCCACGCCGTGGTGTTTGCGCAGCCACTCCCGCTGGCTGGCATGTTCGGCCAGCATCTCCTGCTTGCGCGCAAACACCTCGCCCACGTCCACCACGAAATCCGGCCGCACCAGACGATTCTCCCGGTCGCGGCCCTCTACCGGGTCCATGAAGTAGAGATGGGGAATGGCATCCAGCGGCGCGCTGCCGGTCCGGTAGTTGGGCAGCGGAGCCCCGAAGCAGGCATCCCGCACCAGCGCGCTGGCGATCTCGTGATCGCAGAGATAATCCACGGGGGATGCCGCCAGCACGATCTGCGCGCGCGCCTGCCGCAATGCCTCGGTCACCCGGCGGCGGGACGGATCGTCGTTGAAGATCGCGAAGTCGCGCATTTCCAGGCACACATACCTGGCGCCGATCCGCGATGCCGCGCGCGCCGCCTCTGTTCTGCGCACGGCCGCGATCTCCTCCGCGCCCAGTTGGTGCGCGCCGCAGTCGCCGGGCGTGAAAGTCGCCACCGTGATCTCGTGGCCGCCGTCCGCCAGCCGCGCCAGGGTGCCGCCGGCCAGGAATTCGACATCGTCGGGGTGCGCGTGAATCGCCAGAATGTGAGCCATGGATCTCTCCAACGTACCGCCCCCGCCCCGTGTTCTGCTACCATCGCAGGCGCACCGCCTTCACATGCGAGTCGACGACGCATCCCAGGAAGAGACCTACGCCGCGGTCGCCCGCGAGATCCTGCCCCGCCTGGAGAGTCTGGTCCGGTGCCGTTCTTCGGCGGAGCTCGAATCCCATCCGGAGTACCGCGCCATCGCGCCGCTGGTCGCCCGCTCCCTGGCCACGCCTCACATCGCCGACTTCCGCGATCAGGAAGCCCCAAGCCGCCCCCGATACCGCTTTCTCGCCTGGAACATCGAGCGCGGCACGCAGTTCGGCGCCCAACTGGAAGCTTTCCGCTCGCATCCTTACCTGAAGACGTGCGACGTGCTGCTCCTCACCGAGGCCGACGCCGGAATGGCGCGCTCCGGCAATCGCATGGTCGCCGAAGCGCTGGCGAAGGAGCTCGGCATGGCCGAGGTCTTCGCCCCCTGCTACATCGCCCTCGGAAAGGGTTCGGGCGTAGAGCGCAACGTGGAAGGCTGCAACCGGTTCGGCCTCCACGGCAACGCCATCCTCAGCCGCTACCCGCTGCGCGGCATCCGCGTCATTCCCCTCGACAACGGTGTGGACAAGATGGCCCACCGCGAGCAGCGCCTCGGCCGCCAGGCCGCCGTCGCTGCCCGCATCGACTTCCCCAATCTCTCCCTGCAGGCCATTTCCGTCCACCTGGACGCGCAATCCACCCAGCGCCATCGCCGCGAACAGATGCGCAGCGTCCTGGATGCCGCCGATTCCCGCCTCCCCGCCGTGGTGGGCGGCGATTGGAACACCAGCACCTACGATTCGTCGCACGCCGCGCGCGCCATCGCCGGCTTCTGGCTGCGCGTCATGATGGGCGTGGACCACGTGATCCGCAACCACTACCTCCACCCCGAGCGTCTCTTCGAGCGCGGCCTGTTCCGGCTGCTCCATGAGCGCGGCTTCGAATACAACCGGTCCAACCACCTGGGCGAACATACCATCTGCTACGACGTGTGCGATCCCCGCGCCACCGGCAACCTGCGCGAGTGGGTTCCCGAGTGGTGCTTCGCCTTTATCCGCTGGTCCTTGCGCAACCACGGAGGGCGCTGCCCCATGAAGCTGGACTGGTTCGCCACCCGCGGCCTCCGCGTGGAAAACCCGGTGGTGATCCACGACCTCCGCGAGAGCCGGGCCATTCCGCTGTCCGACCACGACGCGATCGGCGTCGACATCGTGGTGTGATCGCGGCGGTCCCGGTCCCCGCGGCGGCGGATCCGCCGCGCTATAGTTGCCGATGGAGGTGCACGGTGAATCATCAATGGCGAATCGCGGCGCGCCCCCGGGGCCGCGCTCGCGAATCGGATTTCGAGTGGGCCGAGGAAGCCCTGCCCGCGCTGGGCGACGGGCATATCCGCGTGCGCATCGTATATCTCTCGCTCGACCCGACCAATCGCTTCTGGATGGAGCCGGCGGACGGCTATCTCCCTGCCCTGCCTTTGGGCGCCGTCATGCGCGGCATCACCCTGGGCGTGGTCGAGGAATCGCGCAATCCGGCGTTCACGCCCGGCGATCTGGTCCAGGGCCTAGGCGGCTGGCAGGAGATCTGCTCGGGCAGCGCGACCGGCTGGACCAAGCTGCCGCGCATTCCCGGCCTTCCCCTGACGGCGTTCTTCGGGGCCATGGGGCACATCGGGTTCACCGCCTATTTCGGCCTCATGGACATCGGACAACCCAAGCCGGGCGAGACCCTCGTAGTCACCGCCGCCGCGGGCGCGGTCGGGTCCATCGCGGGCCAGATCGGCAAGATCGCCGGGTGCCGCGTCGTGGGCATCGCCGGGTCCGACGAGAAGTGCGACTGGATCAGGCGCGAGCTCGGTTTCGACGATGCCATCAACTATCGCCGGGAAAAGATCGCCGAAGGCCTGGCGCGCACCTGTCCCAACGGCATCGATATCGACTTCGAGAACGTCGGCGGCGAAGTCCTGGACGCTGTGCTGGGCCGCATCAATCTGAATGCCCGCATCGTCCTGTGCGGGCTGATCTCGCAGTACAACGCCTCCGCACCCGTGCCCGGCCCGTACAACTTCAGCAACATCCTGGTGCGGCGGGCGCGCGTGCAGGGCTTCATCATCCTCGACTATGCCGCCAGGTTTCACGAGGCGGCCACCCAAATCGTGCCCTGGCTGCTTTCGGGCAAGCTGAAATACCGCATCGATCTGGTCGAAGGCCTGCGGCAGGCTCCAGCGGCGCTGAACAAGCTCTTCGACGGCTCCAACCAGGGCAAGCTGCTGGTGAAGGTGTCCGAGGAGCCCTAACTCATCGCGAGCCATGGCCGGTATGCTCCCGAGAGCGGCAATAGCGATCGCCCTGGCGTGGGCGATGCGGGCAGCGCCGCAGCCGCTGGCCGATATCTACCGGGCGGGTGCGGGCGGCTACCAGTCGTACCGGATTCCGGCGCTGATCGTGACTACCCGGGGCACCCTGCTGGCCTTCTGCGAAGGGCGGCGCAATTCCGCCGCGGATTCCGGCGACATCGACATTCTGCTGCGCCGCAGCTTCGATGGCGGGAAGACCTGGGGTCCCGTGCAAACCGTCGCGGATGCCGGCGCCGACACCATCGGCAATCCGACGCCGGTGGTGGAGCGCAGGAGCGGCGCCGTGATCCTCCTGATGACGCGCAACCCCGGCGGAATGGCGGAGCGCGACATCGGCGAGAACGACCGCACGGTGTGGATCGCGCGCAGCGCCGACGATGGCGCCACCTGGAGCGCGCCGGCCGAGATCACCGCCCAGGTGAAGCGCGCCGGCTGGACCTGGTACGCCACCGGACCGGGCAATGGCATTCAGCTCGCAAGCGGCCGGCTGGTGATTCCCTGCGATCACAACGCAGGCCGGACGGAGCGCCATTCCCACGTCATCTACAGCGACGACCGCGGCGCCACCTGGCATATCGGCGGAGCCGCCGAAGAAAACACCAACGAATCGGCCGTGGTGCAGTTGAAGAGCGGCGAGCTCGTGCTGAACATGCGCAGCTATCACGGCAGGAACCGCCGTGCCGTCCAGCGCAGCCGGGATGGCGGGCTGACCTGGTTGCCGCTGGAGCTGGACCAGGCGCTGGTCGAGCCCGTGTGCCAGGCCAGCATGATCGCGGCGGGGAAGCTGGTGCTGTTCTCGAATCCGGCCGCGACCACGCGCACCAACCTGGCGGTGCGGGTGAGCAGCGACGGCGCGCACACGTGGAGCGCGCCGCGCACCGTGTGGCAAGGGCCGTCGGCGTACTCGTCGCTGGCGCTGCTGCACTCGGGTGCCGCCGGATTGCTCTTTGAGATGGGCGATCGCAGCCCCTATGAGCGCATCGTCTTTACGAGCTTCCCGACCGGCTGGTTGAAAAAATAGGCGGCTCCTTCCGGAAGCCTGCCGGCACCGCGGCAGGCTGCTATGCTGCGGGAGGGGCATCCGCAATGCCCGCAAACCTCACGCCCGATTATCTGGCCGCGGAGCAAGCCTACAAGCACGCGCACACACACGAGGAGCGCGTCGCCGGCCTGGAGCAGATGCTGGCCGCGCTTCCCAAACACAAGGGCACGGAGAAGCTACAGGCCGAGCTGCGGCGCCGCCTTTCGCAGGTCCGCAAGGAATCCCAGAAGAAGACGGGCGGACACGCCGCGCCGGTATACTTCGTCCGCCGCGAAGGCGCCGGCCAGGTGGTGTTGATTGGGCCGCCCAACTCGGGCAAGTCGCAGCTCGTCTGCCGTTTGACGCATGCCCATCCCGAGGTGGCCGACTACCCGTTCACCACGCGCTTGCCGACCCCCGGCATGATGCGGTACGAGAACGTGCAGATCCAG
>DATJYJ010000289.1:0-13653 GCA_035578025.1 Verrucomicrobiia bacterium
CCATAATACCGCCGAGGAAGAGTTGACTCGGTCGCTCGAACCCTTCGCTGCACATCCCATGCCCTTGATCGAATGGCGCCATCACGCTGCGCTGGCCCGGCTGCTGGCCTCGCGCCGCCGCCCGGCGGCTGCCCGCGAGTCGTTCGCCCGCGCCGAAGTGTTGGTCCAGGGCCTGGCCGCCAGTATCCACGATCCGGCCCTGCGCGATATGTTCCTCCAGATCCGTTCTGTTCGTGAAGTTCTGGCCCGCGCCACCGCAACCTAAAAAGTCAGCTCACGTTACAACGATTCAGACAGGGGTGGTTCCGGCAACGCTACCGCCGCATCGAGGCCCGGTTCTACCAGACCCGCGTCGCCGCCCTCCCCGAAGGCACCGACCCCGAAGACGCCCTCACCCAGGTCTTCATGCAGGACGCCGAAGGCCCCCGCATCCTCGATAAGATCTCCCGCCGCCAGGGGGCCGCCGGACGCCAGTACCAGCGCGCCCTCGCCGGTCTCCTCCGCGCCATCGCCGAGCGCCAGGACGCCTCCCGGAAAGCGCTGAGCTCGCCCTCACGCCTGCCGTTCCCACGCCCCTGCAAAAACGAACCGGATTGGTACCGAATCCACCCAGAATCAACGCCGTCCACACCCCCATCGACGCCCTCCGCGGGCGCCTTGGGACAACCCGCGCTCCGCTACCCGATCTCCAGCCCCAGCGTGAGCTCCGAGGGCCGATGCGCGGGCCGTTGAATCCCCGGCGCGTCGTCTTCCAGCGTCCACGTCGCTTCTCTTCGCTGCCCAACATGCGCACGGACTCGATCTTTCGCCCTGCGTGGTGAAGCGCATGTCTTCTCCTGGTTTCCCACTTTCCTGGTGCGCGGCGCCGGCTTCCCCAAGGAGGCCGTTCTTGTCAGGCGGAACTTTCAGGCAACGTGCGGCTCGCGCAGCCGTGGCCGGGTGTACTCGCGTCCGCACCGTGGGTAACGCCGCAGGCGGAGAGATCAATTGCCGGTTTGAGGGCGGGCGATGCCATCCACGTCGGGAATCACCACGAACTCGTCCGCGGTGAGTTCGAACGCTCCGCGTGAGTGCCCGGTGTCGAGCGCCAGCCGGCACGGCCGGTGCGGAAGCGGCAACATACGGCTCTGGATTTCCCCGCCTACAGGAATCGCGATGGCGGTTCGCCACAGGGGGGAACGGGCGATCAGCAGGCGATCCGTGGCCTGTCGCTGGACCGGGGTGAGTCCGAGCAACACTCCGGCATCCACAACCGTCACGGGACGGCCGCGCCAGGCTATCAGGCCGATGATGTGAGACGGCGTCATGGGTACGGGCGAATGCTCGACGCCAGGCACGATCTCCACCACCTGAGAGTAGCTGAACCCGAACAGGAGGCGAGACCGGAGGCCGGGAAGCAGGCCCGGCGGCACGGGGTTCGCCGGCGAAAACAAGAGCAGCCTGCCCGGGCCCGTCAGGGCGGGCGCGCTCGGATCCGGCGTTGCCTGAGGCGGCGGCTCCATCTCGGTTGGCGGAACGCGAGGAGCGTCCGGATGCAGAAGGTCGGGCGACAGGTAAACAGCGAGGGAACCGTTGTCGACCACCACACCGCTGAATCCAGCCGCGCGTGCCGGGCTGATACTGGGTGGCACGGGTTGTGGAGTTGCGGCGGCATCCTGGAGCCGGGAAACGCGGTCAACTGCCAAGCCCCACGGCTTCGGACTGTTGATCACGAGCACGGTCCCCAGGCGGTCCGCCCGTGTGCCGAAGCCAAGCCGCTCGGTCAGGCCGTAGACCGGAATTCGGCTTTCGCGTCTGGCAATCCAGCCCATCGGTCCGCCGGCTGCGGGATTCGGCGTCATCCGCGCGCCGCGCTCGATGGCGAGCACTTGCCCGGCATCCAGGCAATACGCCTGCCCTCCGGCGTAGCACTTCAAAGTGCGCACGGTCTCATGCCGCATGATTGGCTCTCCTTTCCATCTCCCGGACCAGCAGCGCGGCGATTTCCGCCGGCGGCGCGACACCGTCCACGGCCGCGCGCTCGCGAGCCCGCTCCGGCATGCCGTCGACGACGCAGCTTTCGGCATCCTGCACGAACGTCTTGCCACCCTTCTCGTGAATCGCCTGTATGCCGCGCGCGCCGTCGTCGCCCATGCCGGTCAGAAGGACGCCGACAGCGCCAGATCCATAGATTCGCGCGGCCGATTCCATCGCTGCGTCAATCGATGGGCAATAGGTATCGGCGGGACTGCCGGCATGAATCGCCACGCGGAAGCCGGGTCGCAGAAGAAGATGACAACCGCCGGGTGCAACCAGGACCCTGCCAGGCTCCAGCCGTTCGCCATTCTCCGCCTCCCTGACTCGCACACGACAGTGACGGTCAAGCTGGGCTGCCAGAACCGCTGTGAAGCTCCTCGGCATGTGCTGCACCACGATGATTCCGGCCCCGAAGTTGTCGGGCAGGCGTGACAGTAGTTCGCGAAGGGCCAGCGGCCCGCCGGTGGAGGCGCCGATCACCACCAGCGCGGTTCCAGCTTGACGGCTGCCTGAAAGATGCTCCTTCGGGGCAACTTCTGCGACCCCCAGGGAGGAGAGGCTCCATGCGCCCAGCGACCGGACCACGCGGACACGAGCGGCCGCGCGAACCTTGGCGAGAACCTCGCGGCACAGTTCGTCGGGACGAATGCTCGCGCCAACCGCGTACTTCAAGACGAAATCCACCGCCCCCAGATCGAGCGCCTGCAACGTGCGAGTCGCCGCCCTGCCCGTCACGCCGCTTACCGCGACCACGGGGGTGGGGCATTCCCGCATGATGCGGGCCAGCGCCTCCAGGCCGTCCATTCCAGGCATTTCGAGATCGAGAGTCAGGGCGTCCGGCCGCAGCGCCTTGGCCTTCGTGAGCGCGTCCAGTCCGTCGCACGCGGTGCCGACCACCTCAAAATCCGCCGCCGAGTGCAGATAGCAGGTCAGAAGCCGGCAGACAAAAGGCGAATCGTCGGCCACCAGCACTCGCGTCTTCCGGTTCATACGACCGAGGTCTGCCTGACCTCGCGCACCACGCGTCGAATGACGGCGACGAGTGTCTCCTCTTCGTACGGCTTCACCAGGTATTCCGTCGCGCCCACATCGAATGCCTTGCGGCGATGTTTTTCGCCGGCACGCGACGTCAGCATGATCACGGGGAGTTGCTTGTGCGCGGCATTGCGCCGCAGCGTGCTCAGGAACTCGTAGCCATCCATTCGCGGCATTTCGATATCGAGCAGGATTGCGGCCGGCGGCTTGGCGGCGCGCTCGATCAGCTCCAGTGCCTCGACTCCATCCCGCGCCGTCAGCGGATTCCATCCGCGGCCCCGGACCAGGTTCGAAAGCACACGGCGGACGCTGACCGAGTCATCCACAATCAACACGTCGTAGGCGCTGCTTTCTTTTGGCGCCTCAAAGATGCGCGGTTCGCGGATGCGCGGACGGACGCCATCCGTGCTGGCCGGTGAAAGGTCCGACGGATTCACGATCAGCACGACACTGCCGTCGCCCATCAGGGTGGCGCCCACGACACCCTCCACGCGCCGCAATAAGCTGCCCATGGATTTCACAACCACCTCGCGGGCTTCCAGCAGGTGTTCCACGATGAATGCCAACTGTCGCTCGCCCAGGCGCACCACCAGCACCGGCAGCCGCCGCAGGGTGCTGTCGCAAGGCCGCGGCAGATGCAACGCTTCGCCCAGGCGCAGGGCGGGAATCGCCTTGCCTTCCACGCGTATGACCATCTGATGGCCGATGTACTCGAGCTGCTCGGGCTCCACTCGCAGGATCTTCGTCACCACGCTGAGCGGCACTGCCAGAGTTTCTCCGTTGGTCTCCACCAGCAGTACACGCATGATGGCCAGGGTCATGGGAAGGCGGATGGTGAAGGTTGCGCCGACTCCCGGCTCGGTTTCGATGGACACCGTGCCCTTCATCCGATGCACAGTGGATCTGACGATGTCCATGCCGACGCCGCGGCCGGAAGTCTCGCTGACCGTTCGCGCGGTACTGAAGCCGGGCAGGAAGACCAGGTTGTTCAGGCTGGCCGCTGGAAGTTGGGCGGCTTCCGCTTCGGTGCACAGGCCGGCGCGAACCGCCGCCTGGCGAAGCAGCTCCGGCTCCATGCCGCCGCCATCGTCCGAGACCTGAAGCACCACCTGCGTGCCTTCATAAAAGGCGCGCAAGCGGATCTGCCCGCGCTCGGGCTTACCCAGTGCCTGGCGCGTGGGCGCCGATTCGATCCCGTGGTCCACGGCATTGCGAAGCAGGTGCTCCAGGGGAGCCGCAATCTCTTCCAGGACCGTCTTGTCCAGCTCCACGTGCTCGCCTTCGATGATCAGGTCGACCGGTTTCTGCTGGCGGTCGCTGGTCACACGGACGGTTCGCCGCAGACGCGTCTTCAGCGTCGCTAACTGCACCATGCGCATACGCATGAGCCTGTCCTGAACTTCGCTGGTGAGCCGTCCCAGCCGATTCAGGACACTGTCGAATTCCGTGATGTGATGACTCAACTCGCCGGTGGCGGAAGCAATATCGCTGCTGGTCTCGGTCAGGTCGCGCGAGATGAGATGGAAGTCCGTATAACGGTCGAATTCGAGAACGTCAAAATCCTTGCGGCGTTCCTCCCGGGCCTGGCCCCCGACTACCGCCCGCACTGCCAGTTGTCCGAATCCGCCACGCAGCGCGCTCACTTCGAAATCGGCGTCCAGGCGGGAGGTGACCCGTTTCAGGCGGCCCGTGCTGCGCGACAGCTCGTCGACCTCCCGTGAATGAGCGGCAAGGCGCTGCTCGAAAGTGGTCCGGCTCACCAGAAGCTCGCTTACCAGCCGCACCAGCTCGTCCAGTTTTTCGATGGGAACGCGCACATAGTGGCTCGGCGCGCGCGTTTCCTCAACGCCATTCGCGGGCTCGGCGGCCTGTGGAACGTCGATCGAACCCTCCGGTTCGAGCGGTTCAAGACGGCTCGGCGCGGGGGCAGGTGCTTCCGCTTCGGGCTGCTCTTCGGACCCGGCGCCAAACGTTTCCACGAGCCGGACCGGGGCTGAACTCTCCGCCATGCCATCCAACACTGCCTGATAGCGCGCATACAGGGCCTCGGTCCGGGGACCCAGTTCGGCAACATTGTGCGCCTCGGCCATGTCCCCGATGCAATCGAAGGTCGCTACCACAAGACTGTGGATCTCGGGTGAAAACGCCGCCGTGCCCTGGTTCACGGCGTCCAGAAGATCTTCCATCCGGTGAGCCAGCGAACTTAGAGCACGCAGGCCCACCGAACCGGCCGCTCCTTTGAGCGTGTGGGCGTGGCGGCGGATCTCGAGCAACGCCTGGGCATCGATTGCGCCGGATTCCAGCCGGCGCAACAGATCGCTGACGTTCTGCAGGATCTCTTCTGCCTCTTCGCGGAAGATGCCGAGGAGGTCGGCCGGCACGCCGGCGTACTCCTGCTCAAGCTGCGCCGCCGAGACGCGGTGGGGAGCCTCGGAGCGCGTGCCAGGCGACGGCAGTGCAATCGCAGGCTCAACGGAAGGCGCCGTGACGCGGAGATTGGAGTCGGGGCCGAGGAGCAGGTCGATCTCCGCTTCGTCGCCGGATTCGGGTTGTGCACGCAGACGGCGTAGAACTTTGACCGCCTCAGCCAGGATCGGCCGCTCGCACAGCGTGCCGGCATTCAAAGTCTCCAGGTAATATTCGACGCGCGACAGAACGTGCTCCAGCGCCTCTCCGGCGGCCGGCGACCAGTCCAACTGTCCGGAGGCCACTTCCTCGGTGGCTTCTTCCGCCAGGTAAACCATGTGGCCCAACCCCGCGAGGCCGAGCATCGAAGCCGCGCCCTTGATGCTGTGGAGCAGGCGGTGCGCTTCCTCGAGCACTTCGATGTTCGCGGGATCCGTGGCCAGAGCCGCAAAGCTCCTGCGAATCCGCGGGAGGTAGCTCCTCACCTCTTCGGTGAATCCGGCCAACATCTCGCAATTGATTGCCTTTTCCATATTCCTTCTCCTACTGCCTCGGGTAGGCGGCCGGATCCATGGCTTCCGTCCGGGCATGAAAGCACGGTTCCTGGTTGCGCCGGAACGCGACGGTGTGCCGCAAAGCGACGCGTTCCAGGCCGGAAATATCGAGGCTGGCCAATTCGCCGGGTGCGATCAGCAGAAGTCCGCCGGGGCGAAGGCAAGCGGCGAGTTGAGCCGCTGCCTGCGTGCGCAGCTCTTCCCGGAAATAGATGAAGACGTTCTGACACACGATCACATCCTGGAACGCGGTGGGATACGTGGCCGGATCGAAAAAATTGAACGGCTCGAACCGCACCATCGAGCGGATCGCGGGAACCACCTCGTACTCGCTTCCTCTGCGAACGAAATACCGCCGCTGCAGCTCCGGCGGCATCTCGGATAGTGCCCGCGCGCCGTACCGCGCGCGCCGCGCGGCGGCCAGCGCCTCGCTGCTCAGGTCGCTGCCGAGCACCTGGCACCCGCAGCGGTCGGGCGCGGCCGCCTCGTACGCGGTAATCGCCAGAGAATATGCCTCTTCGCCCGAGGAGCAGCCCGCGCTCCACAGGCGGATCGGGTCTGCGCCCCGCCCGAACCCTTCGGCCATCCGCGCGGGCAGGATTTCCTCGGCGAGGGAGCTGAAGCTCGGCATATGCCGGAAAAAGTAGGTCTCGCGGTTTGCCAGGCGATCGAGCAGCCGGTTCCATTCGGCGGCGCTTCTCAGAACCAGAGAGTAATAGTCCTGGTATGTCTCGATCCCGCGGAGCTGCATCTCCCCCCAAAGGCAGTTTTGCAGCACGTAGAGCCGGTTTGGCGAGAAGTAGATTCCGCAACGGCGCTCGACCAGGTCGCGCCACTGCTCTTCCTCGTGCGTGTTCATTGCAGGGCGAGCTGCCGTTACCCGTATGGCTGGCATATGCGTTCGTTCTTGCGGACCGGACCGCCGGTGAGCGGGCCGCGAACCGGAAATTCCGCCGTCAGGCCGCCTTCTTGGGGAGCTTGAAGCGGTTGAGCGAGCCGCGCAGGTCGTCGGCCAGCTCCGTCAGTTTCCGGATGGAGATGGCTGCCTGCTTGGCGCCGGCGGCGGTCTGCTGCGTCACTTGCGAGATCTCGGCCATCGATTTGGCAACGCCTTCCGAGCCGCGGCTTTGCTGCTTGGACGCGAGCGAGATCGACTGGATGATTTCGGCGAGCTGTTTGGAGATTTTTTCGATCTCGGCCAGCTTCTGCCCGGCCTCGTTTGCCAGGCCCGATTCCGCGACCACTTCCCGCGTGGTCTCTTCCATGGCCGCGATAGCCTCGTTGGTATCGGACTGAATCGACTT
Source organism: Verrucomicrobiia bacterium (assembly GCA_035578025.1). Classification (GTDB taxonomy): domain Bacteria; phylum Acidobacteriota; class Terriglobia; order Bryobacterales; family Bryobacteraceae; genus Solibacter. The sequence goes on from DATJYJ010000289.1 coordinate 7,316, forward strand.
GATCAGGCCCGAAATCTTCTTGGTCGCTTCCGTGGAGTGCTCGGCCAGCCGTTCGACTTCCTCGGCGACAACCGCGAAGCCCTTGCCCGCTTCACCCGCCATCGCCGCCTGGATGGAGGCATTCAGCGCCAGGATAGTGGTGCGCTCGGTGATGTCCTTGATCAATTGGACGATCTCTCCGATCTCCTGCGAGCTCTCGCCCAGCCGCTTCATCCGCTTGGCAGTCTGCTGCACCTGCTGGCGAATGCCGTTCATGCCTTCGATCGTCTTCAACACCGCTTCCGCGCCCGCCCTGGCGCTGCCCAGTGCATGGTCGGCGACGCCCGCGGCGGTGGCCGCATTGCCGGACACCTGTTGAATCGATACCGTCATCTGGTCGATGGCCGCCGAAGCCTCCACGATCTGAAGAGCCTGGGATTCACTGCCGTTGGCGAGGTGCTCGGTGGTGTTTTGCACCTCGTTGGCCGAGAAGCTCACAGCCAGTGTCGTGTCCTGCACCTTGCTGATGATGGAACGAAGCTCCTCAGTCATGTTGTTGAACGCATCGGCAATGGCGCCGGTGATTTCAGCCGTCACCTCCGCCTGCTTGGTGAGGTCGCCCTCCGCCAAGCCGCTGATTTCATCGAGCAGCTTGCGGATGCTCTCCTGAATCTGGTCGCGCTCCTGGCGCGACTGGATCAGGCCGAGGACTGCGCCGAGCATGGAATTGAGCGAGGCAGCCGCGCGCCCCAGCTCGTCTTCGCTCAGCACCTCTGCGCGGGCCGAAAAATCGCCTACCCCGATGCTGGAGAACAGCTTCATCATTGACTGAACCTGGCGGTTGACGCCGCGCGTGACCAGGTAGACCAGGAACACCGCCAGCGCCAGTCCGAACAGTGCAACCGACAGTTGGAGATACTCGGCGCTTTTCAGCCCCTCGATACGGGCGTTCACTTCCGTGCGATAGGCAGCGTCAACCGCGTCGTACAGTCTGAACATCGTGGCGATGGCTTCGCTAGCGGTCGTGAAATGGTCCTTCAGAGAGGCGCTCACCTTGACGCCCAAAATGTTCTCGTGCACCGACTGCACGTACGCCTCGGAAGCCATGGTGGCTGCCGACAGTGGTCCTCTGAGTCTTTCCTCGATCTTCGGGTTGGCCTTGCCGGCGGTCGTCAGACCGACCTGAATGAGACCAGCCTTGGGTGCGGAGAACCGGCGAATATTCGCAATGATCGTCGTCATCCGGTTCTGCTGGTCAGCAGTGACCGAACCGTTGATCGCGGCCTCGCTGCCCGCATACCGCAACTGGGCGATGCCTTCGGCCGCGCCGGGGATCTGCAGAAGAAGACTGTTGCCAAGGTAATAGGTGTCCAGCGACGTGTCGGTGATCACAGCGTTATCGCCGACCACCCGGATCAGGTCCAGGATCTCCGCGCTCAGCCTGGCGTGGGCGTCATTCATCTCCTTGGCGCTGAACACGCTCCCTTTGCTGTGGATCTCCTCCCAATGTTCCCGGATGCGATTGAGGGCCTCGGTAGTGCCGAACGCCCTGCCGTATTTTGCGTCCGCCTGCTGCACCGCCGCGATGTCGGTATCGACGTCGGCCTCGTTGGCAGCCAGCCGCGGTCGGTACGACGGATCGCTGGCCGAAATGAAAATCAGCCCGCCATGCAGCAGGACGTGCTGCTGCAGGTTGTGTACCGGCGTGAGGTAGTCCAGGCTGTCCAACTGTTTCTGCATCGCTGCCATCTGCTGGTTCTTCGCCTGAACGAACAGAATCGCCAACAACGCGATCGGGATACCCATCAATGCGACCATCAAACCGAGCTTGTGGCCGACTCTCAGGTTCTTGATTCGTGTGAGCATTTCCATCTTCTCCTTGACGGGGATGCGCGCGGCCAAAGCCAGCGTCCGCGAATCACCGTTCTTTCAAATTGCGAAACTCAAAATCGTCATCCTGCCAAATCAATCCGTGCCCGCCGTAGAGAGCCGGCCGCCGGCTAGTTCGTGCCGAACTGCTGGAACTCCGGTGTGCCAAACAATTTGTCTACGTCCAGGACATTCAAAACGTGGTTCTGATGCTCGCCTATGCCCAGCAGAAGGGGCATCACCGGGTCTGGGATCAGACTGCGGGAGAGTTCAGCCAGCGCCAATGCCGCGGTGCCGCGCACTTCGTCGACCGCCAGTGCCGCGGTCTGCTGATCTTTTGTTTGCACGATGAGAATGCGCCCTCGCTCGGCGCTTTCCACCGGCCCCAGGCCGAGCAGGACGCGCAAATCCAGGACCACCACGATTTCACCGCGCAAATTGGTTACGCCGCGAACGAACCCAGGCACGTTGGGCACGGTGGTGATGCGCGGCATGGCGTCCAGTTCGAGCACATGGCGAATCGGGATGGCATAGTGCGTACCGGCCAGGAGAAACACGATGCAACTGTCCTGCCGCCTGTGCGGCGCTGCCGCGCGAGCCGCTCCGACAAACAGGTCGTCCTCCAGCGACGGCCGGTTCTCGCGGTCGATTTCGGAGATCAGGGCTTCCAGGTCGTAGGCGGAGGGCGCGTCCCCGGCGGCGTCAAGATTGGTCTCGAGAGGGCCATCGTTCCGCACGGGCGCGAAGGCGACCTCTTGGGAGGTTTCTGCAACCGGTGCGGCGGGGGCGTCCGGCGGGGGCACCAGGAGCGGTTCGGGCTCGATGACCAGGGGGAACGGGATGGCTGGGGTCCGCTCTGCCGCGGCCTCAACCACCTTCGACTGCGTTTCCACGACGATCTCCGGCTCGCCGGGCACTTCCGCCATGATCTGGAACTCGGCCGCCGGAAGATCATCTGGAGGATTATCGAGTTGCTGAGAGACGCTGAGCTCCACCGGATCCGGAAGAGCGGGTGCTTCCAGCGGCTCTGCTTCCGCACGCGGCTGCTCGGCCGGTGCTGCCGGCGCGGCGTCTTCGGCTACCAGAAGATCCGAAAACATTGCGCCCAGAGGATCATCCTCCGGCAAAATCCGCAGGTCATCGTATGTCAGTTGCTGGTTGATCGTTGTCGCCATTGTTTCGTTCACTCCCGGAGGTTTCAGTGCTCGAAACTCACACCGATCCTCCGCGCCCGGTAAGTCTCGCCGGCTCGGGCTGCGCCGGTATCCGGCTTGTGGGTTATGCCGGCGGGTTCGCCCTGTGAAGACCGGTCAGGGTGCGCCCCACGCGCCACCGTGCTAACAGAACCTGGCCACGCTCGCCGCGAGGTTTTCCGCTGCCACGGGTTTCGTTAGATACTCGTCGGCGCCTTGTTTCATGCCCCAGAAGCGATCGGTGTCCTGGGTCTTGCTGCTGATCAGGATCACCTTGATGTTTTGCGTTTCCGGAGAAGTCTTTAGCTGGCGGCAGACCTGAAATCCGTTCTTTCTGGGCAGAATGATATCGAGTAAAACAACGTCGGGCTTCTGCCGGGCGGCCTTCTCCAGGGCCTCCTCGCCGTCGCCGGCCCATACCAGGTTGTAGCCTTTCCCCTGCAGCGCCTGCTGCACCATCTTCCTCTCGGTTGGACTGTCATCCACCACAAGAATTGTCTTGTTGGGCATGTGCTACTCCTTCGGATGAACGTACTTGCGAATAATCCGCAGTAACAGTGCTGGTTCGAATGGTTTGGTCAGGTAGTCGGCTGCACCCGACATTCTTCCCTTTACTTTGTCCATGAAGCCGTCCCGCGCCGACAGCATGACGACGGTTGTGTCCTTGGTCTTGGGCTGCGACTTGATCGTCTTCGCGAGCAGATAGCCGTCCATGAACGGCATGCTCACATCCAGCAGGACGAACTCGGGAGTCGCGTCCTCCAGGTAGGAGAGCGCGTCTACGGAACTGGCTGCGCTGAGGCAGCGGTATCCGTTCCTCTCCAGCGTGCTGGTCACCATCGTGCGGATGGTCAGGCAGTCATCGACGGCCATGACCAGGGGACGCCGGCTCAGCGCGGCGATGGTGGCGCGCAATTGCGCGCCGCGTTCGTCGAGAGCCTCGGCGCGGCGAAAATGCTCCAGGGCGGCCTGGGAATTCAGCAGGTTGAGGTGAGCGACGCCCAGGTAGTATTCGATATCGAACGGGTCGGCGCTGCCGGCGAGTTTCCCGAGGCGGTCTACCGCGAGTCTCACCTGTCGCTCATCCAGGCCCTGATTGCGAAATGTCTCGTCCAGATCCAGCGAGAGAACCGAATGGCACTGCGGGCACCGGTCGAACTCCTCCAGGCCCTCGTAAGAGCAAAGGAAACACTGGTACCAGGGAACTTCCACCACCGATGGACGCAGCCTCTCCAACCAGCCGCGCGCGGTGGCGTTGTCGGGATCGAGCGCCACGACCTGCTGCAGATCGTTGATGGCATCGGCGACGGTTTCGGCCAGCGAAGCGCTCCAGAGCCAGGCCTTGGCATTCCCAGGGTCGATGCGGCACGCCTCGCGTAGCAATTGGCGGGCCTCACCCTTCTGCCCCAGCCGGGCCAATTCGATCGCTTCTACAAGAGGATCTCTCTCGGTGGTAAAGGTTCTAGTGGGCATCATAATCGGCGTACGAGCCGGCGGCTGGTTTCATTTCCTGACGAACTGGTCAACCCCCGCCTCCCTCCATACCTGGAGCGTGTTGATGTCTTTCGGATCGATTCTGACGCCGATGGCATTCACGGGCACATCGTGGCGTTTCTGAATATCGATCCAGGTCTTCCGGATGCTTTCATCGAGTGGTGTGCCGGTCACCTCCTGATGTTGCCTGTTTGGTGTTTCAAGCGTCAGTCTGATCACGAGCCCCTCCGTGACGGTTCCCTGGCGGCCGCGGCACTGCCGGCGCGGCGCGGGTCGGGACCAAGCCGCATACTGACATTGCAATGTCCAACTCTCGCCCGCCCGGCGGATGCGGCTGACTTTACGGACGTCGCCGCGGCAGCGGCGGGCGAAGCCGCAGGAGCCTGCACTGCTTCTTCCGCGACCGCAGGCAGGGGATCGGACTCCGAAGCCGCCGGCGTCGACGGCCGCCGGGACTCGATGGGTACGACCATCGCGCGCTTGGGAGCTTCCCGCACGGGCGTGGGGTCCGGCTCGGCCGCGGAGTCCGGCTCGGCCGCGGAGCTCGGCTCGGGCGCGGAGATCGGCACTGGCGCGGAGATCGGCACGGCCGTCGCCACGGTTGAATTCGCCGGCGGGTCTGGCTTTGCGGTGCCGGCCTGGGAGGGCGACTCACCGGGTGCCACGTACTCTCGCAACGCACCGCCTTGCCACACGAAAACTGCCATTCCGCTTGTCTCGGTCGCGTTGGGACGAACCAGCAGTGCGATCTGGTGAGGCTTTTCAAAGCGTGAGGAACAAACTGCAAGGTCGTTGGCATCAGGCGACATGCCGGGGCGGGTGTGGCTGCGGAAGAATCCTACTACCTCGAGACCCCTGCTGTCCGTGCTCAGTCTGCCGATCGCTTCGTCCAACCTGTCTAGGTCTGCCCCGCCTAACTTGTACAGAGGTCCCAGCTTATGGTCACAGGCGACCAATTCATAATCGCTGACGGTGAGGCGCACGGGGTCGCCAGCCGCGGCCGTTCCCAATAGCAGACCGCCGATCTCCGAACCGATTGACGTGGAGGAACGTAGAGCTTCCCGCGCCTTCCGGGCGAGCTGCGAGACCGGCAATTCCAGCTTGACCGCCACCGCCGGATTCGCTGGTCCGTTGAGATGGCCCGCAGCCCCGGGAACCGGCTCCAGGGTGGCGGGCTGCAATTCGGCGTTCTGATCTTCCTGTGTCATGTCTGTCAACGGGTCGTCGTGGATTGGAAGGATGCGTGGATGCGCTTCGTCCCCCACAATGATTCCGGATTCATGCTAGCCCGAAAAGTCTCAGTTGCGAAGGAGCCCCAAGTACCGCGGACGTACCTATGCGGTAACGGAACCTCTAGCCGGGTCATGGGCTAAGTAATTACTTTGGCGGAATCGTAAATGTTATCCTTTTTTGCGCTGTGTCGTGAATCAAGACAGGTGGGTACGTACAGTGCGGGGGACGAGCGGATTCAAGGCAATACGGGCGTCGGCCGTGATGGCACGGGATTAGTTTAGTTCCCGTTATAGGCCAATTCACACGGCGACTTTGAGGCCGACGGCTCTCAGGAGTGCGTCCAGATCGTCGGAGATGCGCTGGTATAGGCGATCGAGGTCGCAGCGTCTATCGTCTGGCAACGCGCGGTCGCCGCGGAATGGCGCCAGCAGGCCCGCGGTGAGAGGCGCATAGATTCGTTCGAACAGTTTCAGGAAAGCCACGCAGATCGAGTAGCCCTTGCCGACGAGTTGGTAGCGCCGTGAGTGAGGAATCTTCTCTACCAGACCTTTGGCTCTCAGCTTGGAAAGG
>DATJYJ010000290.1:0-2788 GCA_035578025.1 Verrucomicrobiia bacterium
GGGCCGGCCCTTCCGGCTGATGCTGATCGACAGCCGCATGCCCGATATGGACGGCTTCGAACTGGCAGAGCGCATCCTGGCCGATTCTCGCCTGGCAGCTCCCACCCTGATGATGCTGACTTCGGACGGCCAGCCGGGCGGAGCACGCCGGTGCAAGGAGTTGGGGATTTCCGCACACCTGGTTAAGCCGATCCGCCGATCGGAACTGCTGGCGGAAATCCTGCGAGCACTAGGGCACGCTATTGGCGGGCGCGACGTGGCGCCCCACTCGGGGCCACCGATTCATTACTCCGCCAGCGCCGCGCCCTTGCGCATTCTTCTCGCCGAGGATGGCGAGGTAAATCAGAAGGTGGTGAAGCGCATTTTGGAAAAGGCCGGGCATTGGGTGGGGCTCGCAGCCGATGGCGAGGAAGCGGTGGCGGCCCACCAATCAGGCCGATTCGACCTGGTGCTGATGGATGTGCAGATGCCGAAACTGGATGGACTCGATGCCACGGCCGCCATTCGGGAGTCAGAGAAACGCACCGGACGACACATCCCCATTATTGCCATGACCGCGCACGCAATGAAAGGTGACGAGGAACGCTGCCTGGCGGCGGGAATGGATCGATATCTTGCCAAGCCGATTCGCGGCACTGATTTACTGCGGATGATTGAGACCCTGCACGCGACCGGCCAGCTTTTGCGCTGAAATCCTGCGGCCTGTGACAGGATTGCGGCGCGGAAATCCCGTCATGTGAAGGGGTTAGTTACGACTCCAAATCCATTGCATCAAGAAGGAGAGATAAACAATCCCCGGGCGGGTGGTCCATTCCCGCCCAGGGCGCGTGCGTGCAACTTGCGCGGCCTTACATCCGTTCCGCGGTTACCGAGATGGGGACTCCGTTGGTCAGAGAGTCGTATACCGGGGACCGCTCCGGCCCCAGCTGGCAGATCTCCTGCAACACAGCGTCGGGCACATCGGCTTTTATTTTGAACTTGACCCGGATGCCCTGGAATCCGTTGCGCACGTTCTGGTCGAGCGCAAGAAATCCGTGCAGATCGACATCGCCTTCCAGAGAAGACTCGATCTCTTCGATCTGAATGCCGCGCGCCGCTGCGTGGTACACCATGGAGGTGGTCAGGCAGGCTGCCAGGCTGTGGAGCAGGTATTCAGTGGGATTGGCGGCAGCATCCTTGCCGAGCAGCAGAGGAGGCTCGTCGGCGGCCAGCACAAACGGCCGGCGACGCGAGTTCTCCTGTCCCGCGCCGTAAAAGGTGTCCGCGATGGAGCTGTTTTGCCCGCCCTCCCCCCACTGGTTTTGAACGCGAAACTTGAATTTCGCGATTGCCGGGTTGGCCTTGACGACATTCACGGTTTTGAACAGGTCGCTAACCGCGACTCCGTTGACCGTCTGATCGAGCACTCCTGTATTTGCAGATTGATTGCTGGTCATTTGTTTCTCCTTTTTTCCTTATGTTCTCCGGGCACCCGAGAAGATTCTTCAGGTGCCACTTGATTACAGGCCCAGGACTTCAAGTCTCAGGACCGCGAGCAAACCTCTCTCCTCGTTCTACTGGCCTTCGCAACTGACCCGGTTGTTCCAGTCCACGAAGGCGCCGTTGGGGTTATCGCGCCAGGCCCAGACGTGAAGCTCGAAGAATGAGGGCAAGTTGAACCGGTTCGGGCTGGCCACGAACTGGAAATCCTGACCCTCAAGCGCCGGCGGAGTGTTGTCGTGAGCGGCAAGCCAGGTGGCCGCATCCACGATGTACTCCACGCCCACCAGGCGCCGCTTGTTACCCACCGGTTCGTAGATCAGCGCTTCGGGGTGCCACACATCGATCTCGCCATCTCCCACTAACGCGCCGTTGACGTAGTGAATGCCCATGGCTCCGTGGTCGGGGCCACTGACGCATCCGAAGGCCGGCCCGTACCCGGCCGCCGCGGTAGCGTTGACATCGATGAACTGCTGTGTGGCCTGGCGAACGATTTGAACCAGCCGTGCCGGTGCGCTGTGGTCGTGAGCGGCTTGCCCCACGGCCAGAAGCGGCGCGGCCAGGGCCAGGCTGCCCAGCAACGCCAGCCGCAGCATGTTGATGGTGAAAGCCTGGATGAGACTAGTGATTCGTGTTGTCATTTTGTTTCCTCCTCGCGGAATTTGTGGTTGCAATTCTTGCGTCCGCGCCCACATCAACCTGGGACCCCACTTCTTGAGCGCGTGGCACGTGATGCATACTGCCTCCTTCGAGGCAGGCTGGCCATAGCGAGCGCCTTAAGCTGTCTGAATTGGGATGAATTCGTAAGCTGCTGAAAATAAGTAACTTGCATGAGGGCGGAGCAGCCCATGTAAAATTACGCTCACTTGGGGTGCGTTGCCGTGGCGTCCGACCCAGTCAGATTTTCAGACTCAATCCAATTCGGTGAGGATTTCGACCTGGACCTGCGCACTTATGAATTGCGCCGCGCGGGCCGGGCTCTCAAGCTGGAGCGAATTCCCTCGGAGTTGCTGCTGCTCTTGATTGAGGGCCGTGGGCAGCTCGTGACCCGCGCCCAGATCGTGGAACGGATTTGGAGCAAGGATGTCTTCCTCGATACCGACAACAGCATCAATGCCGCTATCCGCAAGATTCGCCAGGTTCTGAAGGACGACCCCGAACATCCGCGATTCGTGCAGACGATTACCGGCCGGGGATACCGCTTCATCGCTCCGGTCAGGCCCAAGCGCGAGATCCCGGACCGGACACCGGAACTCGCTGTCATACGCGGCCCCGGTTCCCAGAAGCCGGGCAAGCGGGCGGAGATAAA
>DATJYJ010000291.1:0-18835 GCA_035578025.1 Verrucomicrobiia bacterium
CGGCAATAACCTCTTCGCCAATTGCCTGCTCGCTCTCAACGCCGCGACCGGCGAACGCATCTGGCACTTCCAGGCGGTGCGGCACGACATCTGGGACCGCGACTTTCCGTCGCCTCCCGTGCTGGTCACGGTCAAACACGAAGGCCGCACAATCGACGCCGTCGCGCAGACCAGCAAGCAGGGCTGGGTGTTCCTGTTCGATCGCGCGACCGGCAAGCCGCTGTTTCCGATCGAGTACCGCGGCTATTCCGCAAGTGACGTCCCCGGTGAACACGCCGCCGCGGAACAACCGCTGCCCACGCGTCCCGCGCCCTACTCGCGCCAGTCGCTGACGGAAGAAGTGTTGACGCGGCGCACGCCCGAGGCGCACGCCTGGGCGCTCGAGCAATTTCAGAAACTTCGGAACGGCGGGCAGTTTTTCCCGTTCGCACTGGGTCGGGAGACCTTCATCTTTCCCGGATACGACGGCGGTGCCGAGTGGGGCGGCTCGGCCTTCGACCCCACCAGCGGCCTGCTCTACGTCAATGCCAACGAAATGGCCTGGACTGGCGGGCTCTACGAAACCCAGTCCGGCAGTTCCATGCGCCGCCTGTATCTCGCGCAGTGCGCCACCTGCCACGGCGAGGACCTGCACGGCGCTCCGCCGCAGATTCCAGCGCTCCACGAGCTATCCGGCAAGCGAACCGCGCAGCAGATTGCCGCGGTGATTCGCGAAGGCGGCGGCCGCATGCCGGCGTTCCCGACCCTGACGCCGGCCGAGGTCTCCGCGCTCAGCGACTACATCCTCGGCGGCGAAAGCAAGGAACTGACGGGCGCCGCGGAGGCTGCGCACGCGCCCCACTACCGCTTCGGCGGCTATCACAAGTTCGTCGATCCCGATGGCTACCCAGCGATCGTGCCGCCGTGGGGAACGCTCAACGCCATCAACCTCAACACCGGCGAATACGCCTGGAAGATTCCGCTCGGTGAATATCCCGACCTTGCGGATAAGAACACGGGCAGCGAAAACTACGGAGGTCCCATCGTGACTGCCGGAGGCCTGGTCTTCATCGCCGCCACCAACTACGACCGCAAGTTCCGTGCGTTCGACAAGTCCACCGGGAAGCTGCTCTGGGAAGCCACGCTTCCGATGGCGGGCAACGCGACCCCGATCACATACGAGCTTGGCGGCCGCCAGTACGTGGTCATCTACGCCACCGGCGGCAAGTCCGGCAAGTGGGGACCGTCGGGCGGAATCTACGTCGCTTTTTCGCTGTAGTTACTTTTTCTTCTCGAGATTCCAAAGCTCGCGCGACAACACCCGCCCGCAAAACGGGCAGTAGTGCATGCCGACGAACTGGTGGCGCTCCTCGCCGAACACGAAGAAGAACTCGGTGTCGATATCCGTGATGATGGTGCCGTTGGAAAGCTGGTGCGGAGCCGCATGGCGCGCCAGCCCGCGATCCATCAGACGGTCCATCCCGGCGCAGCAGTTCATTGGATGGTGCTCGCGCCCTGGATTCCCTGCTCCGAGGAGATCACGTTGCGATTCACGTGCCGGTCCAGGTCGATCACGTAGGTCTCCGGCGCGTCGATCAGGACCGGGGAGTGGGTGGCGCAGACGATACGGAATTTCTTCTGGTCCACCAGCTCCATGAGCATTTTGAGAATGCGCCGCTGATTGGACGCGGACAGCGCCATCTCCGGTTCGTCGAGCAGAAGAATGGTCCCGCCGGGCAGTTTCGGAAAGGTTTCGCGGAAGAGGGAGAGCATCACCTGGCCGTGGCTGGCCATCTTGAGGAACTCGATCATCTCGGGCTGTTCCTTGAACAGTTCGAGCTGCATACGCGGGTTGTGCTGCTCGGCGTCGAAGAGGTAGACCTTGCCGGCGGCCGCGTTCGCACCCTCGATGCGGTAGGCATAGCCATCCACCCGGTCGCCGCGCAGGGCGTAGTAGATCGCGTGCAACAGCGTCGATTTTCCGGAGCCGTTTTCGCCTTGGAGCATGGTCAGGGGATGGGAGAGGTCGACGATCATCGGCATGTGGAAGTTGAGGTTGACGAAGATCGGGTGACCCAGAATTTTGAGGTGCATAGTGTTCAGGATAGCGTGGCGCGGACGGCGCATTGCCATTGGCCGGGATTCGCGGGCGGCAAAACCCGATCGTCCGCGCCACGGGGGCAAACCTGTTATCATGAAATTTCTACTCTGACCTGAGGTTTTCGTGTCCAGAATCACCCGCAAAGAGCTGAAAAGCGATAAGTTTGCCCTCGAAGTCGAGCACAGCATCACGTTTTTCGAGGAGCACCAGAAAGAAATCACCCGCTACGGGGGCATCGTCCTCGCCGTCGCCGTGCTGATCGGCGGCTATGTGATCTACTCTCGCCACGAGCACACCGCCCGCGAGCAGGCGCTCTCCGCCGCCATTCGCGTGCAGGAAGCGCCGGTGGGCATTTCCGGCAACGGCGGTCTGGCGTTCCCCACGCAGGAGGCCAAGGACCAGGAAAGCCTGCGGGTCTTCAGCGACCTGCAATCCAAGTATTCGGGCAGCGCCGAGGGCGAGATCGCGCAATATTACCTCGGAGCGGTCAAGGCCGACCAGGGCAAGCTGGCCGAAGCGGAAAAGTTGTTTGCCGAGGTCGCGGAGAAGGGCGATGCCAAGTATTCGTCGCTGGCCAAGCTGTCGCTGGCTCAGATCTATTTTGGCGATGGCCGCGATGCGCAAGGGGAGAAGGTACTGCGGGATCTGATGGATCATCCCACCGAGTTCGTGTCCAAGGAGCAGGCCACCATCTCGCTGGCGCGCTTTCTTGCGCCCAAGAAACCGGCCGAGGCGCGCAAGCTGCTTGAGCCGCTGCGCACGCAACCGGGCGCGGTAAGCCAGGTCGCGCTGACCCTGATCGGCGAACTGCCGCCGCAGTAGGCCGCGCCGGTTCATGCTGGGGCATCTGCGTTTTCCCGTAGAGCAGAGCCGGGGCCGGAAGTACCCCGAACCCGATCATCCGTACCGCAACGCATTTCAGCGCGATCGCGATCGCGTGATTCACTCGCGGGCCTTCCGCCGGCTGGAAGCCAAGACGCAGGTCTTCGCGCCCGGGCTCTCCGATCACTTCCGCAACCGGCTCACCCACACCATCGAGGTCTCTCAGATCGCGCGCACCGTGGCCGGCGTGCTCGACCTGGATGAGAATCTGACGGAGGCGCTGGCGCTGGCCCACGACATCGGCCATCCGCCGTTCGCCCATGCCGGCGAAGAGGAACTGAATCGCCAGATGCATCGCTTCGGCGAACGCTTCGACCACAATCTTCACGCACTGCGCATCGTAGAGAGCTTCGAGCAGCGCTACGCCCGCTTTCCGGGCCTGAACCTCACTTTCGAGGTGCGCGAGGGGATCGTCAAGCACTCGCGCGACTTCGGTCCGGGAGAGGATCCCGCGCTGGACGGCTACCTGCCCGGACTTCGCCCGGTTCTGGAAGCGCAGCTTATCGATCTCGCCGACGAAGTGGCTTACAATGCCGGCGACCTGGACGACGCATGCTCCGCCGGACTGATCGCACCCGAAGATGCTGCCGCGTCCGTTCCCCAGTACGGCCGGATCTTCGAAGCCGTGGAAACGCAGTATCCGGGCGCCACCGCGCGCGAACGCTTCCACGAATCGCTGCGCGGCCTCATCGACTTTTTGGTCTCCGGACTGATCGAAGGCACGGTTTCTGCCGCCCGGGCCAGCGGCGCGGGAACAGCCGTTGAAGTGCGGGAATTCGGGACGCGGCTGGCCTGCTTTTCGCCCGAAGCTGCCATCGCCAGCCGCGCGCTCAAGGCTTTCCTGCTGGAGAGGGTCTATGCCACGCCGGCCCTGAACAGCAGCCGCAGCCAATCCCAGGAGTTAATCGCCGGCCTGTTCCGATTGTTCGTCGAAGACCCCGCCCGGCTCCCGCAGGCATATGCCGAGCACGCCCGTGCAGAACCGCCGCATCGCGTGGTGTGCGACTACATCGCCGGCATGACCGACGCATTTTTCTACCGCACTTACGAGCAGGTGCTCGGGCCGGTGCCTACTCCTCAGCTTTCGTGAAGTTGGTCAGCTCCGCGTCGCGCACGCCGTAAAGCTTGCGCACAACGCGGCAGATCTCCTCTCCCAGGCGCTCGGGCCGCTCCTCTTTGCCGTGCTCCACTTCTACTTTGAAGAACAGGTTGGTTCGCGTCATTCCAAGGATTTCATTCTAGCCCGAGCGGGGCCGAATTACCGATAATGTAAGAGGAGGTTGTATGCGGCCGGAGATCAATATCAGCAAGATTCCGGTGGGTGGGGGGATCGCGGGGCTGATGATCGCGCTCATTGTGATCGCGATTGCTCTCATCGGAATTCCGGCGACCCGGCTGTTCCTCGCGGGGAGCGCGGTTCTTGGCGTCGTTGTTGCGCTCATCCTCCGGTGGACGGCACACGCCCGGAGCTGAGCTCAACGCCGCGATCATCCGTTGCCGTCATCCCTGCCTCTATACTGAAAAAATGGAATGCGCGATCTGCGGGATCCGGCGGCCCCGGCGTTTCTGTCCTGGAGTCCGCGGCGATATCTGCCCCATCTGCTGCGGCACCGAACGCGAAGTCACGGTGGACTGCCCCCTCGATTGCGAATTCCTGAGGGAAGCACGCAAACACGATAAGCTGCCCTCGCTGGCCGAAGTCGAACTGCCCAACAAGGACATCGAGGTTAGCGAGAAGCTGCTGCGCGACCACGAGCCGCTGCTGACCTACCTGGCGGCCGCTCTGCTCCGCGCCGCCCTGGATACTCCGGGCGTGACTGATTTGGACGTCCGGGAGGCGCTCGAATCGCTGATCCGTACCTACCGCACTCTGCAAAGCGGCGTCTATTATGAGAGCCGGCCGGCCAATCCCCTGGCCCTGGCGGTCTACGCCGCCGTCCAGGCTGCCTCCGAGGAGTTTCGGGCCGAAGAGCGCCAACGGCTGGGAATGACGCGGACGCGTGACGGCGACGTGCTCGCTCTCCTGGTCTTCCTCCAGCACTTCGAACTCGACCGTAACAATGGCCGAAAGCGTGGCCGGGCTTTTCTCGATGCGCTGCGCTCATTTTACGAATCCGCCGCGCCGCCGCCGGAGACAGGGTCCTCATTGGTTCTGCCTTGAGCCGGCGGCCGGATGGCTTCCACCTGGCACGCCCGTTTCTTGCCCGTGCTTACCACCTGCGTCAGGAATTTGGGCGCTCCGTTCACGGTCAGCTCGATCGGCCGGGTCACCGGATAATCGAACACGAGCACGTGACCCTCCCGCAGATCCAGGAGGTCTTCAACTGTCAGCGTCGGCCCTTCCATACGGGCTTCCATGGTGAGCGCCGCCTGACGCAAGACCCGCACTACGCGCGCCTGCTCAGTCTCGCTGGCGTGGGTCTTGCGCACCGACCACTGCTGATCGAACTTCTGTCGCATCATCTTGATGACGATGGACGGCATGGCGATATTCATCATGCCCACCGTCTCGCCGATGCGCACCTCGATGCCGATCGAAACCACCGCCTCGTTGGGCGCCAGCAGGTGCAGCAGTTGCGGCTCGGTCTCCATGGATTCGATGGTGAAATCCACGTTGGTCACGGCTTTCCACGCCTCGCGCAGGTCCTGAAGGATGATGCGGAAGAGGCCGTCCAGCAGACGTTGCTCGATCTCGGTCACGTCGCGCTGGATCGACGCCGAAGACTTGCCCGTTCCGCCCAGGAGCATTTCGAGGATGGGAAATACCAGCGAAGGGTTCAACTCCAGGGCGCCGTTGCCGTCGTAAGGGCTGAGACCCAGCGAGACGATGCAGGTGGGCGACGGCAGCCCGTCCAGAAATTCCGCGTAAGAAAGCTGCTCCACGCTCACCAGGTTCACGGTAAGGTAGGAACGCAGATAAGCCGAGAGGCTGGACACCAGGTTGCGCACGAAAGTGTCGTGCAGAAGATGAATCGCGCGGACCTGAGACTTCGGAATCCGGTCGGGCCGGCGGAAATCGAACTTGACCGCCGGGGATTCGCGCTTCTTCTCGTGAAACGTCTGAAATACCGCGTCGATTTCCTGCTGTGTTAGCTGCCTGCTCAATCGCCGGGCTCCTCACTCTCATATCGGCGCCGCCCGTCCGAGACTGTAGAGCGGCTGCCGCCTTTGGCCGCCCCTCCCCGATGCGCTTTTTCTTCCCTCACACCTAATGAATCCGGCCCTTCTTTCCGATGAATACCTTGTAAGGAGGCGAATGGAATCTGACGTCCTGGTGGTGGATGACTCTGCAGCTATCCGCAAGATCCTGCAACGCGTTCTGCGGCAGACAGGCATGGCAATCCGGACCATTCACGAGGCCGGCGACGGCCAGGAGGCTCTGGCGCTCCTGGCCAACAAACGTGTCGATCTGGTCCTGACCGACATCAACATGCCCAATATGGACGGCTTGCAACTCCTCAAGTCGCTGAAGTCGGCGGAGGAGTGGCGCAATGTTCCCGTGGTCATGATTACCACCGAGGGGGGCGAGACCAAAGTCGCCGAAGCGGTCAGGCTCGGCGCGGCTGGATACGTCCGTAAACCTTTCACCGCAGATCAAATCAAGGAGAAGCTGGCCGGAATCCTCGAGCCCGCATTGCCGTTATGAACCTTCATCAAATCATCGTCGAGTCGATCAATCAGGCTGCTTCCAACGTATTTGCCACGATGCTCGGAGGAGAACTCGGCCCCGGCAGCGATTTCGTCGCGCTCGGCGCCCCGGAGCCAACCGACGGTGTGGTTTCCTTTATCGGCATCGCAGGGCCGTGGATGGGCACCGGAAGCCTCACCTGTTCCTCCTCCATGGCGTGCGCCATCTGCTCGCAGTTCCTCCTGACTGAGACCACCGCGGTTAACGAAGAGGTCCTCGACGCGGTCGCCGAGCTGACCAACATGATCATCGGCGGAGTCAAAAACGATCTCGAACGGCATGTAGGCGGGCTCGGGCTGAGCATCCCCACGGTGGTATTCGGCCGGAATTTCAAGACCCGCAGCGTGGGAAGCACGGAGTGGATCGTGGTGCACTTCCCCTGGAACGGTGAACAGCTCGAGGTCAAGGTAAGCCTGGCGCCCAATGAGAAGTTCGCCCTACCCCTGCATCACGTGCCCACCCACGCTTGCGCGATAGAGGTGTGAAGGAAGCTCTCAGGAGATTTCTATGTCGATGGCGATGACTTTAGCCAACCAATCCACCCTGGCGGTGCAGGGAGACACGCGTGCGGGCAAGTATCTGACCTTTCAACTGGCCAATGAAGAGTTCGGCATCAAGGTATTGAAGGTTCGCGAGATCATGGGCATCCAGGAGATCACCGCGGTGCCTCAGACCCCCAGCCACATCAAGGGTGTGATCAATCTCCGCGGCAAAGTGGTGCCGGTGATCGACCTCCGGCTCAAATTCGGGCTGCCCGCCGCGGAGTACACGCAAAGAACCTGCATCATCGTCACGCAGGTTCAAGGCGAAGCCGGCGCGGTCCACATGGGCATCGTCGTCGACGGCGTATGCGAAGTGCTCAATCTGACCACGGCTGAAATCGAAGACACGCCCGACTTCGGCGAGGAAGTCGGCACGGTCTACCTGCTGGGGATGGCCAAGGTGAAAGGCAAGGTGAAAATCCTGCTGGACATCGATAAGGTGCTATCCACGCAGGACCTTCACAACCTCAGCGCGATACTGCGCTAGCCGGTCCGCCGGCGGTACCGTCATGCGCGGAGGGTTGATTCTATGAACGACAACAACGGTTTCAGTGAAAAGGCCGCAAGTATCATCCGTATCTTCGATGAAATCGCATTTCAGACCAGCCTTCACAAGCTCAACGCCGCCGTCGAGCGCTGCACGGCGGGCAGCCGACTGACCGAGGCCGAAGTACGGGCCCGTGTTGCCCAAGAGCCGCCGCAGGAGAGACCGCTTTGACTCCATCAATCGAGCTCTCGCAACAGATTGAAGATCTCGCGCTCCGCCTGGTTGTGGGAGACGCCTCGTCGGCCGGCGACGAATCAATATGGCTGCCCGCTCTCCAGAAGATACTGCGATATGCCGCCGGCCTCCGCGCACAGCCAGTGGTTGACGCCGCCCAAGCCGTCATCAACGCGCTTACGGCCGGCGAGTCCGGTCCCATCGTCCTCCAGGAGGGCATCGCCAACCTGCAGAAGGCTCTCGAACAGCAGCAGACCCCCGCGGTTCCAGCAGCGGCGCCGCTGGCGCAGGACCAGGAGCTTCTGTCGGACTTTCTGGTAGAAAGCCGCGAGCATCTCGCCGCCATCGAGACCCATGCGCTTGCCCTGGAACGCGACCCGTGCGACTCCGAAGCCCTCAACGCCGCCTTCCGCGGCTTTCATACCATCAAAGGCCTGGCGGGCTTCCTGGAGCTTTGGGATGTCCAAAAGCTCGCCCACGAGGTCGAGGCCGTGCTGGACCGCGCCCGCAACTCGCGGTTGACGATTACGCCGGCCGCGATCGATATCGTCCTGGAAAGCGCCGACTATCTGCGCCGCTGGCTGGCGCACCTGGAATCCCGTCTCCAACAGCACCCTTCCTCGCCACCCGGAAATGGCAAGAACCTGCTGGACGGTATTCACCGCCTGCTGAACAGAGAGCCGGATGCGGCGCCTGGAGCGACGGCTCCACGGGACCAGACGGAAGCAGAAAAATCTGCGGCGGCTCCGGCTCTCCCGGTGGCGGTCGAATCGCAGCCTGCGGCAACGTCACCGGCCCCGGCGGCGGAAGCGCGCCGCAGCGAGGTCATGGCCGTCAAGGTGGACACCGCCAAGCTCGACTATCTCGTAGATATGGCCGGTGAGATGGTCATCGCGGAGTCCCTGGTTCGTCATGACGCCGACCTGGCAAAGGTCGGTAGCCCGCTGTTGCAGCGCAAGATCGCACATCTCACCCGCATCACCGCGGAATTGCAGAAGACCGCCATGGCCATGCGTCTGGTGCCCATCGGGCCGCTCTTCCGCCGCATGGCCAGGCTGGTCCGGGATCTTTCGCGCCAGTTCGGAAAGCAGGTCGAGATGGAGACCCAGGGCGATGACATCGAACTCGACCGGACCATCGTCGAGGAACTCGCCGATCCGCTGATGCACATGGTACGCAATGCCCTGGACCACGGAATCGAGGCGCCCCCGGTCCGCGAGTCCGCCGGCAAGCCGGCGGCTGCCCGCCTGCTCCTGGGCGCGCAGCACCGAGCCGGCCAGGTCGTGATCGAGATCTCAGACGACGGCCGCGGGCTGGATCGGGCCACGATCACGGCTAAGGCCATGCAGCGCGGCCTGATCTCGTCCGCCGATGGGCTTTCCGACAGCGAGGTCTACAATCTGATCTTCGAGCCGGGCTTTACGACCGCGGCGCAGGTGACGAACGTATCCGGCCGTGGGGTGGGCATGGACGTGGTGCGGCGCCACATCGAGAAACTCCGCGGCCGCATCGAAATCCGGTCGACCCCGGGCCAGGGCGCAATCTTTCTGTTGAAACTCCCGCTAACTCTCGCGATTATCGATGGCCTGGTGGTCGCCGTGGGCCATGAACGCTACATCATTCCCCTGTTTGCCGTGCGCGAGATGTTCCGCCCCAAGCCGGACACCATCTGGACCGTCCAGCAGCGGGCCGAGATGGCGCTGGTCCGGGGTTCGCTCTTGCCTGTCGTCCGGCTCTACCGCACGTTCCGGGTGGAACCGCGCAGCGAAGATGCGCTCCAGTCGGTGCTGGTCGTAGCCGAAGTCGAGGGGCAGCGCTTCTGCGTGCTGGTCGACGCCCTGATCGGCAAGCAGGAGGTCGTCATCAAAGCTCTCGGCGAGACTTTCAATAGAGTCCAGGGCATCGCCGGCGGCGCCATTCTGGGCGACGGCCGGGTGGGTCTGATCCTCGACCTGGAACGAATCTTCAAGGAGAAGGCTGGTGAACCCGGTTATTGACGCAGGCGAGCCGGAGACGGTGCGGCCCCTGGCGCCCCAGGAGTTTGAAAAGATTCGCCAACTGGCGTATTCCGCGTTCGGCCTGGACCTGAAATCCGGCAAGGAGGAGCTCGTCTCGGCGCGTCTCCGCCGCCTGGTCCTCAACGGCGGCTATCGCTGTTTCGACGAGTATTACCGGAGCATCGTGTCGGACAAAACCGGCGCCGGGCTGGCTGCAATGATCGACGCCCTCGCCACCAACCACACCGCGTTTCTGCGCGAGCCGGATCACTTCGTGTTCTTGCGGGACCACGTCCTTCCACGCCTGGCCCACCGCGACCCGATAGAAATCTGGAGCGCCGCCTGCTCGACGGGCGAGGAGGTCTGGACTCTGGCCATGGTAGTACGCGACGCTTTGCCCTCCGCCAGGTTCAGAATCACCGGCAGCGACATCTCGCAGAAAGCCCTCGCCTTTGCGCAGCGAGCCGTATTCTCGCTGGACCGCTGCCAGGGCCTGCCTGCCACCTGGCTGGCCAGATACTTCGAGCCCGAGGGCAGGCCTCCGCACGCTCACCGCGTCTCAGCCGCCTTGCGCGAACTGGCTACGTTCCGCAGCGTGAACCTGGTGAAGAGCTTCAGTTGGGGCCGCCAGTTCCCGGTGATCTTCTGCCGCAATGTCATGATCTATTTCGATCGTCCGACGCAGGAGCGGGTCATTCGCCACCTTGCCGACTGTCTGGAGCCTGGCGGGTACCTGTTTGTCGGACACGCCGAAAGCCTCACCAGGGTGTCGCACTCGCTCGAGTATGTGCAGCCGGCGGTGTATCGCAGACCGCAACGAAAAGAGGGGCCGTGGAACAAATCGTCGTGAGCATGGCCGATTGCAGAGTGTCCAATGCACCCGGGCAGTTGCTGGCGACCTACGCGCTCGGTTCCTGTATCGGCCTGGCGTTGTACGATCCCAAGGTCCCCGTTGGAGGCCTTCTCCACTTCATGCTGCCGGATTCCCACATCGACCCTGCGCGCGCGAGAGAGAACCCCTGCATGTTCGCCGACACCGGCGTGGCCCTGCTGCTCGATCGCGTCTGCGCGCAAGGCGCCGATAAGCGCCGCCTGGTGGCTCATGCGGCAGGTGGAGCGAGCATCATGGATCCCCGGAACATCTTCGACATCGGCAAGCGCAACTGCCTGGCGCTTCGCAAAATCCTGCGGAGGGCGGGTATCCTCCTGGCCAGCGAGGCGGTCGGAGGAAACCGGTCGCGGACGGTGCGGCTGGAGATCGGAAGCGGACGTTTCCTGCTTCAGGAGAGCGTTGCGCCCTGCTATTTTTCCGGATCTGACCCGCTCGTTTCCAGCGCAGATCAGAGCCGCCATCTGGATATCGGCGGGGGTCCGCTCAGCACTTCGTTCGAAACCGAAGCCTCTATATGCCCGGCAACAAAAAAATCCGCGTTCTGATCGTCGACGATTCCGCCATCGTCCGCAAAGTGCTTGCCGAAGCCCTCAGTGCCGAGCCGGATATCGAAGTGGCCGGGACGGCTCCCGACCCTTATGTCGCGCGCGACAAGATTCTCGCGCTGCGCCCCGACGTGCTCACCCTGGATATCGAGATGCCGCGCATGGACGGGCTGACCTTCCTCAAGCAGCTCATGCGCTTCCACCCGCTGCCGGCCATTGTCATCAGCAGCCTCGCGCAATCTTCCTGCCACGCCGCGGTGCAGGCGCTGGAATTGGGAGCGGTCGAGGTGCTCGCCAAGCCGGGCGGGCCTTACTCGGTGGGAGAGCTCCGCCACACGCTGGCGGCCAAGGTCCGCGCCGCCGCGTGTGCCCGGCTGCGCCCTGCGGGGCGGCCGGCGGCGAAGGTGCTTCCTCCCGCGCGCCTTTGCGAACCGTCGCCCGGGGGAAGGGTGATTGCGATCGGCGCGTCCACGGGAGGTACGGAGGCCATCGCGGCCATTGTCAGCCGGCTGCCCGGAAATGCTCCCGCGGTGGTCATCGCACAGCACATTCCGCCCCAGTTCTCGCGCGCATTCGCCAAGCGGCTCAACTCGATCTCCGGCCTGGAAGTCAAGGAAGCCGACGACAACGACAGCCTCCGCCCGGGCCTGGTCCTGGTCGCCCCGGGCGATTATCACATGCTGTTGCGCAAATCAGGCGGCCGCTACTACGTGAACGTGAAGACCGGGCCCAAGGTCTGCTACCAGAGACCTTCGGTTGATGTGCTGTTCTCCTCCGTCGCCGAGGCCGCCGGTCCCGATGCGGTTGCGGCATTGCTCACGGGAATGGGGTCGGACGGGGCCCAGGGCCTGCTCCGGATGCGGCAGGCCGGTGCGCACACCATCGCACAGGATGAAGCTACGTGCGTCATTTACGGCATGCCCCGCGAGGCCGTGGCGATCGGCGCCGCCGCGCAGGTCCTGCCGCTGGCGAACATCCCCCAGGCGCTGCTCGCGGCCCGCAGCGCGCGCCAGAAGAGCGCACCGACTGCCCTCTGACACTTGTGCTAAATTAGTGAAAGACAGTTCACTTGTATCGGGTTCGCCCGAATCCGGTTTGCCAGTCCCCATCGTCTAGCCCGGCCTAGGACATCGCCCTTTCACGGCGGTAACGGGGGTTCGAATCCCCCTGGGGACGCCATCTACCCCCCGATCGAGTACATCGGCCGCGGCGGCGCCACAAACTTCGCCGAGTTGATCTCGTGCCCCTCCCACTTCCCCGCCAGGTTCCGCCGTACCAGGTCCGCAAGATCCGCGTCGCTCGCACCGGACCGCATCAACCCCTTCACGTCGTCCTCTTCGATCGCAAACAGGCAGTACCGTAGCTTGCCATCGGCCGTCAGCCGGATCCGGTTGCAGTTCAGGCAAAACGGCTTGCTCACACTGGCGATCATCCCCACCGTGCCGCCGCCGTCCGCGTACGCATACTCCGAAGCCGGCGCCCGCGGATCCGGATCCGCTACTGGAACTAGCGGCCCCACTTCCCGCGCCAGCGTGGCCAGGATCTCATCCGCCAGCAGGACTTTCGAGCGATCCCACAGATTCTGCGCGTCCAGCGGCATGAACTCGATGTAGCGGACCTCGAATCCGTTCTCGCGCGCGAACCGGGCCAGCGGCACGATATCCGGCTCTACCAGGTTCTTCACGGCCACCGCGTTCAGCTTGATCTTCGCGAAGCCGGCGCGGCGGGCCGCGTCCAGTCCCGCCAGCACGCGCGCGAGATCGTCGCGCCGCGTAATCCGGCAAAAGCGCTCACGGTCGAGCGTATCCAGGTGGACGTTCAGGCGTCGCAGCCCGGCCGCATACAGGGGCCCGGCCAGTTCCTCGAGCAGAACGCCGTTGGTGGTCAGCGCCAGGTCGTCGATTCCCGGGATCTTCGCCAGCCGGGCGATCAGGACGGGGAGATCGCGCCGCAGCAGCGGCTCTCCGCCGGTGACGCGGAGCTTCCGGATGCCGAGCTCCGCCGTCACGCGCGCGAACCGCTCGATTTCCTCGAAATCCAAGATCTCGCGCCGCTCGACGAACCGCACCTCCGTTTCCGGCATGCAGTAGAAGCAGCGGATGTTACACCGGTCGGTGACACTGATGCGCAGGTTGTCGTGCACCCGGCCGAATCGGTCGACAAGCATCACTTCACCGCGAGCATGCGTTCCAGTGGAACCAGCGCGCGCTCCATCACGTCATCCGGCAACTCGATGCGGGGCTCCAGATTTTGCAGGCAGTCGCGCAGCTTCTCGAGCGTGTTGAGCTTCATGTACGGGCACTCGCTGCAGTTGCAGTTTTCGTTGGCCACGTAGTAGAAGCGCTTGTGCGGCGCAAGGCGCGTGAGCGAGTGATTGACGCCGCTCTCCGTCATCACGATGAACTCGTCCGCCTCGCTGGCCGCGCACCACTCGATGAGGGCCGAGGTCGAGCCGATAAAGTCGGCCATCGCCAACACCGATGCCGGGCACTCGGGATGCGCCACCACCTTCGCCGCCGGATGCTCGGCGCGCGCCTGCGCCACGCGGCGCGCCGGGAAGGTCGCGTGCACGATGCAAGTGCCCTGCCAGATCTTCATGTTCTCCCGGCCGGTTTCCTTTCTCACATACGCGCCCAGGTTGCTGTCCGGCAGAAACAGCACCGGCCGCTCCGCCGGTATGGAGTTGACGATCTTCACCGCGTTGCGCGACGTGCACAGAATGTCGCTCTCCGCCTTCACCTCGATCGACGTGTTGATGTAGCTGACCACCGCGTAATCCGGATTCCTTCGCCGGAACTCGCGCACCGGTTCCACCGGGCAGCTCTCCACCAGGCTGCAGCTCGCCGCGCGGTCGGGCACGACCACGGTGCGTCCGGGATTGAGCACCTTCGCGGTTTCCGCCATGAACCATACGCCGCAGAATGCGATCACATCGCCGGAGAACTCGCGCGCCTTGCGCGCCAGCTCCAGGCTGTCGCCAACCACATCCGCCAGGTCCTGGATCTCGGGCGTCTGGTAATGGTGCGCCAGGAGAATCGCGCGGCGCTGCTCTTTCAGCTCGAGAATTTCGTCAACAATCGTGGCCGTAGAGAGCATCGGGAGAGGTTTCGGGTGGTTACAGATTCATTTTATCCCACAGGAGCAGGCTGCAGCAGGTTAGCGCTCCCTCGGCTTTTCGCAGTTCCGAGTTATCGATCACCTTTACCCGGCGTCCCGATTGCTCTATCAGCTCGGCAGTTCGCGGGAAGCCGGCCGCCACCATCACGGTCTTGCCAACTGCCAGCACGTTGGCTGCCTGCTCCTCGTCGGCCGGAACATCGATGAGGCGCAATCCTCGGAACCCCGCCGCATCCACCCACGGACGATGGATCAACAGCAGATCCCCGCCGAGGTAGCTGGCGGCCGACTTCAAGTGAAGGCACCCGCGCACCGGCACGGACCGCACCCGATATCCGAAGCGCCTGGCCTCCGCCTCCAATTGGCGCAAGCCCTCGCCATTCGTGCGAGTAGAGGAGCCAACGAACAGCGTGCGATCCGCGCGGATCACGTCGCCTCCATCCAGCGTGGCTGGCTCCTTCATCCAGGCCAGCGGGCGGTGCCGTTCCAGCTCGCGCGCCAGCGACGCCGCCTCGCCCTGCCGCGACGCCGCGCCGGGCCTCACGATCAAGGCGATCTCGTCCAACACCACCGCCGGGTCTTCGACGAACACCGCATCCGGAAAATCCGGTTCCGGCGGCAGGGTGATGACGTTCGCGCCCAATTCGCGCAGGCATGCGCAATAGGCGGCATGCTGCTCGCGGGCCCGCGCGAGATCGATCGGCTGCCGCTGGAGATGGGTCAGTTCGCATCGATCCATCGACGGACTGACTTCTCGCGTGATCGCGGTCAGCGGCATAGACGGCTTCCGGGGTAGGAGCCCCGCGCTCTACTTCGGTCCGCTCTTCGCCGCCAAACGGGTGGCGAACTTCGCCACGTTGATGATGGCGCGTTCGTGCGTGCCTTCGCCTACCACCTCCGCGTCGGTCTTCGCCATCACCTTGAACTCCACGCGCCGGTCCTGAACGGCTGTGACCTCCGCGGTGAAGATCACCACCGAGCCGATGGGCGCCGCGGCGCGGTGCGCCACGTTCACGTGCGTACCCACCGTGTCGTGCCCGGGCTCCAGCAGCGGCAGTACCGCGTTGCGGCACGTCCACTCCATCGCCCCGATCATCTGCGGCGTCGAGAGTACCCGCGGTCCTTCCGCGCCCAGGAAGCTGATCGCGTTCTCCGTGGTCACCAGGCGCTTCTCTTCCCCACACGTGCCGATCGGAATTGCCGCCATGATCAGCCCGCCAGCCCCGCCAGCACGCCCCGCTCGTAGCTCAGTGATCGCAGCATGCCCACCATCGGATCCTTGGCGTTGATCTCGTACTCCATGTTGATGCACCCGCTGTAGCCCATCTTCTTGAGCTGCTTGAACAGCGCCGGAAACGGCAGTATGCCGTCGCCGATATCCACCTGGCTCTCACGCTTGGTTCCGTCCGCCAGATCCTTCACGTGCATGTCGAACAACCGGTCCCCTGCCTCCGCCGCCGATTTGACGATGTCCGCGCCCGCGCGCGTCGAGTGCCCGATGTCCATGCACAGCCCGCAGCGCTTGTCCAGCTTGCGCACCACCTCCAGCACGCTCTGCGGCGACGGAAAGTGCTTGTCCTCCGGCCCGTGATTATGGATCGCGATGCGGATGTTGTACTCCTTCACCAGCGCCTCCACGCTCTTGATGTTTTCGTGCGTGGGAGCGCAGACCATCATCGGCAGGCCGGCGTTCCTGGCGTATTCGAATTGCGGCCGCAGGTCCTCGACCGTAGTGCCTTTGGTCATGTCGACGTTGCCGCCGCTGGTCACGATGAATCCCGCATCGTCGAACTCCTTACGATGCTGCCGCAGCTCCTCGGGCGTTTCCGTCAGCTTCAGGTGAACGTCCTTGATGCTGATGTATTTCACCTGAAGCTTCTTGAGCATCGCGATCGCGGTGGTCCGGTCGAAGCTGCGGAGCGAGTACGTCGCCACACCGAGCTTCATTCCCCAGGGCTCGGCCTCAATCACGGCGGACGCCGTGCGGGCGGAGAACGCGCTCAAGCCGGCGGCGCCGGCGGCAGCGCCCAGAAAATTGCGGCGGGATGTTTCCATCTTCATAGACCACCAATTCTATTCCATTTCCGTGGGCAGGGCTCCGCCAGTCCAGCGGCGAATCAGAAATATCCGTACGCGAGCCAGCCCCCATCCACGTATAGCGACTGTCCGGTGATAAACGAGGCCTTTTCGCTCAGCAGGAACGTGACGGCGTCGGCCACCTCGCCCGGTTGCGCCAGCCGGCCCAGCGGAATTCGCTCACGAATCCGCGGTTCGCTGACATTCCCGATCTCGATGTTCCGCCGGGTCATCTCCGTATCGACATAGGCCGGACCGACGGCATTCACCCGGATGCCGCGCTGCGCCCATTCAATCGCGAGCACTTTGGTTAGCATGGCGACCCCGGCTTTCGCCGCGCAGTAGGCGGCCCGGCGGGGAAACGCGGCTTCCGCATTCGTGCTGGTGATGAACACGATCGCGCCGCCGGTCTCCCACATCCGCTTCGCGCCGGCCTGCGCCGCGTAAAACGGACCGTTCAGTTGGATATCCACCATCCGCGCCCAGTCTTCGGGCGGGAGCGAGATGGAGTCGTGGGGTTTGCTGATGCCCGCGCAGTTCACCACACCGTCGAGCCTGCCGAAGCAGTCCACCGCTGCCTGCGCGGCGCGCTCGCACAGCTCCGGGTTGGTGATATCGCACGCCACGCCCGCGGCCTGTCCTCCACTTGCCATCAGGGAGGCCGCTTGTGCCCGGGCCTGTGCTTCATTCAAATCGGCGATCACCACCCGGTCGCCCGCCGACACGAGGCGCTTCCCGACCTCCGCGCCGATTCCGCCCGCCCCGCCATACACCAGAACGACCCGATCGCTTGGATCCGCCATCTACCGCACTCCGCAGTCGCATGGCGGGCAGCCATGGTCGATCACGATCTTCCACGTACCGCCCGCCTCACGCCGCCAGATCGAATTGAAAGTGCCCACGCGTTTTCCCGATGGATCGCGCACT
Organism: Verrucomicrobiia bacterium; assembly: GCA_035578025.1. Taxonomy (GTDB): domain Bacteria; phylum Acidobacteriota; class Terriglobia; order Bryobacterales; family Bryobacteraceae; genus Solibacter. The sequence continues at coordinate 17,468 of DATJYJ010000291.1, forward strand.
GGACCCGAGGACAATGCCAGCGTCCCCGACTCCAGAACCTGCACCTGGTCCGGTTCCCAAGAAAACGGCGCCTGCGGTCCGTCGAAGAAGCGTTTCCATCCCTCGGCCACTTCCTTCGCGCCGCGGTACACGCGGTTCGTGCCCACGAAGATCGCCTCCTCCGCCAGGAACGAGCGGAACGCGGCATGATCGCGGTCCGCCATCGTCCTGGCGAACGCGATTTCCGTGCGGCGCACCTGATCGGCAAGGCCGTCTCCAGCCTGAGCCCACAAGCGCGCCGCGACGAGCAGAACGAGACAGGTCTTCGGCAAATGGCACCTCCATGCCCTGATCCTAAATCTACCGCCTCTCCAGCTTCATCTCCCGCACGCAGAAGGCGTCGTTCGCCCCGGTCCCGGAGAATACCAGCGTCATGGTGAGCCCGTCGGCGCCGATCCACTTCGCCGGGATCCGGTAGCCGTGTGTTCCGGCGATTCCCCAGCCGCTCTCGACTCCGTCCACCTGCGTCCACGGCCCCCAAGGCTCCGGCGCATCGAACAACCCCCACTCCCCATCATGGTTGTAGGCCAGCGCCAGCAGATACCGCCGCAGTCCCGCGTCGTAGACCACGTCCGACCTCTGCACGTGTCCCGGATACACGAACACCGCGCCCCGGCGCGCCATGTCTCGTGTCCAAACCGCACGCCCGTCCTTCTCTGCGCGCTCCAGAAATTCCCACGCTGCCCGTTCCATCACGCGATCCTTTGGAACGCGCGCCAGTACCAGCCGGTTGTCGCTCTCGTACGCGCTCGGGCCGTCCTGCGAGTAGGTGTAGACATAACCGTCGCGTGCCCCGGCGTAATTCCGTCCGAAATTCAAAAACGCGGGCGACCCGAAGCTCGTCTCCATCCGGAATCCCCGCGCCCAGGTCTTCCCGCGATCCCGCGAACTCCACACCTCTGCGTTCCCGAGGTTTCGCACCCACAGGTAGAGCACGCCGTCCACCATCACGATCCCGCTGGCCTTCCCGCTGCGCGCTCCGTTGCCGATCCGTTCTCCATCGGAGCGCAGATTTTCGCCGCGAAAATCGCCCGGCCCGCCCACGATGCGAGCGAATCCCATCCCCAGCTTGCGCTCCACGTGCGGCTCGAATCCCAATCCGTCGCCGTACGACGTGTACTGCGCGTCGTCGCCGCCCCAGGTGATCGGCCAGTTGTCGCTGTCGCTCGCCGCCCGCCGCACCTCGGCGCCAAAGCTCACCCCGCGAATCACCGGGCTCGGTCCGTAGGGACCGCGCACACGGACCGCCGCCATCAGCGGCTTCAGGATCTCCCGGTACACCGGCGTCCAGAACGGACCGTCGCGTCCGCCGATCGCGTCGCCGTTCCG
>DATJYJ010000292.1:0-4631 GCA_035578025.1 Verrucomicrobiia bacterium
ATCATCCACGGCGCGGCCCAGCAACTGGCGTTGCTCGCGGCGGCGGTTCGCAGTCAGCTCTGGCAGGAAGGCGAGACGATGCAGGTCGCCTACATCGGCGGCATGTTCGAGAGCGCAATCTTGCGCGCCCGCTTCCAGGCATTGGTCGAACTGCACGAGGGCGTGACGTGTGGTCCGCCGTTGCGCGGCCCGGCCGAAGGAGCGTTACTGGAGGCCGTGAGATCGGGAACGTGACTTAGGCGGTTTCGCTCTTAACGGTTGGTAGTTCTTTCATATTATTGAAGTCGTCCTCGACTTCGCATAGCATGGACCCCATTGCACGAAGCTGCTCCGAGGGGGTTTGTCTGTGAGTCGTGTGCTACTCATCGTTCTCGCTGTGGCTGCCTGGGTACTGCGAGCGCAAGACCCGACGGGCGCCGTTGAAGGAGCTGTGTCCGACCCGAGCCGCGCCGCGATCGCCGGCGCCCGGGTTTCGGTTGACAATCTCGATACAGGCCTTACCCAGGCAGTGGTCACGCCGACGGGCGGGCTGTTCCGTTTCGGCTCCCTCCCGGTCGGCCCCTACCGCCTTACAGTCGAGGCGGAGAGGTTCTCGAAATATCAGCAACAGCCGATTCAGGTCAATGTGAGCCGGATTCTGCGCCTCGACGTTCAACTGGAGCTCGCCACGGTCCGGGAGACCGTTACGGTGACGGGCGGCGCCTCCATGGTCGACTCATCGACCAATACGCTCGGTGCGGTCGTCACCGGTCACGAGATTCTTCAGTTGCCGTTGAACGGCCGGAACTTTACGCAACTGGGCCTGCTTCAGGCCGGCGCCGCACCGCTGACCAGCGGACTCGTGCAGGCCGGCGGCCCCATGCGCCAGGGCGAAACATATGCCGTGAACGGCGCGCGTCCCGAACAGAACGCTTACCTGGTAGACGGAGCGCAGAACCTGAACCGCATGGACGGTGGATACGCGCTGAAGGTGCCTGTCGACGCCATCTCCGAGTTTCGCATCCTCACGGGAACGGCGCCGCCGGAGTACGGTGGAACTGCCGGAGCCACCACCTCAGTCGTGACGAAGTCCGGCAGCAACGAATTCCACGGCGGGCTGTACGAATTCCTTCGTAATGATCTGCTCGATGCGCGCAACTTTTTCTCCGCCAGCGTCGAGCCGCTCAAGCAGAACCAGTTCGGCGGAACGTTGGGCGGACCTGTCAAGCGCGACCGTGCGTTCTTCTTTGGCTACTACGAGGGCTTCCGGAACAAGCAGGGCCTGACGACGAGCGCGATCGTGCCGACTGCCCAGGAACGCACGGGAGACTTTTCCGCTCTCGGGCAACCGCTGCTCAACCTGGCCGCCGGCGGAACACCTTTCCCCGGCAACCAACTGCCTCCGCAGGCGATCAACCCGGTGGCGGTGAATGTGCTGAACATGTACCCGCTGGGCAATGTGTCGCCCTCGCTCTACCGTGCCACCGTAGTCGGAACCAACTTCTACGATCAGGCCGGCGGCCGGATGGATTTCAATGCGTCGTCGAAGGACCAGCTCTTTGCACGCTTCGCCTGGTCGGGCGGCTATGACATCAACCCCGTCTCGGTGCGAGGTACGCCGGTCCCGGGCTTTCCCACGCGCGACAATCTCACCACGGACTCGGCGGAACTGTCCCACACCCGCATCCTCTCGCCATCCGCGACCAATTCCGCGCGCATTGCGTTTCTGCGCTATGCCTTCGATTTCGATTTACGCCTGAATCAGACCCCGCCCAGCGCTCTCGGCTTTCAGTTCTCGCCGGCATCGGACATCGGGACCGGCCCGCCGTTCTTTAACATCGTCGGCTATTCGCCGATCGGCGGGGCCATTACCGGGCCGCGCACCTCCGCGCAAGACAGCTACCAGGGTCAAGAGGCTTTTTCCTGGATTCACGGTGCTCACTCTGCCCGGTTCGGCGCCGACTACCTGTACACCCGCATCAACATGTTCCAGGCCATCGCACCCAACGCATTTTACGTATTCGCCACGTTCCCGACCAATTCTCCGATCGCCAACGTTCTGCTGGGCGCGCCCGTCACCTTCTACCAGGGGCTGGGCGATTTCCACCGCGATCTGCGCAATTGGAGCCTCGGCGCTTATGCGCAGGACGAATGGCGCATCTCGCCGCGCCTCACCCTCAATTACGGTATCCGCTACGAACGGGTCAACCCAATCACCGAAGGGCAGAACCGGCTCAACGGATTCGTCCCGGGGGTGCAATCGGTGGTTTTCCCCACCGCGCCGCCGGGTCTGCTGTTCCCCGGAGATCCGGGGATGGGCGCGGGTATCGCCAAGGGAGACGACGCATTCATGCCGAGGATCGGGTTTGCCTGGGATCCCAAAGGCGATGGCCGCTGGGCCATTCGGGCCAGCTACGGCGTCTTCTACGACCAGTTTCAAAACGGCCCCGGTGTGGCTTCGCAAGTACCTGTCAGCTCGCTCCCCTGGGCGCAGTTCAACCAGTACAGCGGCGCGGGCATTAATTTTGCGAATCCGTACGCCGGCCATCAGTATCCGCAGCCGAACACATTCGTCCAACCTTCGACGGTCTTCGCCATCGATCCCACTGCCCGCGCGCCGTACGTGCAGGACTGGAATTTCGGCGTCCAGCATTCGTTTCTGAACCGCTATCTGCTGGAGGTACGCTATGTCGGAACCAAAGGCACGCATCTGCCGCGCAACGTCGAAGCCAATCCGGCGGTCTATGGCCCGGGCGCCACGTCGCAGAATGCCGACCAGCGCCGCGTGTACGCGGGATGTCCGGCGTCGGGCGGTCCCTGCACCTACTCCACGATCGCGGAACTGGCCGATATCACGAGCTCGACCTACCAGGCAGGGCAGGCGACGCTATCGCGCCGGTACGCCAACGGACTGCAATTCAGCGCCTCTTACTGGTTCTCCAAGTCGCTCGACTATCATTCGTCGATGAATCTCGCGGGCGCATCTTCGCAGCCCCTGGCAGGCGAAAACGACCTGGCGCAGAACCCCTTCAACCTGGCCGCCGAGCACGGTCCGTCGCTGTTCGATGCCCGGCACCGCGTGGTGATGAGCGCCACCTGGCAGCCGCACGTTCCGCGGGACGCTGCCGCGCCGGTCCGGCACATCCTGGGCGGATGGGAGCTCAACCTGATCGCGACGCACAATTCGGCTACTCCGTTTACCGTCTACGATTCGGCCAACGTCTCGTTGCAGGCCAACAGCCCGCCGATCTCCGGCATCCCCGCGAGCCGCCCGAACCTGATCGGCAATCCGAATAACGGCCCGCAGACGCTCGCCGCATGGCTGAATACGTCCGCGTTCCAGCGTTTGGACCCAGTCAACCAGGCGGGGCAATTCGGTAGCGCCGGACGGAACATCGCGCGCGGTCCGGCGTTCACGGATTTCGACGCCTCCCTCACGCGCATGTTCACCATCCGTGAGAGCGTGCGGCTTCAGTTTCGCGCCGAGTCATTCAACATCGTGAACCACGCGAATTTCGGACTGCCGGTGGCGGACATGAACTCGCCCAACTTCAATCAGGTGCTGACTGCCGGTGCGCCGCGCCTGATCCAGTTCGCGCTCAAGCTCCTTTTTTAAGGGAACCGACATGAAAGAGACCCGCAACGGCCGGTCGCCGATGTTTCTCCCGGAAGTCGAGAACCACAGTGAGCCGAGCCCTTATCTGGACGCGGTCCGCATGATGCAGGCGGCCGGCGCCGAGTATTCCAAGATCTGGCACCTGTTCGCCTTCCGCCCGCGGGCCACGGAACATCTCGCTCGTTTCACGCAGGAGATTCTGCGCGAAGCCGGTCCGCTCACGCCCGGGTTTCGCGAACTGATCGCGGCTTATACATCCGCGCGCAACCACTGTCCGTTTTGACTGAAGTCGCACGCCGCGGTCGCGGCGGTTCTATTGCAGCGGGAGGTGGATGCCACGGGCACAGCGGGATTCAGTGGGGCGGAGTTGGTGGAGGCCGTGCTCCGGGACCTGGAGACGGCTCCTCTGCCGGAAAAGGAGAAGGCGCTATTGCGCTTCGTGGACCGGGTGAACCATCATTCGCCGGAGATCACTGCCGCCGAAATGCAGACGCTCTATGCCTACGGCTGGACGGATGAGGCCATATATTACGCCATCACGATCTGTGCGCTGTTCAATTTCTACAATCGCTGGGTTGATGCGGGCGGCGTGCCTGCGCTTTCCGATGAAGCTCACCGCCAGAACGCGGTGCGGTCGGCAAACGTCGGTTATGTCCGCAAGTAGCGCGCGCAGCCTGATTCCGGACGAGAATTCGCCGCGATATCCCGGCTGGAGCGCACATTTAGTTTCCGATAACGGATATTATGTAAACTAAGCTACCGGTACGTCCGCCGACGTCGCGATGGCCCCAGCATGCTTCGCAAGTCTGCCCGCGAGGCGCTCCCTCTCCACCCGAGTCAGCAGCACCGTGCCCTCCACCAGGCGACGTCCCTCGTCCAGCGCAGCCGCCACCTCTGCCGGCTCCAGCGACTCCGCCAACGCCGCGGTCAAACGGCACACAGCCGCTTCCGGGTGCTGCATCGGCCCTAATACCTCCAGGGCATTCTGAGACAATCGCAGCGCGTTCGCGCGATCTCCAGCTTCCAGGTAAGCCCG